>JBGQDM010000060.1:0-20004 GCA_041495845.1 Terriglobia bacterium | reverse complement strand
CCTTGGCCCGTAAGCCCTTCCTGAAGACGAAGGGCCGCTACCCCTCCCGCGATCACGCCCATGACCGCACTCGTCTTCGTTGACACCAGCAACCCTGGCGTACCGAGCCACAACCTGGCACTCCTCAATCCCCTGGCAGCCACGGTTCTTCCGCCTCCACCAATGTTCTCAAGGCCGGCCCCGGTTCGCGGCGGCTTGTATTCACCAGCAACACACCCACCAGCACCACCGCGGCTCCCATCAACATGCGCCCGGTCACCGCTTCGCCGGCCAGCAGCCAGCCCAGAAATACCGCCACCACCGGGTTGACATAGCAATGCATGGACACTCGCGCTGCCGTCGTCACCTGCATCAGCCACACGTACGCACTGAATGCCACGATGGATCCAAACACGGTGAGATAGGCCAACGCGGCCCAGGCCCGCAACGAGATGTGCCCGAGGGCCAGACGTTCGCCCGCGGCCGCGCCCACGGTCAGCAGCAAGACTCCCCCGGCCAGCATCTGCATGGCGGCAAACATCGCCGCGGAACTCTCATGCTTGATGCCGCGTGCATAAATTGCCCCCACCGACCACAACGTCGCGCTGACCAGTACCGCCGCCGTGCCCCACCGCGATTCTTGTCCTCCGCTCACGCCAAACAACAGCGCAATTCCCGCCATCCCCAGCAGCAGTCCAACTACGGTGCGTGCGGAGGCGTGTTTCTCCTGGCCTGCCAGGCCCGCCAACACCACCATGAGCAGGGGCTCGGTGGCAATCAGCAAGGACGCCAGCCCGGAATCGACGCGCTGTTCCGCCCACGCCAGCAAGCCGTGTCCGCCCAGGAAGAGAATCGCGCCGGTCAGCAGCGCATATTTCCAGAGCCGTGGCTCCGGCTTCACCCCACGCCCGCGCAGCCACGCCAGCATCATCCCGCCTGCTGCGACATGCCGCATGCCCATCATCAGCAGTGGCGGAATGCCATCCACCGCGTAGCGGATGGCCAGGTAGGTGGACCCCCACACGATGTAGATGGCGCCAAAGGCAAGCAGCAGCTTCAGGGTCGGCGGGCGGTTGTCGGGAGATTGCATCCGGTGCTCCGTTCACACTGTCTATACGCGTATAGACGGTTAACATTGTAACCGGATGCAAATAACTTTTCAAATGGATTTAGGAGGTTATAATGGAGAACGGCATATGATACCGGCCCGGCAATTCCAACTCAAAGGCGGCGCCCTCTGCCTCGACTTCGCCAACACCATCGATGACCGCGGCCGGCCAGATCCGGTCGAGCTCTTGGGCGACTACGATGACCTGATCGCCTTCGGCCGTCAGACGGGCATCCTTACCGCCGCCAACGCCCACCAACTGGCCGGCAGCGCGGGTTCCGGGAACATTGAGACCCGCGCTCTGCTCGCCCGCGCGCGCACGCTCCGCGACGCGCTCTACCAGCTGTTTGCCACGCTGGCTGCCGGCAAGGCGGCGCCCCGCGATGCGCTTGGGGTCATCCAGCGCGAGTTCGCGCGCATCGCTCCCCACGTCGGTCTAACCACTGGGGCTACCCGCTTTATCTGGCAGTGGTCCGGCCCGCCAGCCAGCTTGGAACGGCTTCTCTGGGCCGTGCTTCACTCCGCCCTCGACCTGCTCACCTCCGGCGCCTACCGCCACATCAGCGTCTGCGAATCGCGCACTTGCCGTTGGCTCTTTCTCGACACCACTCGCAACCACAGCCGCCGCTGGTGCGACATGACCGTCTGCGGCAACCGTGCCAAAGCCCGCCGCTACTACAAACGCCACCGCCGGAACAGCGGTTAGAATCCTCTGGAGGGCTTTCCCATGCCTGAAGTCGTTCTCGTCTCCGCTGTGCGCACGCCGGTTGGGCGCGCCTTCAAAGGTACGTTGCGCGCCACCCGTCCGGACGAACTTGCCTCGGTCGCCATTCAAGGCGCGCTCGCCCGAGTGCCGCAACTCGATCCCAACGAAATCGAAGATGTGATTCTCGGCTGCGCCATGCCGGAAGCGGAACAGGGGATGAACGTGGCCCGCATCGCTTCCCTGCGCGCCGGCCTCCCGGTCGGAATCTCGGCCATGACGGTTAACCGTTTCTGCTCCTCTGGTTTGCAAGCCATCGCGATGGCGGCCGAGCGCATTCAGGCGGGTGGTGCGGAAGTCATCATCGCGGGCGGCACCGAGTCGATGTCGATGATCCCCATGGGGGGCCACAAAATCTCTCCCAATCCGTGGCTGGTGGACCACTACCCTGACGCCTATCTCTCCATGGGGCTGACCGCTGAGCGGCTCGCGCAGCGCTTCAATATTAGCCGTGAGGAAGCCGACGAGTTCTCGTTGCGCAGCCACCAGAAAGCCATCGCCGCGATCGCGGCCGGAAAGTTCAGCGAGGAGACGGTGGCTGTTCCGGTCAGCTTCACCACGCCCAACGGGAAGAAGCCCAAGCGCAGCGAGATCACGTTCGCGCAGGACGAAGGCCCCCGCGCCGATACCTCACTTGACGCACTGGCGGCGCTGAAGCCGGCGTTCCACATCAAGGGCACGGTCACCGCTGGCAACTCCTCGCAAATGTCCGATGGTGCCGCCGCCGCCGTGGTCATGTCGGCGAGCCGCGCCCGGCAACTCGGCATCCCGCCACTGGCGCGCTATGTCGCCTTTGCCACCGCCGGGTACAAGCCGGAAGAAATGGGGCTCGGACCGGTGTTCGCCATTCCCAAGGTGCTCAAATTAGCAGGGCTTAAGCTCTCCGATCTTGCCGTCATCGAACTCAACGAAGCGTTCGCCGTGCAATCTCTCGCCGTCATTCGCGAAGCGGGACTTGATCCCGACTCAGTGAATCCAAACGGGGGTGCGATCGCGCTCGGCCATCCGCTGGGCTGCACCGGCGCCAAACTCACCGCGACGCTGCTGCGCGAACTCCAGCGCCGGAAAGCGCGGTATGGCATGGTGACCATGTGCGTCGGCGGCGGCATGGGGGCGGCGGGAATCTTCGAGAACCTTTCTTAACCACTAAGGACACCAAGGTACACAAAGGCAAAGGACCTAAGACCCTCCGCCAGGGCCGCTCGGAACAACTTTCTTTCGCAACCGGACGCTACGGCCACGAGGAAAAAAACGGACCTTCTCTTCGTGTGCCTTCGTGCCCTTCGTGGTTGAGGTTGCCCTGACTGGGCCACCAGATCACAGGAGCAAATCAAGATCAGCCTCCCACAGTTCTGGTATGCTCAAGGTCCCCGAGTTGGTTCGTCTCCTTAGGAAGCCGTCAAGTAGCTACCTGTTAAGGAGATCGACTATGACCACCCCAGCCGTGCAAAGATTTGGTCCCCAAACAATCAGCCATGCCATCATTACTGCAGCAATGCGTGTCCACACCGAACTGGGCCCGGGGTTGCTCGAAAGCACCTATACCGCCTGCCTGCAGCACGAACTCAGCAAGTCTGGTTACCGGGCGGAATCACAGGTGGCGCTTCCCGTGATCTACGACGGCGTCAAGCTGGATCTCGGCTACCGAATTGACCTCTTGGTTGAGGACATGGTGATCGTTGAACTCAAGTCGGTGGAAGCGATCGCTCCGGTCCACCAAGCACAGCTCCTTTCCTACCTTAAGCTCAGTGGTAAATCTCTCGGGCTGCTTATAAACTTCAATGTGGCCCATCTGCGTGACGGAATTCGGCGCTTCGTTAACGGCACGGGCTGGAAGTTGGAAACCACAACTACAAGAACCACGAAGCAAAGCGAATCGATGCCGCGAGCCTAGTGCTCTTCCCTCGTGCTCCTTCGTGACCTTGGTGGTTGAGGGGGTTTGATCAATGACAACCACAATGGTTCTCGGGGGCAAGGCATCCGGCTGCTCCTTCCTCCTCCACGAAGCCCCGCCCGACGCGGCCTTTACCCCCGAGGACTTCACCGACCAGCATCAACTCATCGCCCAGACCTCCGAAGAATTTGCCCGCAACGAAATTGTCCCGCAGATCGAGAAGATGGAGCACAAGGACTACTCCATCACCCGAGACCTGCTGAAAAAGGCGAGCCAACTCGGCCTCACCGCCGCGGATATCCCGGAAGCCTACGGCGGCCTGGAGATGGACAAAGTCAGTTCCTGTATCATCGCCGACCGCATCGCCCTCTATGCCAGTTTCGCCACCACCTGGGGAGGCCACACCGGCATCGGCACGCTGCCCATTGTTTTTTTTGGCACGGAACAACAGAAACAGAAATACCTGCCGCGCCTGGCGGCCAGCGAACTGATCGGCGCCTACGCCTTATCGGAAGCCACTTCGGGCTCCGACGCGCTCAATTGCCGCACCCGCGCCACGCTTTCGCCCGACGGCAAGCACTACCTCCTGAACGGCGAAAAGATGTGGATCACCAACGCCGCCTTTGCCGATCTCTTTACCGTCTTCGCCAAAGTGGATGGCGAAAAGTTCACCGCCTTCCTGGTGGAAAAGAACTTTCCCGGATTTTCCATCGGCGCCGAAGAGCACAAGATGGGCATTCGCGGCTCCTCCACCTGCCCCGTCATCCTCAACGATTGTCAGGTTCCGGTGGAAAACGTACTCGGCGAGATCGGGCGGGGCCACGTCATCGCGTTCAACATTCTTAACGTCGGCCGCTTCAAACTCGGCGCCATGTGTGTGGGCGGTGCGCGCGTCTCGCTGCAGCAGGCCATCGGCTATGCCAAACAACGGCAGGCGTTCGGCAAGGCCATCGCGGAGTTTGGCCTCATCCGCGAGAAACTGGCCAACATGGCCGTCGGCGTCTTCGCCGGCGAAGCCATCGTTTACCGCACGGTAGGCATGATGGATGTCGCGCTCTCCGAAATTGACAAGTCCGCGGCTGACGCCATGACTCAGGTCCGCAAAGGCATCGAGGAATACGCGGTCGAGTGTTCCATCATCAAAGTCTGGTGCTCAGAGATGCTCGACTCCGTGGTAGACGAACTGGTGCAGATCTTCGCCGGCTACGGTTTTGTGGAAGAATATCCCGCGGAACGCACTTATCGCGACGCCCGCATCAACCGTATCTTCGAAGGCACCAACGAGATCAATCGGCTGATCATCACTGGCTTCGTGCTCAAGCGTGCGATGAGCGGACAGTTGGCGCTGCTGCCCGCCATCAAACGCGTGATGGATGAAGTCATGTCCGGCCCGGGGTCGGGTGATGAACTGGAAGGCCCGCTCGCTGCCGAACGCGGGCTGGTTGCGAACGCCCGCAAGCTAAGCCTGCTGGTGGCTGGCGCCGCCTCGCAGAAATACATGACCGCACTGCCCGACCAGCAGGAAATCATGGGCGCACTCGCCGACATGATTACGGAAATCTACGTTATGGAGTCCTGCGTGCTACGTACCCAGAAAATCGCGCACCGCGGAGAAGCAGCCGCGCGTCTTCCCATCGCGATGACCCAGGTCTACCTCGCGCACGCTATGGAAAAGATCGAAGCCGCCGCCAGGAAGGTCATCGCCGCCGTGGCTGAAGGCGACATGCAGCGCACGCAACTAGCCCTCATCCGCCGCCTGGTGAAATACGAACCGTTCAATACCATTGCCCTGCGCCAGCAAATCGCACAGCGGGTGATTGAGGTGGGAAAATACGTAATCGCTTGAAAGAAGTTGCAATCTGGGGTAAATCATCAGTTGGAGAAAAACCAAATGCCTTTGCGCACTTTCACCGCCATCTTACATCGGGAAGAAGACATGTACGTGGCGGAGTGTCCAGAGATTGGGACAACAAGCCAGGGCAAGACCATTGACGAAGCCCTCGCCAATCTCAAGGAAGCCACCGAGCTTTACCTGGAAGAATTCTCCCTGCCCGATGTAGACCGGCCCATGCTGACGACGTTTGAGGCTAAGTATGCCTAAGCTGCCCCGGCTTTCAGGGGCACAAGCGATTCGGGCGTTGGAGCATTTGGGATACAAGCAGGTTCGCCAGCGCGGAAGTCACGTCGTGCTCAAGAAATCAGCACCCTCTGGTGACCTCGGCTGCGTTGTGCCCCTTCACGACGAACTCAAGACTGGCACTCTGCGCGGAATCCTCAAGATGGCACGTGCAGATCTGGCCGACTTCCTTCGCCATATCTGACGTTACCATCCACGGTGGGGTTTGTTTTTCCCTGCCTTAGCAGCCACAATTCTATCGTGCGGACTCAATTCGTCCGCTTCAGTTCCTCCATCACGCCCTGCACCAACTCCTTCGCGTCCGTCAGGCTTTTCAGAACCAGCTGTACATCCATCGCGGGCTTCCCTACCCAGCGCTGGCTCTGGCAGTAAACTCCGTGCTGACCCACCAGCGTCATGGCATCCGTGATCATGTCCAGCGTCACCGCCAACCTTCCCCGGGGCACGCCCATCATTATCTCGTGGCGTTCCAGTTCTTCTTTGCGGTCCTCATAAACGCTCATGGAACGATGGTAGCCGCTTCCCTGCTGCTCGCAGTAAAGGAAATGTAGCGCGCTCCGGAACAGGGGGTAGTGGTGCAGTTTGAATCCTCGGACCTCACTATCGCGATGGTGGCATGGAAACCGGCTTCGCTGAAAGCCAGGCCGCCGCGGTCAAACATAATGTAATCACGAATGAGAAAACGATCGGGAGGATAAAGAGGTATCTCCAGCTCACAAGTGTGATGGCGGCAAAGGAAAGGGCGAACGCCCACGCCGTGCCGCGCATGAGCGCCAAAGTCGCTGCCGGAAGGCCACCTAGCTGCCATGCCAATATCGCCGCGAATAGATAAAACACGCCGACAGAGAATCCGGCCGCCACAAAGAGGTCCCAATACGTACGGTTGAACCCCTGCACGTCAAAGTGAATTGACCGCATTGAGCCAAGAAGGGCATCAACTCCCCATTTGGGATCGGACTGGCGAAAGCCGAGTGTATGTCCTACCGTGAAAAGCAGCAGAAGAACAGCGGCGATTCGATACAACATAGATGCTTTCATTCTTGCCTCCAGAGATCACGGCAGCGGGCACCACTGTCCTACAGCGTGGGTTCAAACTGTACCATTGCCGGAACAGGGGGCTCGCTTGACACCGCCGTCCCCACTCCGTTATGTTCTTTCGAACATCTTCATGACTTGTAATCTCCACTGCGGCGCGCTCTCCATGCTGATTTCCGGCATTTGCTCCACCATGGCCATGCGTACTCACTTCCAACTGGTGGAGGGTAGTTCCTAGAAGAGTCGCAAATTTCAAGACTTCGAAACCCACCACCCTACCGGCGGTGGGTTTTTATTTTGCTGCGGAAAATCCCGCGGAGAATTGAGAACGCTGATGACCGAACATTATTCCCTTGCCTGCCGCGAATGCGGCGCCAACTGGGGCAACCAGCCCACCTCCATTTGCCAAGCCTGCTTTTCGCCTCTCGACGTGGTCTACGACTACGAATTCATCCGCTCCCGCGTGACCCGCGAACGCATTGCCCGCCGCGAACCGAATCTCTGGCGCTACCGGGAATTTCTCCCGCTCCCGCCCCAGGAAAATCCTGGCGGCCGCACCGGTTTCACACCCTTGCTCGAAGCACCCCGCCTCGCCCGGGTTTTCCAGGCTGGAAATCTCTATGTGAAGAACGACGCGGTGTGCAGTCCAACGCTCAGTTTCAAAGACCGGGTCGTCTCCACCGCGCTGGTGCAAGCCCGGCGTTTCGGATTCAACGTCATCGGCTGCGCTTCCACCGGCAATCTCGCCAATGCGGTTGCCGCACAGGCTGCCCGCGCGGGCCTGGAAGCCTGGATCTTCGTCCCGGACGATCTGGAATCCGCGAAAATCCTCGGCACACAAATTTACGGCGCACGTGTTGTTCGCATCGCCGGCAACTACGATCAGGTGAATCGCCTCTGCTCTCAGGTTGCCGACCGGTATCGCTGGGCCCTGGTCAACGTGAACCTGCGTCCGTACTACGCCGAAGGTTCGAAGACAGTCGGCTTTGAGATTGCCGAACAACTGGGCTGGTGCCTGCCTGACAATGTGGTCGTGCCCATGGCGGGCGGTTCGCTCCTTACCAAAATTCACAAAGCATTTCAGGAGTTGATCAAAACCGGACTCGTCGAAGACAAGCCGGTGCGATTTTTCGGCGCGCAAGCCACCGGCTGTTCGCCCATTTCCACCGCCGTCAAGCGTGGCCGGACAGAAATCGAGCCGCAGAAACCCGCCACCATCGCCCGTTCCCTCGCCATCGGCAATCCTGCCGACGGCCCTTACGCCATCCAGACCATCACCAACAGTGGCGGCTGGGCGGAAGACGTCACCGATGCGGAAATCGTCAGCGGTATCGAACTGCTTGCTCACACCGAAGGCGTGTTCACTGAAACCGCTGGCGGCGTAACCACGGGCGTCGCACAAAAACTCTTCGCTCAGGGCCGTATTAAGCCCAATGAAACAACCGTGCTTGTCATCTCGGGCAACGGTCTCAAGACCCTGGACGCCGTCAGGCCCGCCCCGGCACAGCCGGCAGTCGCGCCGCGCCTGGCTGACTTCGAAGCTTACCTGCGGGAAGCCGGAGCCACGCTGCCCACCGAGGTGCCGGCATGAACATCCGCGTCCACATTCCCACTGCGTTCCGTCGTTTCACGCGCGAGCAACCGGTTCTGCTGTGCGATGCCGCCGATCTCGCTGGTCTGCTGGCGGCGCTACAGGAGAAGTTCCCCGAACTCGCCGCCCGCCTACGCGACGAACAAGGCCAGCTCCGCCGCTTTGTCAACGTTTACGTCAACGAAGAAGACATCCGCTTTCTCGGCGGCGCCACCTACCGCTTTGCGGAAAATGACGAAGTCATGCTGCTCCCCTCGATCGCCGGCGGATGAGCGTGGGGTCTTGTGGCGGGCAGCTTGCCCTCGAGCGAAGCGAAGGGCCCCCGCCCGCGCGCGCCTTTGCTTTTCGTAGGGGCAAGTGCCCTCACCTGCCCGGCGGAGCGCAGCTCCGTCAGCTTCGTATCAGGGCAGGCCTTCAGGCCTGGCGACGAAACCACCCCGACTCGTGACGCGCCTTCAGGCCCCGCCCCCCAGATACCTGAGGCGCTCCCTGCGCCCCATCCGTGCTCATCCGCAAATCCGTGGCAGCTTTTCTCTGCGTTCTCTGCGGCTTTTCTCTGCGTTCTCTGCGTTTTAAGATTTTCGCCCGTTCTCCCCATCCGTGCTCATCCGTAAATCCGTGGCAGGCTTTTCTCCGTTTACAGAAATTTCACACAATCCCCGGCCCCGGTGCGATTATCGTGACTACCATGCCCGTTCGCTCGGCCGCCGCTGCGAGGAAGACCAGGAAAGACGGCCCCATCAACGGTCGTGCCACTCCATTCGGCCACGAACTCGCCGCCCGCGCCGCCCGCGGCTTTCTCATCGCAGCAGACGCCGTCTCCAACCTCCGCGAATTCATGCACACTTCTTCCCGCATGGCCTTCCTGGCCGTCAAAGACTGCGAGCGCGAACTCGACACCCTGGAGCGCCAGGTCGATGAAGAACTTCCCCACGCCATTACCGGCACCGAAGAACAGACCGCCCGTGAACTCATCGCTTCCCTGCGCTTCATCACTGATCTGGAACGCATTGGCGATCTCGTCTGGTGGGTCACGCAGCGAGTGCACGTCCCCGAGAAACCGCTCGCGCCCAGACAAGCGGCTCAGCTGGAGGAGATGGCAGAAATTCTTGAACGCATGGTCCGGGGCATTCACAAAGGCTTGCGCCAGCGCGACGCTTCTGCTGCCGGCGTCGTCCTCCGCGTCGACGCCGACATGGACCATCTCCGCCAGAGCGTCTTCAAAGACCAACTCGGCGGCGGCAAAGAGATTCGCATGGACCTGATCATGATGGCCCAATGCCTCGAACGCGCCGGCGACCACGCCACCAACCTCGCCGAAGAACTCGTCCACCTCATCGAGCGCCGTAGCATTCGCCACACCGCAAAGAAGCGCGTGTGATTCTTGTGTGGCGCGGGCACCCCCGCCCGCGAGCCGAAGCGAAAGGGATTCCCCGCTCCCTCCCCTTCCGTTGCTCCCGCCCTTGCGCCCTTCTCACTTCTCATTTCCAATGAAAACAAATGCCGCATTCGCCGAAGAAACCCGCCACCAGCCGCTCCGGCCTTGCCTACTGGATGGAGCGCGTCACCGAGGAGCGCCACAAAGCGGCGCAGGACTTCGCGCCTGATGCCGTCCATGATCTCCGCGTCGCCATTCGCCGCTGCCGCTCTATGGCCGACGGTTTCCGCTCGCTCGATCCCGACCTGCTCTGGTCGCGCATGAAAAAGGCCGGCGGCCGCGTCTTCCGCGCTCTCGGCGAGCTGCGCGATCTACAGGTCATGTTGGAATGGCTGTCGCAACTCGCTCCCAACGATGACCCGCTGGCGCTCGCGCTCACCGGCGTGCTCCACGTGCGCGAGTCCGCCCACAAAACCACCGCCGCCGAAGCCGTTGCGCGCTTCGACGAGTCCGAGTGGCGGAGCTTTATCGCTCATCTCAGCCATCACGCCGCCCGCGTGCCGCTCGAGGGCGCCGTGTTTCAATACCTCGCGCTCGAGCGGTGGCACGAGGCCCGCGAACTGCATCGCCGGGCGCTGCGCAGCGGCAGCCAGACTGCGTGGCACACACTCCGCATCGGCATCAAACGCTTTCGCTACACGGTGGAGAATTTCTTGCCCGAACGCCACGCGCTCTGGGGCGCTGACCTCAAAGAAATGCAGGATGCGCTCGGCGAAGTCCACGATCTCGACGTGTTGTGGGAGCAGGTGCGCGGCCTGAACTGGGACGATGCCGCCGGGCTCGCACACTGGCACGAGCGCATCACCGCCGCCCGTACCCAACGCCTCGTCCGTTATCGCACGAAGATGGTTGGCCCGGATTCTCTTTGGCATACCTGGCGCCACGGCCTTCCCCACGGCGAAGCTCAGGAACGCGCGCTGCTCGCCCGTTTTCAGCGCATCGCTGCTTTCTCGCACGGCAACTCGCTCGAAGCGCAGCAGGCCGGTCGCATCGCGCTGCAATTGTGGGACGGTTTGCAAGCAGCGAACGTTCTTGCAAAATGCGGTCGCCGTGATCGGGAAATCCTGCGCACCGGCTGCCTGCTGCAGAACATTGGCGCGGAGAAAAACCGCACCGGTCATCACAAGCGCTCCGCGCGACGGATCGCTGCCATGCCTGTTCCCCTCGGCTGGACACAGGAAGACTGGCTGCTCACCGCGCTCGTGGCGCGCTACCATCGCGGCGCTCCGCCCAAAGCCGGGCACGCACTTCTGCGCCGGGTGCCGCGTTCCGAGCAGCGTCGAGCGCGGGCTCTGGCGGGAACTGCGCGGCTCGCGTGCGCGTTGGTCACGCACGGGGTTCGTGCTCTCCGGCTCACGCGTGGCGCCGAGACCGTGGTCCTCGAGGCCGAAGGGTTGCGGGCAACTGCCACCGCAGGCGAGCGTGTGGCCGGAGCTGCGTATTTGCTGGAAACCGTGCTGCGCCGACCGTTGGTGGTGCGCCCCGCGCGGCCAAAGCCTGCACCAAAACCGGGGCGCGGCCGCTCCAGCCAGTAGACGCTCCTCTTCCGCCGTCCTACAATCAATGTTCTTCCTAAGGGGAACTCATGACTCGTTTGCTCTCCAACTCCGAACTGGAATCATTTGCCTCGCTCTCCTGGTCTGAGGTTGCACCGCGCCTGACTTCCGACGTACGTCGCTCGCTCGAACACGCGCTCGAACTGCAGGACGCGGCCGCGCTGAGTTTCGACGACGGCTCGCGCCTGGCCCACAGCGAAGGCGACGACCTCCTGGGCTTGCTCGTGGCCGCCAACTTGTTGCGTCAAGAGCTCGCCGGCAACCTGGTCACCTACGTCGTCAATCGCAACATTAATTTCACCAACGTGTGCTTTGTCGGCTGCAAGTTCTGCGCCTTCAGCCGCGGTCCGCGCGAAGCGGATTCTTATTTCCTCACCTTGGAAGAAATGGCGCGGCGGGCGCAGGAAGCGTGGCAGCTCGGCGCCACTGAAGTCTGTATTCAGGGCGGGCTGCCGCACGGGTTGCCACCGTTTTATTACCGCGACATCCTGCGCGCGGTGAAGCAAGCCGTGCCCGGCATGCACGTGCACGCTTTTTCGCCCATGGAAATTGTTTATGGCGTGGAACTCACCGGTATGAAGCTGGCCGACTATCTGAAGATGCTGCGCGACAACGGGCTCGACACCATGCCCGGCACCGCCGCGGAAATTCTCGACGACGAAGTGCGCGAAGTGCTCTCACGCAACAAGCTGACCACGGCGCAGTGGACGGAAGTGATCCGCACCGCGCACGCTTGTGGCATTCCGACCACGTCAACAATGATGTACGGGCACCGCGAGACGCCCGACCACTGGGTGCGGCAAATGCGCTTGCTGCGCGGCATCCAGAACGAGACGGGCGGCTTCACCGAGTTTGTGCCGCTCGGCTTCGTGCACCAGAACACGCTGCTCTTTCAGCAAGGACTGGCGCGCGCCGGCGCCACACTCGCCGAACATTTGAAAGTCCACGCGCTGGCCCGCGTGCTGCTCGCGGGTTCCATCAACAACCTTCAGGTCTCATGGGTCAAGCTGAACCGCGGACTGTCGCAGCTCTGCCTCGCGGCCGGCGTCAACGACTACGGTGGCACGCTCATGGAAGAAAACATCTCGCGCGAAGCGGGCGCCACTGCTGGGCAATATCTCAGTCCGGAAGATTTTCAGTCGCTGATCCTCGAAGCCGGCCGCATCCCCGCCGAGCGCAACACCACCTATACGCGCATCACGCTGAAAGCGCCGCTGGCGGAATTCACCAGTGAACAGTTGCCGCTGGCGGAGTTCGCATGACGCGCGCCATCGGCATTCTCGGTGGTACCGGGCCGCAGGGGCTCGGTCTCGCACTACGCTGGGCGCGCGCGGGCGAGGCGGTGATCATCGGCTCGCGCGATGCGGCGCGGGCCGCGGAAGCGGCGGCGCGCATCCTGCAGCAGGCGGGCGCGGGCGCGAAAGTTTCCGGCATGAGCAACGAAGATGTGTGCCGTGCCACCGACTTGCTCGCGCTCACCGTCCCGTTTGAAGGCCAGGCCGCGCTGCTCAAGCAACTCAAAGCCACGATCAAGCCGGGCAGCATCCTGATAGACGCGACCGTACCGCTGGCGGCCAGCGTAGGCGGGCGGCCGTCGCGCACGCTGGGCGTGTGGCAGGGTTCCGCAGTGCAACAGACAGCGGAGCTGCTGCCCGGAGTGGCCGTGGTGGCCGCGTTTCAGAATGTGTCGGCTGATCTGCTAAGCGGCGCGCAGCCCATTGATTGCGACGTGCTCGTCTGCAGCGACCACGCCGAGGCGGCGCAACTGGTGCGCGGGCTGGTGGAGAAAATTCCCGGTCTGCGCGCGCTCGATGGCGGCAAGCTGGAGAACGCGCGCATCGTGGAGCAGATGACGGCGCTGCTGATCGGGCTGAACATCCGCTATAAAACGCACGGGTCAGGCATCCGGATCACGGGGCTGCCGGAGCGGTAGGGTTCCTCTGCAAATCGTTACTATGTTCCGGCGGAACACTGTGGAAATCGTGATAGCTTGAAGCTATTGCTTGGCAGAAAGCTCATGGTTGGGAACGGGTTGCGGGCCGGGGGATGTTTGCACAGAAAAGCTGTTCTAACTTCAGAACAGAGAGCTTGACAAGAGCAGGGCAGGGGAGAGGGCGCGGTGGTGCGAATGGACGGCCCGTTGTCTTGTGGGAATTCCGTGCCGGCCGGCAGCCTATTCCTGCTCCCAGCGGTCGAGATAATGCCGGTAGCTTTCGTACTTCTCGAGCGGTGTGGCGCTGAAGACGCAGAGCACATCGTCTTGGACCTCCACCGCTTCCACGCCGACGCGACCTTCGCCGGCGGCCTGCCAGTAGAGCGCGTCCACATTCTGCAATACGGTCAGCACGCGCTCTGCGGGAAGAACGCGCTGCACGCGCGCCGGCAGATGCGACGGCGCCAGATGCGATTCCCCAACCAGGACGACCAGACGCGCCTCGGGGTGTTGCGCCCGCACGCGGCCGAGTACCGACGCGGCATGCCGGTCGCGCCGCCGCACTCCGCGCAAATCAAAACGCGGACGGCAGTCCAATCCATAGACCGCTTCGCAGTGGCGGCGCGCTGCCTGTAGCAAATCGCCGTACGGTTGCCAGTCGTAACCCCACTCGCGCTCGAATTGCACGCGCGTCGTGAGTTCGTCCCCACTCACTTCTCCCGCCCACCACGCATCCAGAGCCGGCTGGTCGCTGGAAAACATGGCTTCGAGGGCCAGCACCAACGGCCGCTTTTCGCGCGCCAGTTCCGCCAGCAGAGTTTCTGTGTAGCTCTGGCAGGCAGAGAGTGAATGGTAGTCGCCGATCAGGATGATGTCGCTTTGCGTCAAACGGCGCGCCACCTGGGCCGGGCCCATCACGGTGCGGTAGTTCTGGAAAGCAGTGGTGAATTCGCGCAGGTAGCGGCTGCGCGGGGGGCGCACCGCGGAGCGGATTTCGCGCTCCACGGCGGCCACAGCCTGCCGCTCGTGCACGACACTGCGAGTTCGAACTGTCGCGGGGGTTGCCATGATTTCGCAACACCACCGCAGAACCGGGAGGGTAGTACTGCGCGCGGTCCGCTTGCTTGACGGGCTGCGCGCCAGTTCCTATCCTCTAACTCTGAGCGGGAACCCAAACTTGCTTTCCCGCGGGAGACCGCTTGCTTCTACATCCGCCACAGAACCTGACCATTGCCACCACCGGCGCCAGTGGGTCTGTTTTTCTGCGCCAGTTCCTGCTCGCTGTCGATCGCGATGACCGGGTCCGGGTCGTGAACTTCATCGTTTCCGACAGCGCCCTGCGTGTTCTCGCCGAAGAGCTCAGTTTGCGCGGCCGCAGCAACCTCGTACGCCAGGTGCTGGGCAAGACGTCGCGCAAAATCCACCTGCAAGCCAACGCCGACATTGGCGCCAACATCGCCAGCGGTTCCTATCCCGCCGGTCCGATGGTGGTCATCCCGTGCAGCGTGGGCACGCTGGCCCGCATCGCCAACGGCATCGCCGCCCAACTCATCGAACGCGCCGCCGACGTTTGCCTCAAAGAAAAACGGCCGCTAGTGCTTTGCGTCCGCGAAACGCCGCTCAACAAAATTCATATTCGCAACATGTACCGCGCCGCCGACGCTGGCGCGACCATCTACCCGCTCATTCCCACCTTCTACAACCGGCCCAGTGGCATCGAAGCGATGGCCCGCCAGTTCGCATGCCGCGTACTCGAACACATCGGCCTGCCCCAACCAGCGGCTTACCGCTGGAAGGGATAGAACCAACTGGTTTTCGGGGGTAATTTCAGTTTAGTCGGGAGGCGAACCCTGCCGAAGATGCCGCGTGGGCATGTCCCGCGGAGGGCCGGGATGCCCGCGCCGCAGGGTCAGTTTTCTTGCCTGGAAGTGCAATTCGCTGCATCTTGAGGCCACGGATGCCCTCCTGGCTAGGCACGTAACCTGTTGCGTATCAATCGCTTGACTGGGAATTAAGTTTTGGAGACTTTTGGCAGATTGCGTGCAAACCCCGCTTATCAGATAATGTCTATGGTCTTGATAGACATTACCGCGTTCTCCAAGGATCGGGTGCCATGCGCGTCTCACAAAAAGGCCTGTACGCCATTCAAGCTCTGATGGTCCTCGCCCGCCGCTACCAGCAGGGCGCCATCAAAATCCGTGATATCGCCTACGAAGAAAACTTGCCGGAAAAGTTCCTCGAACTGATCCTGCTGGAAATGAAGAACGCGCGCATTGTGGATAGCGCGCGCGGAGCCAAGGGCGGCTACCATCTTCGCCGCCCGCCCTCGGAAATCCGGCTGAGCGAAATCATTCGCCTGATGGACGGACCGCTGGCCCCCTTCGGCGATGCCGACTCCCTGCGCACGCTGATCGAAACCGACAGCATTCATCGCTCGCTCTACAAGGTGTTTCTGAAAGTGCGCGACGCGGCTGCCAACATTCTGGAAAACACCACGTTGCAGGAGATTGTGGAGCCGGCCTCTCCGGCCCCACGCTCGCGCCGCAAGACTTCCCCGCCAAGCCCCGTTCTTTTGAGGAAAGAGAATCAATGAACCGGCTACGTTTCCTGGTCACAACGTTGTTGGCCGCTATTTTTGCGGCACTGCCGGCGGCCGCGCAGCAGGTCGTCCGCGTGGGCGCGTTTCCCAACATTACTCATCCTCAAGCCATGATCGGCAAGGGCAACGGCGCCTTTGAAAAAGCGCTGGGGCCGAACGTCAAGATTAACTGGAAGACCTTCAACGCGGGTCCGGCTGCAGTGGAAGCGCTTTTCGCCGGCGCGATTGACATGACTTACATCGGCCCCAATCCCGCGATTACCGCGTATGTCCGTTCCGGCGGCGAAGCGGTGCGTGTGGTCGCAGGCGCGGCCAGTGGCGGCGCCGCTCTGGTGGTGCGCAACGACGGTGGCATCAACAAGCCGGAAGATTTCCGCGGCAAAAAGGTGGCCTCGCCGCAGATGGGGAACACGCAAGACGTGGCGCTGCGGGCCTGGCTGAAGGCGCACGGCATGAAGTCCACCGACAAGGGTGGCGAAGTGCAAGTGATCCCGCTGGCCAATCCCGACCAGCTCACCCTCTTTCTCAAGAAGCAGCTCGATGCCGCCTGGGCGCCGGAACCCTGGGCCACGCGCCTGATCCGCGAGGGCAACGGCCGCCTGTTTCTGGACGAGCGCGACCTCTGGCCCAAAGGACAGTTCGTCACCGCTCATCTCATCGTCCGCACAAAATTTCTTCAGGAGCATCCGGATCTGGTCAAGAACTGGCTGCGCGCCCACGTCGAGCTCACCGATTGGATCAACGGCCACTTGCCCGAAGCCAAGCAGGCACTCAACGCGCAAATCCAGAAAGAAACCGGCAAGGCGCTGCCGCCCGCGGTGCTGGACGAAGCCTTTGGGCGTTTGCAGGTGACTTACGATCCGCTGCACACAGCGTTGCTTACCGCGGCAAAATCTGCGTTTGATGCTGGTTTCCTCGGCAGGCAGATGCCCGACCTCAACGGCATGTACGACCTTTCTCTTCTGAATCAGGTGTTGCGGGAGAAAGGTAAAAAGGCAATCCAATGAATCCAGTCACCAGTTCTGCCGTTCCCAAGTTTCCGCCTGTCAGCGAGCATCGCAGCCCGGTGCGGGCTACGCCGCGACCGCGGCCGGTGGCGGTGCCGCCAATCGTTCCTGCCGAGGACGCGGCGCCCAAAGTGTGGCTCCGGAACGTTTGCCTCAGCTACAAAGGCGAGAACGGTACCCGTTTGCTCGCGCTCGACAACATTGACTTGAAAGTGAAAGCGGGCGAGTTTCTTTGCATCGTCGGCCCTTCCGGGTGCGGCAAGAGCACGCTGTTGCATCTCGTCGCTGGCATGCACCACCCGACTTCCGGCGAAGTCCGCATTGAGGATCGTATCGTCGAAGGCCCCGGCACCGACCGCATCCTAATTTTCCAGGACCACGGCCTCTTTCCCTGGCTCACGGTGCGCGAAAACGTGGAGTTCGGCCTGAAAATGAAAGGCCTCGGCCGCGCCGAGCGCCTGGCCCGCGCCCGCGAATACCTCAAGCTGGTGCATCTTTCCAAGTTTGAGACCAGCTACATCCACCAGCTTTCCGGCGGCATGCGGCAGCGCGTCGCCCTGGCGCGCGCCCTGGCCACTGAACCCGATGTTCTCTTGATGGACGAGCCCTTCGCCGCGCTCGACGCGCAAACCCGCGACTTGTTGCACGACGAATTGGAACGCATCTGGTCCGAAACCGGACGCACCATCATCTTCGTCACCCACAACGTGCGTGAAGCGGTGCGCCTAGGCAACCGGGTGGCGCTGTTTACCTTCCGGCCGGGAAGAATCAAACAGGAATTCGTGGTGGATCTGCCTCGGCCGCGTCATCTCGAAGATGTGGACGTAGCCAACACCGCGCGCGAAATTCTCGGCCACCTGCGCGACGAGATCAACAAGAGCCTGGAAGCGGAGTATGCCCATGCAGCGTCTCTTTAGACTGGTGATTTTCTACGGCGCCCTGCTCGGCCTCTGGGCCCTGCTCGCCCACCTCAAAGTGTGGCCACCCTACATCTTTCCCTCGCCGCAGGGTGTGGGCCTGGCGCTCTGGAATGGATTCCTGGACCACAGCTTCTGGATCGGCATCGGCGTCAGCATGCGCCGCATGTTGCTGGGCTATGCCATCTCGATCATCCTCGGCATGATTCTCGGCTTCGGCGTGGCCAGTAATAAATTTCTTGAAGAGACACTCGGCGGCCTGCTGGTGAGTTTGCAGAGTCTGCCCAGTATTTGCTGGCTCCCTCTGGCCGTACTGTGGTTCGGCCTCACGGAAAAAGCCATTCTCTTTGTGGTGGTGATGGGCTCGCTCCTTTCGGTCACCATCGCCATGGAAACCGGGCGCCAGCAGTTGCCGAAAATTTATTCCATGGCCGGACGCAATCTCGGCGCCACTGGTTGGAGACTCTTTGTGTACGTGCTCCTGCCCGCCAGCTTGCCCTACATCGTGAGCGGATTGAAGCAGGGCTGGGCGTTCGCCTGGCGCTCGCTGATTTCCGGCGAGATGATTTTTGTCAGCCTCGGCCTCGGCCAACTCCTCATGATGGGCCGCGATCTGAGTGACATGAGTCAGGTGATTGCCGTCATGGTACTGATTATCGCCATCGGCTTCGTGGTGGACGGCGTGGTCTTCCGCACCATGGAGCGGCGCCTGCAACACAAATGGGGTCTGCTGCCGGCCTCGTAGGCTCTTCGTCCGCTCCGTTCCCCTCGACTGAAATTCCCATCCGCGCTCGGGGTGGGTGGTAGCGATGTAAGAAAACGGGTAGATCTTTCTAGATACTTGCAAAGGAATTGCACTCACTATGAGCCCTCGATCCTTGCTTACCTTGTTTGCTGCCGGACTGATGCTGGTTACAAGCCCCGCCCCGTGCGTCGCGGCAGCCGCCAAACCAAGAACCAAGTCCAGTGCCGTCGCGCGCTCGTCCGAAGTCCAGCAACTGCGCGAACTGATCACCGCCCAGCAGAGACAACTGGAAGATCAGCACAGCCAGATGGATGCGATCCGCACCCAGTTGCAGCAACTGCTGCAGAACTCCCAGCAGACCTCCGGTGCCACCCAGAAAGCGCAGGAGAGCGCCGATCAGGCCCAGGCTGTCGCGGTCAAAGCGCAGCAGTCCGCGAGCCAAGCCGACACCATGGCTACGCAGGCCTCCGACAATGCCATCGAAGCCAAGACGGCATTCGCGCTGGCCCGGACGAGCGGGGACGAGCAAGCCAAGCGGGTGGGCGCGCTCGAATCTTCACTCTCCCGCTTCCGCTTTACCGGCGATGTCCGTCTCCGCGGTGAGAGCTTCTTTCAAGATTGTCCGCAGTGCATTGGCCGCAACCGGGCCCGCGTCCGCGTCCGCCTTGGGATTGAAGGCAAACTCAGCGAAGACTTCGTCGGCGGCCTGGCTCTGGCCACCGGCTCGCTCGGCGACCCCACCACCACCAATGAATCGCTGACCAACTTCTTTGACCGCAAGACCATCGCTCTCGATCGCGGCTTCATCAGCTACCAGCCGCTGGCCCATCGCTGGTTACAGCTTACCGGCGGCAAGTTCGCCTACACCTGGAACCGTACTTCCGTCACCTTCGATCAGGACATCAACCCGGAAGGCTTCGCGGAAAAATTCTCGTTCGATCTCAAGCACGCAGCCTTCCTCAAGAACGTCAACTTCCAAGTCCTGCAATTGCTCTTCAACGAGGACAGGAAGGTGGCCGACTCCTTCGCGGTGGGTGGCCAGTTCGGCGGCAAGCTGGATTTCGGATTCTTCACCAGCACGCCATCGTTCACCATTCTCAACTGGCGCAACACCGACGCGCTCCTGGCCGCCTCCGCTTTTGCTGTGCAAGCGACGACTGGCGGCAGCGGAATCACCACTCCCGGAGAAGGTCCCGGTTGCGCGCCCGGCCTCGGTCTGCCCTCGGTTGCGCCGTGCGCCATTGCCGCCAACGGCATGACCAACGCCACTTTTCTTGATCCCGTCACCAAGAAACCGCGCTT
>JBGQDM010000059.1:0-20208 GCA_041495845.1 Terriglobia bacterium | reverse complement strand
TCCCTGGTGTACCCAGCCTTGTTGGTGATGATGGTGACGATCATGGTGATCTTCCTGGTGACCTACGTGGTGCCGGAGTTTGCCAAGCTGTTTGACACGCTCAATGCGCAGTTGCCCGCGCCCACGCTTTTCATCATGGCGGTGGGCAACGCGGCGCGGAAGTATCTGTTGCTCATGCTGGCGGCAGTCGCGTTGCTGGGGTTCGGCTTTTTTCGCTGGCGGCATACGAAACGGGGCGCGCTGGCGGTCGAGCGCGCGCTCCTTTCGATGCCCTTGTTGGGCCAAATCTGGATGAAGTACCAAGTGGCGAACTTCTCCCGCATGATGTCAACCCTGCTGATGGGCGGACTGCCGTTGGTGCCAGCCATGGAAACCGCCGCCCCTTCGATGGGCAGCAAACTGCTACGAGGAAGTTTGGAAACCGCCACTGAGGCAGTGCGCGGCGGACAACCGCTGGCCCGGTCGTTGGACCAGGAAAAAGTATTTCCCGACTTGGCCGTGGAAATGATCGAAACCGGGGAATCCAGCGGGGCCCTCCCCGCCATGCTCAATTCGGTGGCAGAATTCTATGAGGAGGATGTGCAGACGGCGTTAGGCGCAGCCCTGGCCTTGATCGAGCCGGTCATCCTGATCATCATGGCAACGTTTGTAGGTGGAGTGCTGATCTCGCTCTACCTTCCGATTTTCACGCTGGGCTCCAGCGGCTTGCAGCGCTGAAGCCTGGAGTTCAGAAAGGTTGTGGTAGCAAAGACAATGGCTGGTCGTCCCACAGATACGCCGAATGTGACGGTGCCGAAGACTCCCGCCGCCACGCCCCCCGCCAATGGCAATCGTGGCGGCATCGACGTCGGCGCGGCCGAGGTGGAGCGCGCCCAGGATGTGGCCCGCCGCTATCGCTGCGAGTTCATCGACCTGCGTAACTTCCAGCTCCACCACGATCTGTTCAAGAAAATTCCCGTTGACCTGATGTTCCGTTACAACTTCGTGCCCCTGGAGGAAACTGAAGATGGCCGTCTGGCGGTGGCCATTGCCGATCCCAGCCAGCTGATGATGATTGATGAAATCAGCCTGCTGCTCGGCAAGCGCATCGTCACCAAGGTTTCCACGCTGGGACAGATCAGCGACATCCTCAAGAAGACGGAACAGTCGCAACGCGTGCTGGAAGAAGCCAGCGAAGGCTTCACCCTGCACGTGGTGCACGAGGACGAAAGCGGCGAAGAAACCATTTCCATGGACCGGTTGTCGGCGCAGGGCGACATCAGCCCCATCATCCGGTTGGTGGACATCGTCATCTTCACCGCGCTGCAGCGCCGCGCCAGTGACATTCACATTGAGAGCCGTGACGACTCAGTCGTCATCAAGTACCGCATTGACGGCGTGCTGCAGCAGGCCATGCCCCCGCTCAACCGCGAACACCAGTCCACCATCATCTCCCGCATCAAGGTGATGAGCGAGTTGGATATTTCCGAACGCCGAGTGCCGCAGGACGGCCGCTTCCGCGTGAAGTACGGCAACCCCGAGCGTCCTATCGATTTCCGCGTCTCCATCATGCCGTCCATTCACGGCGAAGACGCCGTACTGCGCGTGCTCGATAAAGAGTCGATGAGCGAGAAGTTCCGCACGCTCACCCTCGATGTGGTCGGCTTTAGCGAGGACGATCTGCGCCGTTTCCGCCGCTATATCCACGAACCCTACGGCATGGTGCTGGTCACCGGACCCACCGGCAGCGGCAAAACCACCACGCTCTACGCCGGCATCAATGAAATCAAGACGGACGAAGACAAGATCATCACCATCGAAGACCCGGTCGAGTATCAGATTCGTGGCATCACGCAGATCCCGGTCAACGAAAAAAAGGGGCTGACCTTTGCCCGTGGTCTGCGCTCCATTCTGCGCCATGACCCGGACAAGATCATGGTGGGCGAAATCCGCGACACCGAAACGGCGCAGATCGCCATCCAGTCCGCGCTGACCGGCCACCTCGTATTCACCACCGTCCACGCCAACAACGTCGTGGATGTGCTGGGCCGCTTCCTCAACATGGGCGTCGAACCCTACAACTTCGTCTCCGCCTTGAACTGCATTCTGGCGCAGCGGCTGGTGCGGGTGATTTGCGATTCCTGTCGCACCGAAGTCCGCTACCCGGCCGAAGTGCTCGAGGCTAGCGGCCTCGATGCCGCGCAATGGGGACCGGTGCCGTTTTACGAAGGTCAGGGCTGCATCGAGTGTGCTGGAACCGGGTATCGCGGCCGCACCGCCATTCACGAACTGCTGGAGTTGAGCGACCGCATCCGCGAGATGATTCTGATCAAACGGCCCTCGTCGGAAATCCGCCGCGCCGCCCGCGACGAAGGCATGCGTTTCCTCCGGGAATCGGCGCTCGAAAAGGTGCGTACCGGCGTGACCACATTGAAGGAGATCAACAAAGTCACGTTTATCGAAACTTTCCGCTGAGGCAGCCGATGGGGCATTCCCCAGAAGGGCTTGTCCTTGAGGTGTTGCCGCAGCTATTGCCTTTCCGCGGTTCCGGAGTTTTGATGCTGTAGAGGCCCGTGGAGCCAACTGGTTACTGTTTGCGATGAGTTATTCAAACCAACGTCTGGCGCGTCCCCGTCTCGCTTGCGAGATCGCCTCGGACCGCGTGCTTGCGGGTAGAGTCTCGGAAAGTGCTGACGTCGTCGAAGCCTACAGCTCGGCCGAAATCGCTCCCGGCAGCCTGGCGCCCGACCTGACCGAGAGCAACGTCCAGCGGCAGGATTGGCTGGCCGAAGCTTTGCGCTCCGCCCTCGAATCCATCACCGCCCGCGGACGGGATGTCGTTATGGTCATTCCCGACGCCACCGTTCGCGTGGTTCTGCTCGATTTCGATACCCTGCCGGACAAAGCTCACGAAGCCGAAACCGTGGTCCGCTTCCGGCTCAAGAAATCCCTGCCCTACGATGTCGACAAAGCCAAAATTTCCTACCACGCCCAACCTGCGAAGGAAGGCGGGATCAAAGTGGTCGCCGCCGTCGTTCTGGCCCATGTGCTGGAAGAGTATGAAGCTGCGGTGCGCCTTTCCGGATTCAGTCCCGGGGTGGTTGTGCCCTCGATGCTGGCCTCGCTGGGAGCGGTCGATGCGACGCGGCCGTCGCTGGCCGTGAAAGTAGACAACCGCACCACCAGTATCGCCATCATGGACGGCGGCCAGTTGCTGTTGTTTCGCACCCTGGAAAACGCTCGTGGCCAGAGCCTGACCGGCGAACAACTGGCGGAAGAAGTGTACCCATCCATCGTGTTTTTTCAGGACACCTACCATCTGAATCTGGAACGCATCTACGTTGCCGGATTGCCGGAGTCGGCGGGCGCAGCCATGGCGTTGCGCGCCCAAACCGGAGCCGAAGTGCATGATCTGGTCGCCGCCTCGCAATTGGGAGAAAACCTGGGTAGCCCGGTGCCGCGCTGGCGCATGGCCGGCGTGGTGGGGGCACTGGTCAGCTAATGCGACTGAATATCAATCTCGCCAGCCAGCCCTTTGTGGACAGCCGCCGGTTCTGGCTGCAATGGGGCAGCGGTCTGGCTGTACTCGCCATCTTCAGCCTGGCGCTGCTCTACACCGTAGCTACGGGTTGGCGCGCTGCCAGTCGCGATCGCCATACCATTGCTCAGACGCGCGAAGCCATTGCCCGTTGCGACCGCGAACGGGCGCAAGCGGAAGCGACCCTCTCCAAACCGGAAAACCGGGTCATGCGCGAGCAGTCAGAGATGCTCAACCAGCTCATCCTGCGCAAGTCGTTTTCCTGGACGCGTGTCTTCACCGACCTGGAAAAACTCATGCCCCCCCAGTTGCACGTAGTGTCCATCGCACCTGAGACATCGCCGGACAGCGGGCTGGCCATCAAACTGACCGTTGCCGGACAGTCCCGCGAGCGCGCGCTCGAACTGGTCCATCATCTCGAAGAGTCGCCCCAGTTTGAGCGGCCCCTGATTCGTGAAGAAGTTTCCTCCCAGGGCCAGACCCCGGGAGATGCCGTGCAATTTCAGGTAAGCGCCCATTACGTGGTCGCGCCACCCCGGAGCCAACGCTAATGGCCAGCACTCATGACACCCGCCGCAAGGTAAGCGTTGTGCTGGGCGCGCTGCTGCTGGTTGACGTGCTCGCGCTGGTCGCGCTTTTCTCGCCGCTGGTGGGCTCCACCAACTCGCGGCAAGCCGAACTCAACCAGTTGCGCGCTGAACTGAAGAGCAAGACGCTGGAAGTCAAGCCGCTGGGCGGGCTCGACGAAAAAATCAAGAGTGCTCGCCAACAGATCGCGACGTTCTACAAGGACCGCTTGCCAGCGCGTGAGTCCGATGTTTCCTCCGAACTGGGCAAGGTGGCATCCACCCACAGCGTCAGGATCGCGACGGCAAAATACGAATTGAAGGACACCGGCCGCGCCGGGATTTCCGCCTTGCATGTGGAAGCGAACCTGGAAGGCGATTACATCCACCTGGTGCGCTTCATCAATGCCCTCGAACGCGATCGCGTTTTCTTTGTGGTGAACAGCGTGAGTCTGGGCGAGGCCCAAGGCGGGCAGGTGCGGCTGCAACTGAAACTGGACGCCTTTCTGAAAGCGGGGGCCTGAGTGCAACTCGGAACCGAAAACCGCAAGAAGGTGCTGCTGGCCGGCGGACTCGGCCTGCTGGCCCTCTTGTCCACCGCCCGCTCGTTGTGGACGCCGGGCACGCCGCCACCTCCCCAGACCACCCAGACCCGGATCCAGACAAAGATCGCACCGGCGCCGCGTGCCACCGAATCGCGCCTGGCACCCAAGAGCGCGACGTCGGGCCGCACCGCCGCTCCCCTGGTTTCTTCGCTCGATCCGCGCTTGCAGTTACAACTGCTGGCGGCAACCGAGGAACTGACCTACACCGGCAGCGGGCGCAATATTTTCTCCAACGAGGCGCCGCCACCGGAGATTCCCAAGGAAGTCCAGAAGGTCGCCACCGATACCGCACATCCCACGCCCACGGGTCCGCCTCCGCCCCCGCCCATTACGCTGAAGTTCTTTGGCTTTGCCAGCGGTGGCGGTACCGTCAAGAAAGTTTTTCTCTCGCAGGGAGACGACGTTTTCATCGCCGCCGAAGGCGACATCGTCAACCGCCGCTACAAAGTGGTGCACATCGGTCCCAACTCGGTGGATATCGAAGACGTGCTCTACAACAACCGGCAGAGCATTCCGCTCACGCAAAGCTAGTTCATGCCGCATCCGCAAACATTTCGGCGCCGCCCGTCTTCACCAGATGGTGGCTACATTCTGCTCACGCTGGTTTTGTTTGTGGCTCTGCTGGTGATTCTCGCCGCCGCCGCCGTGCCCCGCGTGATCCATGAAATCAAGCGCGATCGCGAAGAGGAATTGGTCCACCGCGGCGCTCAATACGCCCGCGCCATTCGCCGTTTCTACCGCAAGAACAGCCGCTTCCCCAATTCCATCGAAGAACTGGAAAGCGGCAACAACATCCGCTATCTGCGCCGCCGTTACAAAGACCCCATCACGGGCCAGGACTTCAAGCTGCTTCACTTCGGCGAAGTGAAATTCAGCTTCGGCGCCGGACTGGGCCAGGGCTTTCAGAATCCCGGCGCGCTGGGGCAGCAATTAGGACAGCAACCCGGCGGACTGCAGCCCGCAGCCAACCCCGCCACCGGCCCCGCGACAAACGACGCGACGCAGAACCAGCAGGATGAAACCGATAACCCGCAGAACCCGAATGGCCCGGGCGGCACCCCGAATCCTTCCGCTAACGGCCCCGGCGGCCAGACCGGACCTTCCTCCGCCCCCTTAGCCCCCACGACCGGCCCCAACGCCGGCCCACTCGGTTCCGGCCCCACCTTTGGCGGCGGTTTAGGCATTGTGGGCGTGGTCAGCACCAGCCGCAAAGCCTCCATTCGCGAATTCGACCGCAAGAACCACTACAACCAGTGGCAATTCATTTACGACCCCGGCAATGACCGTGGCGGCCTCCTGAACGCCCCCAGCCAACCTCCGCTGCAGGGCGTGGGCGGCGGCACCAACAACCCCACCGGCGGCCCCCCAGGCCCCAACCAGCCTGGCCAGCCCGCCGCACCCGGCCCTCAGAACCCACCACCTCAAGGTGGCCCGGACAATCAGCAGTAGAGCTAGCGCTGGCGCTGCATGCGAAAATGAAAAAGCAAGCGGAGCCCACCCGCCACCTCCGCATGACCACCACCTGCCCGAGTTCGACGTGCAGAGGGTACCCCCCCTACCCCTCCCCCGGCCTATTGTTTTCATCGGTGTAGCGGGAGAATCGCACTTAAATCCTGGAGGAATCAGGACTTATACGGAAAATCTAGAGCCGTAAGGACTTATTCCTTCCAGCTAATTTATAGGTTAACCTCTATATCTTTTGTGCAACAGCGGGGAGGGGAATGTCAAGGGAAAAAGGGGCGTAGAGCGCCGAGCACTGGTGGGCGGCCCGCGTTGAGTGCCCAAGGCAGCCAGCCAGCACTGCCCCACTCAAGCCAAAAGCAGGCTTGAGTGGCCCACCGGCCCGTGCCCAAAAACACATTCTTCATGTCCGGCGCGGGCGGGCAGAAGACGGTCATGATTCCGTCCCACGATCTGGTGGTGGTGCGGTTAGGTCACTTCAAGGGCGCGAACGAAGGCGACAAGAGCTTTCAGAAAGCACTGGGCCTGTTAGTGCAGGCAGTGCCGGAAAAGCAGTGAGCGTCTGGATCAGATGAAACGGCCAGGACCTGCGGGCGTGCCCTGATCACAGGCGCATGGCGCGAAGAGGGTTGCCTCCCACGTCTCAGAAAACGAGACGTTGGGGGAGACCTGTACACCCGCCACACCAACGGCAACCGTGTGATGGAACTTGCACCTTGGGCCACCCGCCACCCTCGGGGTTGCTGGTGCCCACACAAATTCAAGGGTGGGCCGTTCACTATCCATTCCGCGTAGAATAAGCATCGGACGGTACAATGCCACGCCAGGTGACGATGTTAGGAGTGTTTGCTTCTTGTCCGCAGGATTTGAGTGCGGAACTGAAAGTACTGGACACGGTCATCCAGGAGCTAAATCCAAGCCTCCGCGACGCCTATTCGGTTGAGCTAAGGTTAATAACGTCCGGGAACTTCGTGGTGCCCGGGATAGGGCCCGATCCGCAGGCGGTTGTGAACAACCAAGTGGCCGATGAATACGATATATATATCGGAATGTTCGGAAGCCAGTTTGGAACCCCCACGCCGAGGGCCGGTTCAGGCACCGAGGAGGAATTCCGTCGAGCTTGCGACCGCTGGGCGAAGGCACCGGACAGTGTAAGGGTGCTCTTTTATTTTAAAGGTACACCGGACGTTGCGATCCAGAACCTAGACCTCCAACAGCTAGCAAAAGTCCAGGAGTTTAAGAAATCAATTGCCCCAAAAATCCTCTATTCTGAATTCAAGACTACCGGGGACTTTGTCCCCCTTGTGCGGCGTCACTTGTGGAAGCTAGTATCGTCCGAATGGGACGGGAATGGATGGAAATCTTGTTCGCAGGGGCCTGGTGCGAGTGCAAAGCCAGCCGAGACAGCCTCTGTGTCTGTTGGCCGGGAGTTGGCACGCCCCGGCGGGCCATTTAGCGAGCTTGAGCAAACCACAGAGGACGAGACTCCAGGAGTTCTCGACGCCATTGTGGAAGCTCAAGATTCAATACAGGCGGGTACGGCTGCGCTCGAACGAATCGCATCCATCACCAAAGAGCAGACCACAAAATTCGAGCATCACGCCAAACTAATCAGCTACGTTAGTGCGAACTCGCAGAATCCTCGGGATCTAAAGTCTGCGGTGGACTCAGCCGCGGAGGACCTTGCAAGCTATGCACGATCTCTCAGACGAG
Source organism: Terriglobia bacterium (assembly GCA_041495845.1). Lineage (GTDB taxonomy): Bacteria > Acidobacteriota > Terriglobia > Terriglobales > Acidobacteriaceae > JBGQDM01. The sequence goes on along the minus strand of JBGQDM010000059.1, from coordinate 12,346 downwards.
AAATTCCAGCATTGGTTGCTGGTTTCACGTCAGGATTCAATGCCTTTGATGCGGCCACCGCCGCATGGATCCAAGAAGGGCCGCCAGACGAACAAGTTCTTGAGCTGCGCACAATGCTAGAAGAGGTAATACCCAGCCTACATTCTGGTCAGGAACCCGTCATCGCCTTTCGCGACGCCATTGCGGGCATACCAAAACTCACCTCGCGGTTGAAGAAGGCGTCTCGCGCCACACGGCTTCAACTCGATGAACTGATTGCCGGCCTAGCGATTATTTCTGATCGAGCAGTTTCCACATCCAGTTGGCTGAAACGAACACACAAACCCGGCTCATAGTCTCTCGGCAGGCAGCGCGATTCGCCATTTCCGGGCGGGTGGCCCAATTTTGTTTCTTGATTCTCGCATGCAGCCAAAACTCGGGGGGGCGTAGGTCATCAAAAGTCAAGAGCTGGCGACTTCGCCGAGCGGCCAGCTTCTACGACCAAGGTGAATGTGCGAACATAGAACATGACTCCCGAAGACTTCGAACCGGAGGTTTCGTTCGCGCTTGCTGCTATACGCAGCGAACTCGACAGCCGGTATTTGTGCCCACGGCAGCAGGTCGATCTGGATCGGGCCCTCCTCGCACTTACGTCCAAGGCGCTTGCCCTTGGCCAAGCAGTCTGCCATCTCGTCCGGGGCCGCTTCTATGGAGAGGCATTCGGACTCGCAAGATCGTCGGTTGAGGCTTTCTTGTTGGTCAAGTACATCTCTAACAAAGATGCTGAAGAAAGGGCCACTAGCTACCTCAATTTCTTCAAAGCCCACTTGTACAACGCCGAGCAAATCCGGAAGAAGCACTTCTCGAAGGTCAAGCGCCCTGGCGCGGTCAAGCGGCAGTGGCTAGAAGACGCTAAGAAATTCCCGAGCAGGAGAAGCTGGCAGAATCCCTACAACATGGCAACAGAAGCTTACCTCGATCCGCGAGAGACGGATCCAAGGACCGGGAAGCCGTTTCAGGCGGAGTTCGACTACTACGGAATCTACGAGCACACGTCACACTACGTTCATTGCAACAGCTTGGCGCTGATCCCGCACCTGACTTCCGGGGGCGTTCCGTTCAAAACCCTGAGCGGACCAGACAGGGACGGAGAGAAAGGCTTGCTGGCCCTTCACTACACTCTCGCTTACCTTTACATGATCTGCATCATTGCTTTTCGGCAGTTTGACACTGAGCTGCCGCCCCAACTCCATGCGCAGCTTGATACCGTGCTGACCAAGTTGAGGACTGCATTGCCGTCGAGCAGGATCACATTTGCAAAACCGAAAGCGCCCTGAGGCCCACCCGCCTTGGCTGACGAAAATCAAAATCAAGGCCGGGCCACCCACCACTACCGACCTGGAGGTGCATGCGCTGATCAAAAGCAAGTATGGGCTACCCGCTAAACAAGAAAACCTCACCACAATTTACAATAGCGGAAAGTTCCGGAGTGTGGTCTTCCCAGGAGGCCTCGGTGAAATATCTCAAGATCACGATTGCCTTTTGTTTCTTGGCGCTGCTGGCCACGATAGCGTCAGCCAGCGCACCATTTGATACCGACTTTCTAGGAAAGACCGTCGTCTTCCTCTATCGTGCTGGAGAGGCCGGTAGGGTAGACTTCAACACCCCAATTGGCACCGGGTTCTTGATCCGCGTTCCTCACTTGAACGACCAAGACGTAACCCTACTCCTGGTCACGGCGCGCCACATTGTCGATCCAGAATGGGCGCACTGCCCCGCGGCACATAACCCGATGCTTATCTACGCTCGCGTGAATGCGGTTAGCACGGATAGTACAGAGAAGGTGAGGTATATTCGGATCCCACTATCAAGCGACGCCAAGCCGACATGGTTCCGGCACAAGGACGAGGATGTGGATGCGGCAGTTGTTATATTTCCGGTTACGGAAGACGATTTAAGCAAGTCTGACTTTCGAGCGCTGCCTGCTTCGAGGCTTCCAACTGATGAAGAGTTGAGCAAGCTTTCCATCGGAGATGACATTGTCTCGGCTGGGATGCTCCTTAATCTAAGGGCTATGCAAAGAAACTACCCAGTATTCAAGTTCGGCAAGATCTCCAGCATCCTTCGAGAAGATGCCCAGACTGTGTGTGGGGACGGCGCTCCTTTCGATATCAAAGCGTGGCTTATCGCCGCGAATCTTGTGCCCGGAAACAGTGGGTCGCCAATTCTTTACTATCCTCCCTTCGGCGAGAACGGCGATATCAGCAGCCCCGGGCTTCAGCGGTTGGTTCTCATTGGAGTTCAGTCCTCTTCAGTTGCTGCTTCCGACGTTGCTTTCATGACTCCCGCCAATTACGTCTTCGACATCATACAAAGCATCAACATAAGAGATGCTGATCTGTACCGGGGAAAGCCGCGGAGCCAAAAATAAGATTTTGGCGGGTGGCCCGCTCGTGCTTTGGGCACCTTTCCAAGGTGGCACGGGAACAGCAACAGAACTAGGCGGCACTGTAATTCCCATCTTTCCAATCACTTACAACCATAATCGAACATGTTCAACTTTTCCCTTGACTTCCACCCCGACTTGCCTCAAGATTTGAACATGTTCAAGGTTGACCAGGCTACCGGTAAAGGCCAGCAAACCCGCCGCGCCATTCTGGACGCTGCCCTCGTCCTTTTCCGCGAGCGCGGGTTTGACTCGACCACCATGCGCGACATTGCCGCCGCTGCCGGGGTGGCCCTGGGGGCGGCCTACTACTACTTCCCCAGCAAGGAAGCGCTGATCCAGTCCTACTACGACGTGGTGCAACGGGAGCACGAGCAACGGCTGGACGATGCGTTGGCCTCCGGCTCCCTCGATCTGAAGCAGCGTTTGCAATTCGCGCTGCAATCCAAACTCGACATTGTGAAGGACGACCGCAAACTGCTGGGCGTGGTCTTCCGCTATGCGGGCGAGCCGGATCATCCGCTGTCGTGTCTGGGTTCAGGAACGGACGACACGCGCCGCCGCAGCCTCGAGCTGCTCGACCGCGCCATTGGCGGCGAGCGGATGCCGGCCGATCTGCGTCAACTGCTCACGCTTTCTCTTTGGGCACTGCAAATGGGAGTGCTCGTGCTTTTTCTCTACGACCGGTCCCCTAACCAACAACGCACACGGAAGCTCGTGGACAACGCCATGGAGCTGACCGTACGCCTGCTGTCCCTGGCCAAGCTGTCCATCCTGAAGCCGGTGCGGGGCAAGGTGCTTGACTTGCTGCGCGATGCCGGCCTCCTCCCCGGCTCGACGCCAGCCACTTTGGAGGAGCAACCATCATGACTAACTACATCAGCCAACCGATTGAACCGTTTCATGTGATGGCCCGGACGGTGGGGCCGGACGCGAACCCGCCCGCTGCGCCGCCATCGAACGCCGGCGGTTCTTCCTGGAACTTGTTGCACGGAGAAGTTCCCGGAGGGAAAGAAGCGGTTGCCGGGCTGGCTTTTGCGACCGCGTTCCTGCTGCTGCGTGGCAATCCGGCATTTCTCTCGCTGGCGGTGTTGATTCTCTACGTCACGGTGATCAGCGGGCTCGACGCCGCCCGCCGTCGCATCGTGCAAGCTCCACTCGGGCTGGCCACCCTCATGCTGATCGGCCATTGCCTGGGCAGCACCTTGACCTACGCGTTGACCGCCGGCCGCGCACCGGTGATCGAAGCCACGTGGCTGCCGCTGTTTTTGGCGGCGTGTGTGTTCTACATGCCGAAGCTGAGCGTGTGCCGCAACATCCTGATGGCATGTCCGTTCTGCTATTGACCGGCGGTGTTCTACCCAGCACCGGACCGGAAGCCATGTTCATTTTTGTGCAGTATTCTCTGTTCCTGGCGCTGCTGATCGGGCTGGGAGTGGACCTGCTCAATCCGCGGGTGCTGGTCAAGGAGGCGGCATGAGCGGCATGAGCCCGGCACCGGCGGACAACTCGCGCTGGACTCTTCTCTTCATCATCGGCGCGGTTGCGTTCGCCCTTCCCCGCCGCAAAGAAAGCCTGGTTCAGTTTTTCTATCTCGCCGCCGGTGAGTTTTCCTGTTTGCAACATGCGCGCGAAAAAGTGCGGGAAGTCTTCCCCACCCTGCGGAAACTTTTCCTGCTTCGCCAGTTGATACAGGGCCGTCGACAGCACATGCATGCCGTCGTCCTGAGCGCGCCAGTACTCCTGCTGATCGCGCCCGGCGCCAATTTTTTCCGCCACTACCGCCTCCAGAAATTGCACGCAGTCTTCCTCCACGAACCCCTCCAGCGTGTTGTAACCGAAGGCCGGGTTGTGGTGTTCCACCTTGTCCATCAGAAATTTTTCTTCCCCGAGCAAGGCCAGGCCTGACTTAATCCCGGCATCGTGCTCCGCGTTATACGGCGGATGCATCATTTCGTGGATGGCATTGTGCAGCACGATGCCAAACGGATAGGAGTAGTGGGTAATGAAACGCGTCCCTGTGATCTTGATGCCATAGGGCTGCGAATAGTAAAGCAGGTAGACGGTGATCCGGTTGGAAGCCAGCGGATGTCCGAGCATGCCGGCAATCACCGGCGCAATGTTGTACTTGGGCAGGTCCGCGGCAAAGGCCGGGATTGATTTTTCGATCTGCGGGCGGATCTCCTTTTCCCAATACGCCTCGAAGTGGATGCGATCGAGCGCACGCAACGCTCGTTCCAGGGCAGGCCGCGCCCGTTCATACAACTGCCATTCCTTTTCGTCGTAATAGGTGGTCTGCTGGAAATTCCGTTTCAACTCGGAGCTGTCGTGCACGGCGGCAATTGTTTCCGCCAGACTCTCGGCTGGAGCTGTGGACAAATACAGCAGCAGCATGGGCGACACCGCGCCGCCGTTTTCGTCCTTGATCAGGCGCTTCAGCTCGACAAAGTCAGCCCGCTCTTCGTTGGTGAACTGCGGCGCAAAACGGTCATAGTCGGCTTGATAGTAAGTCAGGTAGTAGGGATCGCCACTGAGCACTTCCAGGAGACACAGCGCGTCGTACTTCAGCGAAGGGCGGAGATCCCACTCAGTGGTTGAGGCGGAACTGCCAGCGCTGGCCCACGAGCCTGAAACCAGCAGCAGCCATAACAGACCCAAGCGAACGAGGTTCCCAGCTTCCGCGTTGCGCATCGCGTGCACCCTCTTCTTCGACGGCGTCGCGAGCTGAACGTCATCCGCCTCGCAAAACGAAAGCCCCGTCCATTGGGACGGGGCTCAAAAAATCTTGGAATCGCAGCGGCGCTTACACGCTGAAGCTGGAACCGCAACCGCAGGTGCTCTTCACGTTCGGATTTTCGAACTTGAAGCCCGAACCTTCCAGCGTTTCCACGTAATCCACGCGGCAGCCGTTGAGGTACATGACTGAGGTCGCGTCCACAAACACTTTCAGCCCGTCAAACTCAAACACCTTGTCCATCAAGCCGGCGCCGTTCTCAAATTGCATGGAGTAGGAGAATCCGGAACAGCCGCCGCCGACCACGCCCAAGCGGAGCCCTGCTGGTACCGGGTTCTGCTGCGTCATGATTTCCTTCACCTTGCCAACCGCCGTCGGGGTCAGCGAAACCGGTACGGTCTTGGGTGCAACTTCGGGTGTGACTGTGGTCGCCATGTCTATCTCCTTGATTCCGTTACCAGATTATTATAGCAGAGCACGCCAAACGCTCTTGTAGCCTGATTCCTCGATTCCTTCCCTACTTTAGATGCTCCCCGGACCCTGGGGACGCACGCAACACCCGGGCTTGCCAGGCGGGGCTATAATCCTAGTGGGGCCAGTCTCTTGCCGATCCGGCAACCCGCCGGAGCGACCCGGGAGTCGGCCCGACCGCTCGGATCCGAGGTGCCTTATGACCCCCACGCTCGAGCTTCTGCTTATCGTATGGGGCGTACTGACCGGCGTTCTGGTGATCCTGCTCATCTACCGTAGCACCCTCACCATGCAGGAAGACGATCAGCTCTTCCTCGACGCAGCCGAATCCCACATGCAAAAAGCGCAGATGGAACTCATTGCCAAAGTGGACAAAATCAACCCCTTGGTCAAATGGCTGGGAACTGCTTCTGGGATCCTGATCCTGGTCATCGGCGGCATCTTCGTCTACCACGGCTTGACCATGCAGCCGTAACCTGCGGATTCCTGCCAGGCCGCAACTCGAAGCCCCGGGTAGGGTCTGCGGCCAGATGATACGGGAAAGGCGCACGGCGTGCTTCGTTTGCACAATTTTGGTGCCGGGAACAGGACTCGAACCTGCACGCCCTTTCGGGCAACAGCTCCTAAGGCTGCCGCGTCTGCCAGTTCCGCCATCCCGGCATGGATTTATCTTAGCGCACAATATTCCGCTGGGGCGCATCGCCTTCGCCCTCCCTCCGCGTGACCTCCGTACCCAGCGGGCGAGTTGCTTCTCTCCTCCAGCAAACATACGATAGTCGGAGCAGGCTGACCCAGCCCCCAATCCCCTGCTTCAGAGCTTTGCCATGCGAGTTGTGTTGCCGCTGCGCTTTCTATTGGTCTGTCTGCTGACGAGCGCCGCTTGGGCCGAATCTTCGGGCCTGGCGGGCACGGTGCGCGATCCCAAAGGCGCACCGATCGCCGCCGTGGCCGTGACCCTGCGCAGCGTCTCCGGCACATCGTCCACCACCACGGACGGCGAAGGGCAGTTCTCCTTCGCCCCAGTGCCCAAAGGAGCACTCACGCTCACCTTCATCGCCCGTGGCTACGCACCCGCGGAGCGCGCGTGGTCGCTGGAACATACCGAGCCTCTCGAAATTGTGCTGCAACCCGTACGGGAAACGGTGCTCGTCACCGCGACGCGAGTGGAGACGCGACTGGACGAGACTCCCGGCTCCAGCATTCTGCTTTCTGCCGACGACCTCCGCGCCGCACCTGCATTGATGGCCGACGATGTGCTCCGCCAGATTCCCGGCTTCACCCTCTTTCGCCGCAACAGCAGCCGCTTTCTCAACCCCACATCGCAAGGTGTTTCCCTGCGTGGCATTGGCGCCAGTGGCGCCAGTCGCGCCCTGGTGTTGGTGGATGGCGTACCCCTCAATGATCCTTTTGGCGGCTGGGTCTATTGGAGCCGCGTTCCTCGCCAGGCGCTGGCCAGCGTTGAGGTCGCTCACGGTGGAACTTCCGATCTCTACGGCAGTGACGCGCTCGGCGGCACCGTACAGTTCTTCACTCGGCAAGCGGAGTCGCCTGCCGTCTCCATCGAGACATCCTACGGCAACCAGAAGACGCCGGATCTCTCCTTGTGGACGGGCAGCCGGTTCGGGCGCTGGGATGCCGAGGTAAACGCCGACCTGTTTCACAGCAACGGCTACATTCTGGTGGCCCCATCCCAGCGTGGCACCGTGGACACACCCGCTAACGCCGAGCACGCGGCCCTCGATGTGGACATTGGCTACAAGATTGGCGAGTTCGGCCGCGTCTTTGCGCGCGGGTCTTTCTTCGACGAGTACCGCCACAACGGCACGGCGATCCAGAACAATGCCACTCAGACCGGTCAAGGGGCTCTCGGATTCGACGCGCACAGCGCTCGCGTAGGCACGGTTGCACTGCGACTCTTCGGCACTGGCCAGAGTTACAGCCAGACTTTTTCTTCGGTCTCGACGCCCGACCGCAACTCGGAATTCCTGACCGACAGCCAGCAAGTGCCATCCCAGATGATCGCTGGCAGCGCCGATTGGTCGCGCTCTGCGGGCCGCTATCAAACTCTCGTCGCCGGGGTGGACGCCGACGAAACCCTGGGCACCAGCATGGAAAACCTCTTCAACTTCGCCGGAGCGCACACCTTCTTCAACACCGCCGGCGGCCGTCAGCGGACCGTGGGGGTCTTCGGCGAGGACATTCTGCGGCTTAGCTCGAGCTGGATCGTGGCCGTGGGCGTGCGCTATGACCACTGGCGCAATTTTGACGCCAGCAAGGTCTCCACCAAAATCACGCCCCCCTTGCCACCCGTGTTTACGCCGCAGTTGGAACGCAGCGAAAGCGCGTTCAGCCCCCGCCTCTCCGTGCTCCACCAGTTCAACCACAACCTCGCGCTCACCGTCTCCGGCTACCGCGCCTTCCGCGCCCCCACGCTCAACGAGCTTTACCGCAGTTTCCGCGTGGGCAACGTACTCACCATCAGCAACGATGCGCTGACCGCCGAGCACCTCACCGGTGGAGAGGGCGGGCTGACGGCCAAGGCGCTTGACGAACGCCTGACCCTGCGCGGAAATTTTTTCTGGAGCGATGTGGTGAATCCCATCGCCAACGTCACCATCGACAAGACACCGGCGCTGACGACGCGGCAGCGGCAGAACCTGGGACGAACGCGCTCCCGCGGCGTCGCGTTGGATGGCCTCTATCGCTTGTCCAGTCGCGTCCAGTTCTCCGGTGGCTACCAGTTTGTGGACGCTTCCGTCTTCCGTTTCCCGCAAGACACCAGCCTCGAAGGCAATGCCCTGCCGGAGGTGCCGCACCACCAGTTCACCCTGCAGGCGCGCTATTGGAACCCGCGCCGGCTGATGCTTTCCGTGCAGGGGCGCTACGCCGGCGGCCAGTTCGATGACGACCAGAACTTGCTGCTGCTCGACCGCTATTTCACTGTGGATTTGTTTGCCGGCCGTGAACTGGGCCACGGCATTGAGGTCTTCGGCGCTTTCGAGAATCTCTTCAACACCCGCTACAACGTTAACCTCACACCCACGCCGACCCAGGGTCCGCCCATTCTCGGCCGCATCGGCCTGCGCTTCAACTTCCCCGCACGCTAAGAGAACGTAGGAGATCAGCCCCGGAGGGGCGTCTGCCAATAGCCCGGCGCTTCAGCGCCGGGGAAAAGTGGGACCAACCGACCAAGTCCCGGAGGGACGACTGAAGTTCTCACGCACACACTTCAGCCCCTGAGGGTGTCCCCAAAGCGATCCACGCCACGCCTACTCCCACTCAATCGTCCCCGGCGGTTTGGAGGTGATGTCATACACCACCCGGTTCACGCCCTTCACTTCATTCACAATGCGGTTGGAGATTTTCTTCAGCACTTCGTAGGGCAGCGGAACCCAGTCCGCAGTCATGCCGTCTTCCGAATGGACGCAGCGGATTGCACACGTGGCCGCGTACGTGCGCTGGTCGCCCATCACGCCCACAGACTTCACCGGCAACAGCACCGCAAACGACTGCCAGATTTTTGTATACAACCCGGCATGTTTGATCTCGGTCATCACGATCTCGTCGCACTCGCGCAGAATCTCAAGCCGCTCCTCGGTCACCTCTCCCAGCACCCGCACTGCTAACCCCGGTCCGGGAAACGGCTGCCGCTGCAGAATCTCTTCCGGCATGCCCAGATCGCGGCCGATGCGCCGCACCTCATCTTTGAACAAATCTTTCAAGGGCTCGATCAGTTTCAGCTTCATCACGGCGGGTAGCCCGCCTACGTTATGGTGCGTCTTGATGGTCTGCGACGGCCCCCGCACCGAGCGTGACTCGATCACGTCGGGATAGAGCGTGCCTTGCACCAGCCATTCCACTTTGCCTTCGGTTTTTTCCAGGCGATGCGCTTCTTCCTCGAACACCACGATGAACTCGTTGCCGATAATCTTGCGTTTCTTCTCCGGCTCGGTAACTCCAGCCAACTTCGTCAGGAAGCGGCTGGTCGCTTCCACCGCGTCCACGTGCAGGCCGAGTTTGTCGCGCAGGTTGTGTTGCACCTTCTGGAACTCATCTTTGCGCAGTACGCCGTTGTTGACAAAGATGCTGGTCAGTCGCGACTTGCCGGTGACATCGAGCAGCGCGCGATTCACCAGCACGGCGGCCACGGCCGAATCCACCCCGCCGGAGAGGGCGCAGATGGCGCGACCAGTGCCCACCTGCTCTTTCACCTGTGTCACCGTCGCGTCAATAAAGTGCTGCGCTGTCCAGTTGGGTTTCGCTCCGCAGATTTCGAAAACAAAATTGCGCAGCAGTCCGGTACCGTGTCGCGTGTGATGAACTTCAGGATGAAACTGCACCGCCCAGATCCGGCGGTCGGCATTCTCAATCCCGGCCAGCGCCGTGGGGGACTCGGCGATGCGGCGGAAGCCGGCCGGCAAATCTTCTGCTTCATCGCCATGCGACATCCAGACCGAGAGATCGCGCGGCAGCCCACGGAAGAGGGCAGAATCTGCAATGACCGTCACGTCCGCATGTCCATACTCGCGCCGCGTTCCGGGACGGATTTTCCCGCCCAGCGTGTGCACAATGTAGTGCAAGCCGTAACAGATGCCGAGTACCGGCACGCCGAGATCCAGTACCCGCGGGTCGCAAGGCGGCGCGTCTTGGTCATAGACCGAGCTCGGCCCACCGGAAAGAATGACGCCCACCGGCTGGTAGCCGCGGATTTCATCCAGGCTGGCGTTGCAAGGGAGCACCGCGGAAAAGACGTTCTGTTCGCGGATGCGGCGCGCAATCAACTGCGTATATTGCGAGCCAAAGTCGAGAATAACGATGGATTGGGTTTCCACGGATGAGTTTCTCAGATTCAGAGGAGAGAGTAAAGAGCCTCGAGTTTTCATCGGCTCGAGGGCAGGCTTTCGCTGCGCTCAGGATAACAGGGCGTGTGCGGGAGCTGACACCCAGACAGTCTGACATCGGATGGCAGACAGCTGAAAGCTCAGAGCTAGGAGCTAGCAGCTAGAAGCTGAGTTCTAACTCTGCGGCAGCATTTCTCCGCCCGGGAAGGACGATGGTGGCGGCAAGGCAAATAGCGGTTCGTCATCGCCCCAGCCCGGCGCAGGTTCCGCAGGCGCAGGCCCGGCCGGCGCAGGCTCCGGCGGCCGCCGGTCCCATTCCACCGCGGCGATATAGGCTGCCAGCCGCGCGATATACAAGAAATCCACAACCGCAAAATAGACCAGCGTGACCAGAGCCAGCAGCAGCAGCGTCACGCGCCCGGGCACGAGCGACGCCAGCGACAACGGATACATCGCCAGCGTGCTCCCGGCACCGAAAGCAATAAGATGAAACAGGCCAAACCAGAAACTCGCGGCCGCGACCATGCCCGTCCGGCGGCGGCAGAAATCCACCGCCGCGCTGAGCGCAGAAAACGTGGCGCACCCATCGCGCACCACGAATAGTGCCGCCAGCGACAAGAACCAGTTCAGGATGGCCCACGTCAAAGCCACGAAACCAGCCAGCGGCAGGAAGGCCAGAAATACCAGCCCGGGATGCGGCGCCTTCGCGGAACTGAGAAATCCGGCCAGGATGCCAGCGCCGAGCAAACTCGCCAGCAACGCCAGCAGCAGCGTCACGCGCAAGAAACTTAGCCCCAGCAGCGGACGCAGCCGCAACGACGGAACCACCTCCGGTGCAGTTCGCGCCAGCAGCGCGCGCAGCGATTCACGCCGCCCCAGCGCTGCCGCCATGGACCAGAAAACTGCGAGCGCAATCGGAAGAATGATCGCTACCGCTACCAGACGGGGCCCGCTGCCACGAAAAATGTCCGCCAGTGCCCGCCCCACCAACACCGGATGGCGCGTGCTCAGCAGCAACAGGTCGGCGCGAGACACGAACAGAGTTTGTGAGTATTCGTAAAGCGCCAGCCATCCCAACCCCAGCGCCGTTCCGCCAAAACTCCACCGCCACGCTATCTCCGCAAAATAAACGGAAAGCTGCCGCCCGATGGCACCGAAACCGTCACGAACTGGGGTAGGGCGAGACACGCAATCTCAGGATAGCAGCCAAGGCCGCCGCAAGTGGCTTGGGACCTGGCCCAGCCCGGAATTCGTTACTGCACCACAATGTTGACCAACCGCCCGGGAACCACGCGCACTTGCACCACCCGCTTGCCGTCGAGCGCGGTGCGAATCTTCTCATCGTCGAGGGCCCGCTCGCGCACCACAACTTCCGCCGCGTCGGCACTCACCAGGATGCGGCTGCGAACCTTCCCATTGACCTGCACCGCAATTTCGATTTCGTCTTCCTTCGCCAACGCCGCATCAAACTTCGGCCACGCCGCCTTCAGCAGATTCCCCTTCTCCCCCAGCATCTCCCAGAGTTCGTGCGCCAGGTAGGGAGCGAACGGCGCCAGCAGCAACACCAAATTGCGCTGCAAATCAGCCATCAGCGCCACTGGAACCTGGCCACCGGCGATCTCCGCTTCCGCTCCGTAGATCGCGTTCACCAACTCCATCATGGCGGCGATACAGGTATTGAAGTGCCAGCGCCCCTGGAAATCACCGCTCACCCGCTTGATGGTCTGGTGCAGCTTGCGTTGCAAACCGCGCGCCACCGGCCCAAGTTCCGCCGGCACCGGCTGCCGCCACTCCGCCTGCTCCGGCTTGGCGTGGCGCACCACCAGGCGATACACGCGCGACAGAAATCGCTGCACGCCCTCAATGCCTGTCTCC
>JBGQDM010000058.1:0-20467 GCA_041495845.1 Terriglobia bacterium | reverse complement strand
GGGCTGGCCATCTTTGGGTTCGCCCAACAGGACCAGATACTCGGCAACTTTCTTGTCCCCGTCCGCCACTTCGTCCAGGGGGAAGAAGGCCACAATGCGCTGCCCCTCGGCATACTGGGCAATTTCGAGCGGCGCATCCACGTCGATCAGGCGGCCCAGCAACCAGCCGGAGCGGCCCTGCGCATCCCTCACCAGCCACCAGTCTTCGAGCACCGCGGCTTTGGCCGCAGTTCCGGCTTTCGGCTTGGGGGTGGCGCCGGGCAACACCTTCTCCGCGATCTCACGGCGCAGCAGCGCGATCTTTTCGCCTTGCGCCAACTGATACAGGTGGTCGGTTTCGCGCCCGGGCGTCAGGTGCAGATTCGTCTCCGCGCGGGTGGCGCCTTGCGCCTGCGTCGGCGTAGCGCGGTTTTGCTGCATCAACCTCTGAAAGCCGGCAAACACTTCCTGGGAAACCAAGGCGCGCAGCTCCACCCAGCCTTCCTGTCCGGTGGTGGTGCGCACTCGGACAAAGCGCCGGTTGTTGGTGCGCTCCAGCACTTCCAGGCGGTCGCCGTTCTTGGCGGAACCCACTTTGTTGAAGACGGTGGCCACACGATCGCGCAGGAAGACTTGCGGCGCGGAGACGTAGACCGCCTCGCGGCCCTTGCCACCGCGACCGTGACTACATCCCGCAGCACTGGCCAGGAGTGCCAGCAGAATGCCGCCTGCGATGATTTGTGGATTGGTCCGCGCCCGCGTCACACACACCTTCCCCATTCACTATAAGCGCGGTGGCCGTCACAGTCGGGTGCTTGAGTTGGTTACAGCAGCACGAAAGGCTCAACCACAGAGGATGCGGAGAGCGCGGAGGAGAATCCGGAAGCGTAAATCAACCGGCCAAGCCTGAGACTTCTGCCGAAAGGCTGGCAGCGAGAAGAACCAGCAATCGCATTCTCCGCCGCCTCTGCGTTCTCCGCGGTTAACCTGCTTAGCGGCTCTGGCCGGTTACGGGTTCACGGTGATTGTCACCGACGGCGAAACCACCGCTCCGGAGATGACCCTGATGTGCGCGGTGCCTGTCGCTACCAGCGTGGCCTGCCCGGGGCTGGCGTCGCCCGCGGTTTGAATGGTGGCGACTGGCAGGTTGTCCGACTGCCAAGTCACCGAAGTGGTGATGATGCTGGTGGTGCTGTCGGAAAACGTGCCCTTCGCCGAGAAGTTGAAGGTCGGAGTCGCAGCCAAGCTCAGGGTCTGGTCACCCTCCTGAATCGTGATCGCGGTCAGGGTGGCAGCGGTGACCGAGACCGTGGTGGTGCCGCTGATGTTGTTGAGCGTGGCGGTGATGGCCGCGGGCGAGCCCGTGCTGGACACCGCTGTCACCAGCCCCGTGCTGCTTACGGTGGCCACCGCATTGCTGCTCGAAGTCCACGTCACCTTGCTGGTCAACGGCTTGGTAGTGTTGTCATCGTAGACCCCGGTGGCATTGAGTTGCTGCGTTTGGCCCGCCACCACCGACGGCGTGAGCGGGGTGATATTGATTGAAGTCAGCACCGGGTCCACGAAGAACCCCTTGCAGGCAACCAGGGCCAGTGTCAGCAGCAGCAGAGTGGCAAGACCGGGTAGGGCACGTGTTTTAAGAGACCGCATCGAAACCTCAGAGGGCGGCCGTAGGCGGTCGCACCAGACTTAGACAGAATTTTAGCAGAGCGGCGGGAAATCGGCTCTCAGCTTTCAGCCGTCAGCTATCAGTTCGGGGACGCAAGGGTGCCGCCGCGCTGCTCCATCGCGATGAGAACGCAGTACGCGCCCGAGCTTGCAATAAATTGCGCTGTAAACTTCGTCGGGCAAACTCGGGATGGAGAGCTGAGAGCTGAGAACTGAGAGCTGAGAAGCTAAGCGCTAGAAGCCAAAAGTTAATTGACTTTACCGCGGCGGTCTTTCGGCCCTGTAATACGCTCGTCAATCGGCTTGCGCCCGGAAAAGCCTTCCTGCAGGCCATGCCAGTGGGTAATGCCCTGCTCGCCCAGCTTCCAGCAAAGCAAAATCGTCTCGCCTTTGACCACGCAGGGAAAATCGAGCAGGCCCATGTCGAGGTCTTTCACCTGCACCCCGATGGCGTCAATTTCGTGGATCGAGTCCTTGATGCGCCGTACCGCCTTCTCGCGCTCCGCTCGCCGCCGCGCCAGCTGCACCACATCCAGAAACAACCCGCCCGCCAGAAATACCCGGTGGGTCAGTGCCTGCATCTCCGTGTCTACTTCCTCGACCAACTCCTTGCCGTCAATGGCGGTGCGCAGCAAGCCCTCCAAAATTGGCAACATGGACTGAGCTTCATCGAGAGTAAATGTGCGTTCCGACATGGTGTGGTAGTAGCCCTATTTTAGCCCAAACGCTGACAGGAAAACAGGTGGACCAAGGTTCATTTTTCAGGCAGATGGCGACGCAGTAGCGCTCGGAACTCTTCCGGACGTTGATCGCCTTAGCTAGGCCTACCGCTTCAGCCGCTTCAGCACCGTCTCTCCAAACAGTTTGGCCTGCCCTGTCCGGTCATCGCCCCAGATTTCCAGCATGATGTGGGTGCAACCGGCGGCGCGATATTCTTCCACGCGCTCCAGACACTCGTCCGGCGTGCCAGCAATGGCGCAGACTTTGCGCAGGATTTCATCGGTCACGGCTTTGGCCGCTTCTTTGCGCCCGCCGCGCTCCATACCATCGGCCACCGGCTTCAGTTCCTCGAACGTTAATCCAGCGCAGTCGAGCAACACATCCGCCGAGCCTTTGATGTTCTGCACTTTGTTGGCAAGATACATGGCCGCCTGCTCGCGGGCGCCTTCCTTTCCTTTTTTCGAATCGCGGCCAATGCTGCCGACAATCACCGAACCCAGCGCCAGCGTCGCGGGATCGCGGCCGATTTTCTTGGCGCCTTCTTCCATATTCTTGCGCGAGTAGCGCACAAACGCCGGGGTGGTAATCGAAGCCGTGAGCAGACCGTCGCTGATCGCTCCCGCCATTTTCTGCAACACCGGCCCCGTACCCGCAACATAGATCGGCGGGACGCCCCGTGGCGAGTGCGCTTCGGACTTCAGCGGCGGCACCGAAGCGGCAAATACCTTGCCCTGATATTCGAACGCCTTCCCTTCCAGCGCGCCTTTGATCACTTCAATGCTTTCGCGCATGACTGTGGCCGGACCAACTTTTTCGCCTTCGCCTTCACCGATTTCTTTCATGAAAATTTTCGACGCGCCCAACCCGAGCAGGAAACGGCCCGGCGCCAGGTCCTGCATCACGCGCGCCTCCATCGCAATCTGCACGGGATGGCGCGTGTAGGGAGAAATAATTCCCCACCCGAGCTGAATACGCCGCGTCTGGCTGGCAATGACTGCCAGGACCGCCGTCGAGGAGCGCGCTTCGAAGCCGTGCTTACGCCACCACGGATACGCTTCCGCGATCCAGAAATTGTCGAAACCCGCTTCTTCGCAGGCTTTCGCCATGGCCACCGTTTCGTGCACCGGCTCCATGCTCAGTTGTAAGACTCCAACTTGAAAAGGGACAGTCATGATGAGTGCGCTCCTTAGCTTCTAGCTGCTAGCTCTCAGCTTTCAGCTTCCTTCAGTTTCATGTGGTTCAAAACTTTCTCTGCGTTCTCTGCGCCTTCCTCTGCGCCCTCTGCGTTTCAAGACTTGGCTTTCACTTCTGCAATCTGCAATCTGACTTCTGCAATCAGTCGGGGTCCTTCCACGAATGTTCCAAACCCTTGACCAGTTCCCACAATGCTTGGTTCAGCGGCGTGGGCACACCCGCCTTCTCGCCCCACTTCACGATGGCGCCATTCATGAAGTCGACTTCGGTCTGGCGTTTGGCCGCCACATCCTGAAACATGCTGGCGCGGTGTTTACCGGGAGCGCCGGCGCCCTTCTGCACCAGCGCGCGCGGATCGCCGTGCAGCTCGATGCCCAGCGCTTTGGCTACCGCTTCCCCCTCCGCAATCAGATCGTTAAAGAGTTGCCCGGTGGGTGCGAAGCGCGTGGCCGCGCCGTGATGTAGCAGCGTTAGCGCGCCCACAGGATTGGTCGACGCATTAAAGATCAACTTGGTCCACTGCGCGCCGCGCGCGTCTTTCAGGGCGATGGTGTTCATGCCGGAGCGGGTGATGAGGCCGGCCAGCTCCTCCACCCGGTTCATCGGCGTGTTCGTGGGCTCGAAAGGCCCAATCCAAGTGTCGCCCTTGATGTCGTAACCAATGTGGCCGGGCGCGATGGGATGACCCGCCGGAAAAGTCGTGCCACGAATCACGCACTTGACGTGGGCGGCGATCAGCTCCTCGTTGCCCACGCCGTTCTGCACCGAACACACTGCGCTCTTCTCGTCGAAGATGTGCGCCACCTGGGCAATGGCGCTGGCCGTATGAATCGCCTTGGTCGCGACAATGCCGTAATCGCAACGCGGCAGTTCCTTGGGATCACTGGTGGCGTGCAGCTGAGCGGTGAAATCCGCCGCTCCAGAAAGGCGCAGCCCATGGTTGCGGATGGCGTCAGTATGTTCTTTCCATACGTCGTAGGCCCAGACTTCCGCTTCGCCCGCACGCGCCAGGTGCGCCGCAAACAAACTGCCCACCGCGCCGCAGCCAATCACGCAGATCTTCATTGTCCGGGTCTCTCCTCGCCGGTGTAGAACTTCCAGGGTATGTTCGCCAGACACTCGCCCTCGTTTTTCCCGACGCGATAGGTGTCCTGGGTGTAGAGGCAGACCTTGCCGTCTTTGTCCACAACTTGCGGATGCAACGAAAAAATCATGTTCTCTTGCAGGGCCACGTCGCTCGAGGAACCGATGGCGGGATACTCGAGCATGGTCATGCCGATGGAATGTCCCGAGAGATGGCCGAGAGCAAAGCCCTGACGGGCGAAAGTATCCTTAACCGCTTTATGCACGGTGCTGGCGAGTTCGCCGTGGCGCATCAGTTTGCGCGCGGCTTCGAGGGCGGCGGGATAGGCATCCGCCATCGCCTGCGTGGTCTTGCTGGGTTTGCCGCGCAACAGGGGACGCGAAAACTCCACCCAGTAACCGCCCGCGCCAGTGACTTCGAGCGAGTAGAGCAGTAGATCATCGGCGGCGGTCACGCGATGGCCCGGCACCTTGAAAGCGGCTTCGGCTTCGCCGTGGGTTCCGGAGAGCAGAATGTTCATCATGCGAGGGCCGGCGCCGCGAGCAAAAAATCTTCCTACTGCGGGCGCCATGATCTCCGCTTCCGTCTTGCCTGGTTCGTAGGCGGCAACCAACGCCCAGAAGCCCTCGACGATAATGTCCATGGCGTCGCGCACTTCGGCCAACTCCTCCTCGCTCTTGACGGCGCGCGCCATGTCGAACTCGAAGTCAAAGGGCACCAACTCAAACGACCCCTGGGCCAGTTCTTTGTAATCGCGCACCGCCATCACGAAGTTCATGCCATAGACGCCGACGCGCTTCCACTTGCGCTCGACGCAGCGTTCGCGCACCCACTGGCCGGGAATGTCTGGCCAGACCTGGTCACGTACCCACGGCTTCGCCTTGTCGCCAATCCAGCGAGCTTCGCGGGGGAAAACGAGAGTAGGATCGCCGGCCAGCGGCAGCAGCAGGTACACATAGCGATGCACAATTTCAAAGCCGGCGGTGTAGAAGACCGCACCTTCAAAACCAGCGTATTGGTTGCCGCAGACAATCAGGGCATCGAGCCCTGCTTTTTCCATGGCCCGGCGGATATTGCTATAGCGGCGTTCAATTTCTTTCTGACTTGGCAATGTTCAACCTCAAAGGGCGACGGCCCGGTTCCCTTCCTCATCAGGAATCATTGGCTCACGCCGCACAGCTCGGCAGCGGTGAGCGCATAGATTTTTGTGATATCCACCAGTGTCTTGATCAAAACTTTCTCGCCCATCTTGTCGCGCGGACCGCTGGAGGGGCCGTAGTTCACCGTCTCCACTCCGTAGCGGCTGAGCACACTCGCGTCCGAGCACCAAACCACGGTTTCGCGTTCCGGCTTTTTTCCCATGATGCGTTCGTGGTTGGCGTCAATCGCGCGAATCATCTCGTGCTCTTCGCTGATGCGCGCGCCGGGCACGGAGACATAAGTTTCAAACTCCAGACCCCAGTCGGGGTGCTGCTTTTCCAGCGTAAAGAAAAGTTGCTGCACACTGCGCCGGGCCTCACTCATCGCCATGATGGGCGGAACGCGTACATCGAGAAAGATGTCGGACTTCTCCGGCGTGCGGCTGGCGCGCCAGGCGTGACCGCCGCGAATGCCGCCAATATTGACGATGGCCTTCTTGCCCCCATAGGCTGCCTTCTTCTCCCACTCGGCAATCCACTGCATGATCGGGCCCATGAGCTCGTACATGCGGCGAACGGAATTCATTTCCTCGCGGCCTTCACAGAACGCGGTGTGCACGTAATTGCCAGTGCAGGAAATGCGCACCCACATCGAGCCGAAATGCTCAAGCACCAGGTGCATGTCAGTGGGCTCGCCGAGGATGCACATGTCCGGCAGAACTCCGTGGTTCACCAGGTAGTGCGTGCCGAACCCGTAGCCGCGATATTCCTTGCCTTTGAACTCGCCCCACTGGGTTTTTTCAATTTCCCCGGCGACGGCGGCGACAATCACATCCCCCTGGAGGCGGACCCCGGCGCGTTGCAGTGCTTTGACCGCGTGGGTGTAGCAGACCAGCGCGCCCTTCATGTTGTAGATGCCCAGACCGTAGATGAATCCGTCTTTCACCACCGCGCTGGGTTTATACCCGATGCCGCTGAGAAAATCTTCGCGGCCCGTGTTGGACGTGTCCATGTGGCCGTTGAACATGAGATTCTTACCGCCGCCCGTACCAAGCCAGCGGCCTACCACGTTGGCGCGGCTCTCTTCCACTTCCTGCCAGGTCACGTGCAGGCCGAGTTGTGCGAGCGCGGTGCGCATGTACTCCGCCATCTGCAATTCTTCGCCGGTGGGGCTGGGAATGTTAATCACGTCGCAGGACATGGCGACGATTTCTTCTTCGCGGACCTCGGCGAGGATGCGGGCGGCGAGTTGCGGATCAAGTTTTGTCTTCTGCGTCAATTCTGCCTCAGTGTGGCGCGGGCACTATTTCTTGGCCAGACGGAAATCGTCCGGGTCGGTACAAAGCTTTTCGTTGCCCTGACTAGTGATCAGGAAATTGTCTTCCAGGCGCAAGCCACCGCCGCCGGGCCAGTAAATGCCGGGCTCGATGGCGAGCACCATATTCTTCTTGATGGTTCCAGTGCCGGCCTGGTGCGCGTAAGGCCACTCATGCGCGCGCGCGCCGACGCCGTGGCAAATCGGGTGCGAGGGTTGTCCCGCATATCCACCCTCCGCGATGCGGGCGCGAACCAGGCGGTCGAGATCGGGAAGACTCGCGCCGTCTTTGGCAAAACCGACGGCTTCGTTGAAAACCTTCAGCAACAGGTCGAGCAGTTTGTGATACTCCGGTTTCAACTCGCCGGGGCATGCGTTCTTGGTGAGGTCCGTCCAGTAACCGTCGGCGCAAACCCAGATTTCGAACAGCGTGGGTTCGTCCTTCTGAATCGGGCGGTCGCCGGTGGCGGTGAAGGTGGCAATACCCTTGCCCGACCATACCAGCGTAAACGCCCGCGCCATCTCGACTTTGCCCTGATAGCCAACGCCGACGCCGTGCACAAACCCTTCATACATGCCGCCAACTTCGCTTTCCTTCATGCCCGGACGCATGTGCTCGCGGGTGTAATCCATGGCCAGCGCCGCCAGTTCGTTGGCCAGACGCATGCGCTCAATTTCCTGCGGCGTCTTGATGGAGCGGGCTTCGTTGAGCAGCGGAGTAGAGTCCACCACTTCACGCGCGACTTTGCGGAAGGAATCAAAATAACTCTGCACGAAAGTCGTCGGCTCGCCCACCATGCGATCCGACGCCTGCGTTCCCATGTTGAGTTCCATGGCGACTTTGTCGGTGAGAGAACGCTCCTGCAAGACTTTCAATGCGATGTCGAACGCGCGAAATTGGGGAGGGCGCGGATCGCGTTCGTCATAGCCCTTGAACAGCCGGAGATCTTTGGTCCAGGAGTTGCGCTGAGCGTCGGCAAGCTGCGGCTCCAGGCAGATGAGCGTGGGCTCGCCCTGCTGCGGAAACACCACGGCGTCGTAGCCCTTCATGCACCAGTAGTTGGTGAGATAGAGAATGTTGTCGGGAGCGCGCACCACCAGCGCCGTAATGCTCTGGTCTTTCATCAGGGCACGGACGCGTTCAAGCTTCGAGTTGTCAATCGGCCACATGTCGTCGTCAGTGAGACTGCAACACCCCGGTTCCGGCGGTCACCGGCTTGTTTTCCTCGAGAAACGTCCACGAGGCTTCTTTGGCTTTGATCAGGCGATATACCGCCGTGTGCAACGGCGCAGGTACGCCCGCACGTTGCGCTTCGCGAGCGATGGCGCCGGAAAGAAAATCCACTTCGGTCGGCAGGTGGTGCCGGATGTCATAAAGCATCGAAGTCGGATGATTGGTCTGGGCGCCAATTTTGTTCATTGCCCAAGGGTCGTCGTGCAGCGGCACACCCGCAGCCGCCGCCACGCGCTTCCCTTCCTCCATGAGCGCGTGCACCAGGTGGCCGAGGTCAGAGAAATTTTCTTCCGCGGCGAAATGAGGCGAGTGTGGCAACTCCGTGAGCGCGGATGCGCCATTCACCGAAGCGTTGAAGATCAGCTTCGACCACTGTGCCGGACGGCAATCTGCCAGAGCTTCTGCCTTGAGGCCGGCGGCAACGATCAGGTCTGCGAGTTCCTTGACCAGAGCAAAGGGTGTGCGGGTGGGCTCGAACGGGCCCAGCCAGGTGGCGGTATCGAGTTCGTACTGCACGTGAGTGTCGCTGTGGCGCGTGCCGCTCATGAACGTCGTGCCGCGGATAATCCTGGCGCGCGTGTGCGCTGCGATGATTTCTTCGCTGCCCAGACCGTTTTGCGCTGAGAGGATGGCGCCGTCGTCGAACTTGTGCCCAACCGGCTGGATGGATTGTTCCACCTGCGTGGCTTTGGTGGCGATGATGCCGAAATCGCATGCGGGCAGTTCCTGCGGATCAGCGGTGGCGTGAAGTTTGACCTGAAAATCATGGGTCCCGGTCACTCTGAGGCCGTGCTCGTTGAGCGCGCGCGCATGTTCGTGGCGGCGCACAAACGCCCAGACCTCCGCCACGCGGGCCAGATGCGCCGCGTAAAGCGAGCCGATCGCGCCACAGCCGAGAATGCAGATGCGTTTCAGCGTTTCTCCGTTCTGACCAGGTCTTTGGCCTGGCAGCGTTCTTTGGCCACCAGGGCGCGATAGAGCCCTTCGCCATTGTTGTACGAGTCATCAATGATGATGCCCTGCGCGTAGAGCGCATCCTGGATTGCAGCCGACATGGTGTGCAACGGGGCCGCACCGCCCTCGCCCATCCCTTTGGCGCCGCTATAAGAGTGAGGCGACGGCGTTTCAATGCTGCCGTACTTCACCATGGGCATGTTGTTGATGGTGATGGGCAGATAATCGCTGAAGGTGCTGGTGAGCATGTTGCCGAGCTCGTCGTAGGCGCAAGTTTCCAGAATTGCCGCACCGATGCCATGCGCGGTCGCGCCATAGACCTGGCCTTCAACGATCTTCGGATTGATCGCCTTCCCGCAATCCTCCACCGCAACGTAAGCCAAAATCTTGGGGACAAATGTGTCGCGGTCCACTTCCACCACCGCCAGATGCAACTGCGACGCATAGGTGAGGGTAAGACTGCCGAACTTCCTTACGATGTCCGGGGCCTTGAAGGGTGCGCGCCACACGTAGCGGCAGTTGAGCGTGATGCCATGCAGTTCGGTGGGAATTTCGCCGGAGTTCACATTCACCAGGTTAGCGAGGCCCCAATAGTTGATCGACGTCTTGTTCTTGAGCGAGCGTGCTTCGGGGCCCATGTTCCCCACGCCGAGCTCGATGTCGCCTTCCGTTGTGCCCAGCCGGAAGGCCGCGAGCTTCACAATTTCGCCTCTGAGTTTCTGCGCTGCGCCGTGCACCGCGGAGAGTCCAGAGACAGCAAACTGGCTGGCGTAGGTGCCCGAGAACCCGGTATGCACATTGCGTTCGGTATCAAAACCGGTGCGCACGGTGATGAGGTCGGGCGGAATTCCAAGCACATCGGCAACCACCTGCGCCGAAGTGGTCTCGTGCCCCTGACCTTGCGGACAGGAGCCGACCGCCACGACAACTTCTCCGTAGATATCGAGCTTGCAGTTGGCGCCCTGTGAATTGCCGGAAAAAGGCAAGCCGTGATTGATGATGCGGGATTGCCCGAAGTTGTTGGTGCCGGAGTCAAGCGTGGTGCCGATACCCAGGCCTACGAGCCGACCTTCCGCCCGCATGGCCTTGATTTTCTTCTGCCACTCGTCCCAACCGAGGAGCTGCTTGCCCACGTCGAGCATCTTGGCGTAATTGCCGGAATCGTAAACGCAACCATTGGGCGTGGTGTAAGGCATCTCCTCCGTGCGAATGTAATTGCGCTGGCGCATCACGTCGTTGGGAATGCCAAGTTCGTGGGCACAGATGTCGACCACGCGCTCCAGAAACCAGAGATGCTGCATGCGCGAATAGCCGCGATTGGGCCCAACCGGACATTTATTGGTTACCACCTGGCTGAAGTCAAAGCGCGCGTTCTTGAAACGATAGACGCCTGGAAATACTTGCGACCAGATCACGCAACCGAGCGGTTCATAGCGCGGATAGGCGCCGCAATCATCAATGTGGCGCGAGCTGATGGCCGTGATCACGCCGTCTTTGTCGAGCGCAACTTTCGTCTCGAGGAATGTGCGTTCGTTGCCCTGCGCGCTGGAAACCATATGTTCGGAGCGGGTTTCCGCCCACTTAATGGGCCGGCCGCCACACTTCCTCGACGCCAGGGCGCAGACCGCCATCTGCGGATAGTTCGTGATCTTGATGCCGAAGCTGCCGCCGATATCAAAAGTCTGCACCCGGATCCGGTCGAGCGGAATCCCCAGGTGGGCGGAGAGAAACTGGATGGCAAACGACGGAAAGGAATTGTTGCACCAGTAATAAAGGTTGTCGTCTTTCGCGTCCCACTGGCCAATGACGACGTTGTTCTCCAGCGGCGTCGAGGAGAACCGGTGAAAATGCATTTTGCTGATGTGAACGACGGAGGCCGCTTCTTTGAAGGCCTTGTCCAGGTCGCCGAATTCCCACACGCCGTTCCAGGTGCGGTTGGTGCCCATTGCTTCGTGCAGCAGATTGGGGGTGGTAAGCGCCTGTTCCGCGTCAATCACGGGGTCCAGCGGCTCGTATTCAATTTGTACGAGTTCGGCGGCATCGTCCGCCAGGCGAGACGACTCGGCCACGATAGCGACAATGGGCTCACCCTGATAGCGGACTTTGTCCACCGCCAGCGGAAAGTCTTTGATCTTGGCGCAGGGGTCGGGGCCAATTTCAATGAAAGGCTGCGTCTGCGCCACCACTTCCGCGCCGGTGACAACGCACACCACTCCCGCCAGTGCTTCCGCCGCCGACGTATCCACTCGCGTGATGCGCGCATGGGCGTAGGGCGAGCGCACAAAGCGCAAATACGCCATGCCGTGCATTTTGATGTCGTCAATAAATTTGCCCCGCCCGCGGAGAAGGCGGTTCTCCTCTTTGCGTGGGATGGACTGACCGACCCAGGGTTGTGTTTTCGTGCTCAAGTTCGACCTCAATGGCCGGCGGCGTTTGCCGGCGTGATGCCCTACTGCAAAGCGGCCTGCAGGCCGTCAATCAGTTTCTGTACCTGTTTCTTACCGAGCGGTTCCAGCAGCCCGCCCGCCACGGAAGTGAGCCGTCCAAAAATGTTGGCTTCGCCCTGCCAGACGACTTTGGTGCCGGCGCCTGCCGGGGTCAGATCAAAGCCCGCCGTCATGGTCACGTTGCCACCGGCCACGCTGCCTTGTCCTTTATAGAGAGCACGGCGCGGGCGGTCGGCTTCGGCCAATTCCATTTTCACGTCGGCAGTCCCCTTGATGTAGGAAATGCCGACACTCACTTTCACGTTGAAATGGGTTGCGTCTTGCACACTCATGCCCTGGTAATCCGGCAGCAGCGGACAAAACTTGCTGGGGTCGGTGAGGAAGGTGTAGACCTCCTCCGGCTTGCGCGGCACTTCGAACTCACCGCCGATCTTGATGGCCATGGCTTACGACGCCCCCTTTGCACTTTCTGCCGCAGCGTGAATCGCTTTATAGATGTTCTGGTACCCAGTGCAGCGGCAAGTGTTGCCGGCGATGGCCTTGCGAATGTCACCGTCCGTGGGACTCTTGTTCTCGGCCAGCAACTGGCAGGTGGACATAAGAATTCCCGGCGTGCAATAGCCGCACTGCAGACCGTAGTTGTCGCCAAACGCTTTTTGCAGCGAGCTGAGTTGCCCGCCGGCTTCGAGCCCTTCCACCGTCAGGATTTCACCGGCGTCGGCCTGGACGGCAAACATGGTGCAGGACTTGACTGCGGCGCCGTTCAGCAGCACGGTGCAAGCCCCACAATACGACGTGTCGCACCCGATGTGGGTACCCGTGAGGTCGAGTTCCTCGCGAATGAATTCCATCAGCAACATGCGCGGCTCGATGGAGCGCGCATAACTCTTGCCGTTGACTTTGATGGTGATGGGAATTTTCGTGTCAGGCATAAATGTGGCTCACCTCTACTCGCTCGCCGCGAGCACGACCGGCGGCAGCGGCAATGGCGCGTTTGACGAGCGCGGCGATAATGGCGCGCTTGTAGTCCGCGGAACCGCGCATGTCCGTCTGCGGATCGGCAGCCGCACGAGCAGCTTCCGCAGCCGCGGCGATCGTTTTCTCATTCACCGGCTGGCCGCGGAGCGCGGCTTCGGCCTCTTTCGCTCTGACGG
The DNA here is from genome assembly GCA_041495845.1 of Terriglobia bacterium. Lineage (GTDB taxonomy): Bacteria > Acidobacteriota > Terriglobia > Terriglobales > Acidobacteriaceae > JBGQDM01. Next base: position 7,579 of record JBGQDM010000058.1, on the reverse strand, counting down.
AAACCAGGCCAACACAACCGAGGTAGATGGCCGCCTCCCGGCACGTGTTCCCCTCCATCGCCAGTTGCACTGCCGCACTCGCTGTGGGATACACCGGTGCCGAACGCTTGAATGCGAAGTACGCGCCGCCGCTATTCTTGGCGGGAATCTGCACCGTCACGCCGCTGATCAGTTCATCGTGCGCCAGCGCGTTGGTGTATGCGTCTTTGATGAACTCGTTCAGCGGCAGGGTGCGCGTACTCTTGGCGTTGGCGATGCGGACTTGGGTATTCAGCGCCAGCAGCACGTTGGCCCAATCGCCGCTGGGGTCGGCCTCGGCCAGCGAGCCGCCAATGGTGCCCCGATTGCGAATTTGCACATCGGCAATTCCGGCAGCACAGTCGTGGACGATGGGAATCTTGGCCGCCAGTGCCGAGTGTTCAATCTCCGCGTGGCGCGTCATCGGGCCAAAGTGCAGACTGCTTCCTTCTTCCTTGATGGACGAGAGCCCGGCGATGAAATTGAGGTCCACCAGATGCGCGGGGCTGGCGAAGCGAAGCTTCATCAGCGGGATCAGGCTTTGGCCGCCCGCCAGAAGCTTGGCCTCGTCGCCGAGTTGGCCGAGCAAGGTGGACGCTTCCTGCAACGATGCGGCCCGATGATAGTGAAAAGCGCGGGGATACATGTTTTTCTTTCTGCCCTCTACGTTTTGCGCGCGAAACCGAACGCGATCAATGCCAACGATGCCATCACCAGCCCGGAGCCCAGAATCGCGAGCCCTCGCGGCCAGAAACCGTGATCGATGGTTTGGACCATCACACCCAGGGGAAACAGCGCGGAACCCAGCAGCATTCCCCAAGCCAGCAGCCGGCGAAAACGCTCGCTCCAGGCCACCTGGTCAAAGGCAACACCGAGAAGGACCATCAGCATGGCCAGACCAATCCAGTGTGAGTGCACATCCACCTGGCGCACATAATCGTACTTGGTGGCGGCGAAGTCTGTGACCGCCCGCTGCGCCTCCGGCATTTTGCGCGCGGCTGCGTTGGTGAAAGCTTGGGCCAGCGAACTGCCCATGCCATCCAGCGTCTGATGCTCGACGAAGAGGGCGTAGTGCAGCCCGTACGTCATGCCCATGGCGGCCAGCGCAAGCCCGCCAAAAATCAGAATGCGGCGCGACGGATTCACGCAGCACCTCCCGCCGAATCCAAACTCCCGCTATAGCGCAGCACGCCCACCAGCATGCCAATCAATGCGATCAGCACCAGCAGCCCGCCGAAGTCGGCAATGCCACCGGCAATGAGGCCGAATTGCAGTTCCAGAAAAACAAATACCGGCAAGATGACCGAACCCGCCAGCAGCACCACCACCCACCGCCGCTGCCAGCGCTCGCTCAACATCACGTAAGGCTGGAGAAAGGAAAGCAGCATGGCTAACAGGCCGAACTCGACGAAGTGCGCATGAGCGGCAAGCTTGACCGCCTTCTCGCCTGCGAGCCCGCCAAAGTTGTTGATGTGGGTGTTGAGCTCGGCGGCGCCGTTGTTGGCTGCGTCCTGCAACATGGCGCCCAATATCTCCGGTTCCATGCGCTCGTGCCGGTAGAGGTCCTTCGCGGCGTAGTGCGCACCGCCCACAAAGCCGACCAGCACCAACAGGGTTCCGCCGCTGAGCAGTGTCCGGCGTGTCCAAGTGCTGTCGTGGGGCAGTTCCGGCTCCAACGCGGCTCGCCCGGCGCGAAGGTAACGCACCACACCCACCGCCTCAATCACCAGCACAATAATCAGCACGAGACCGCCCAGGTCGGCCAGAACGCTGGCCCATCCGATGACGGGAAACGGGCTATAGGCAAGGCCGACATAGTGAATGAGAAAAATTCCAACCGGCAGCGCGACGCCACCGGTGATGAACCACGCCGCCAGCTTCTTCTTGGTCGAAGCGCCGAGAGCAACATAGGGTTGCACCAACGCCAGCAGAAGCGCGAGATAACCGGCATCGAGCATGTGGACGTGCGTGTCCACCTTGGTGCCGCGGCCTTCGAGCAGGCTGCCGAGGTGTTGAAACGCGCTGTTGACCGCGGCCACATCCTGGCGCGCCACCGCCTGCGCCGCCGCGACCAGCGCCGCACCTTGCTCGCCGGCGTTTTGATGCAGCACAAAAACTGCAAACAAGTCGCCAAAGAGCAGACCCGTAGCGATCAGCGCAATCCCGCCGAAGACGAGCAAGCGGCGCGCGCTCATGGCGGAAAAGCTGGCGGCGAGTTGGGCTGGAGTCGTCATCAGTCAGCGGCGATCTGGCCCGTAAACGCGGTCCCCTGGCGGAATGCCGGCATCACTTCCCGGGCAAACAACTGTTGCGTCTTCAGGCTCTTCCAGTGTTCGATTCCGCCAAAGTTGGCCACGATGGCCAGTTCCCCGATGCCCCCTTTCGCCTGCACGTTGCGGATCTGCTGAATGACTTTTTCCGGCGTGCCGACGAATCCGATTTCCTGCTCCACGATTTCCTCGTACGTCAATTTCGTGAGCGACTCCAGCGCGCCGCTGGCATAAAAGCCGTAGCCCTTCGCCCGCAGCTCCGCCTTTTTTTCCTCCGACTGAATGGATTCCACCGGCGAGGCATTAAACGCCAGAAAATTCAGCAGGTAGGGCTCCACTTCCTTGCGAATCTGTTTCTCATCCATATCCAGATAGACCGGGCGGATGTAAACGATATCGGGCTTGTGTCCGAACGCGGCACAAGCCTGCTTGTAGATGCCGAGTGGACCTTCCAGAATTTTCCAGGGGAGTAGCGGAGGCACAAAAATCCCCCAGCCTTTCTCGCCTGCGGTCTGGTAGGTGATGTCGCTGGTGCCGCCGGCATAGAACTTGGGGTAGGGCTTTTGCACCGGGCGTGGGACGATGCTGACATCTTTTACGTTGTAGAACTTGCCGGCAAACGAAAACTTCTCTTGCGTGAAGGCGAGCTCCAGTATCTTGACCGCTTCGTCGTATCGCGGACGGCTCTCTTCCAGCGGCATCGCGGAAGGGCCGAAGAGCCAGCCATGCCCGCGTCCCAGGCCACATTCCAGGCGGCCGTTGGTCAGGATGTCCGCCTCGGCAATCATCCCCGCCAGGCGCATCGGGTTCTCCAGCGGCAGGGTGTGAAGCGCGGTCCGGAAGCGGATGCGTTTGGTGCGCTGCGCGGCGGCGGCAAACATGGCCAGCGGATTCGCCGAAATGGAAAACTTCTGGAAGAAATGATGATCAATGATGGAGTAGACATCGAAGCCAAGATCATCCGCGTGTTCGATCTGGCGCATGATCTCCCAGGTCATGTCGTAGTGCGACTTGCCCGGTGGAGTCTGCATTTCGCAATAGATACCAAAGCGCATAAGGGCCCCTTGTTGCTAAGTAACAAAGCTACGAAGTTTTCCGCGTCGGCAACAGCGCGATCTCATCGCCGATGGCCTGATAGCGGCCACGGAAAAACAGCAGCGGATCACCGTCGCGGACCACCAGTTCCTCCACTTCGGCGATGAAGATGGTGTGGTCACCGGCAATCTGGGTGGTGTGCAGGCGGCATTCCAGATAGGCGAGCGCGCCGTGCAGCACCGGTGTGCCTTGCGCCGTGCGGTCAAAACTCGCGCCCACCTGCTCAGACTGCTGATGCGCCTCGGTAGCGCGGGCATAATATTCCGAGACGGCGCGCTGCCGCTCGCAGAGTACGTTGATCCCGAAACGCTGGCGCGCATGCAGGTGGCCATGGGTGCGCGCCCGCTGGTCCACACACACCAGCACCAGCGGCGGATCCAGCGACACCGAACTGAAGGCATTGGCAGTCATGCCATGAATTTCTCCGTCGGACTGCGCCACCGTGATCACCGTCACCCCGGTAGCGAAGCAGCCCATCGCTTGACGAAATTGTTCACGCGTCACGCTCATGGGAACAGCCAGGAGTTTCCCAAAAACAATTCACAATGCAACGGCAGCTAGGACGCTGGCACTCCTGAACACCAGCCTTGACTCCTAACTCGGAATCTGGGCTACCGCCTTAATCTCGATGACATTTTGCATCGGCAGACTTCTCACTGCCAGCGTCGTCCTGGCCGGTGCGGTCTGGGCAAAGTATTCACTGTAAACTTCGTTGAACAAATCGAAGTCCGCGATGTTCACCAGTAAGACCGTGACATCCACGATATTCGCCAGCGAGGACCCTGCGCTTTCGAGCACCGCTCTGAGGTTCTCGATCGTGGCCCGAGTATGCTGTCGGATGTCGTAGCCGGCGAAATTTCCTTGGGCATCGGTCGTGGGCGAAATCAGCTTGCCTGTCTTAGGGTCCCGCGCACCTTGCCCGGACACAAAGAGCAACCCTCCCGCGCGGACAGCATGGGAGTATGCTCCGAGAGGTTGGGGCGCATTCTTCGATTGGACTCTCTCCACTTTTCCACTCCACCCTCTCGCCAGGACCAGTCTGGGATTGGATTTCCAATCCCCCAGGCGCCTAGCTGGCGTTATCGAATTCCACAACCGCCGCTCCCGTTCCGTAGATGGGTCCATAGGCCAGCACTTTGCCCCGCGCTTTGGCAACACCCAGGGCCCCTATCAGCCAGGCGAAGGCTTTGAATTGCATGTCTGCCATGGTGTTGGCGGCAAAGTCTCCCATGACGTCCAATACTTCTCCGCATTTGCCCGCTTCCATCATCTTCAAGAGACGACGGTTCCATTGATCGTCGGCGGCGTTGGAGAATTCGTCCTTCTTGAAATCGATCTCCGTGGTGTGGAAGCGTCCGGACATGCCCGTGCACGCCACCAGCACCGCATTCCGGCCGGACTCCTGAATGGCCTCGCTTACCGCGGCTCCCAGCTTCATCGAATCGGCGGCATTGGCGTAGACATTCGAAGAGAGCACCGCCACCGGCACGGAGCCATCGGCATTGAGGAAGTGTTGCGCCACGATGGTTCCGGTATCCAGAGGAAAACCATCAAAGTTGATCAGTTTCGTGGCCAATCCCTTGCCCGCAGCTTTACTTGCCATCTGCTTGGTCAGGTCCACATCCACTTTAGCCGAAAAGGGCAGGTCGCCCAGGTCGTACCAATTTTCGTCCACGTGGATGCCGGAGGGATTCGGGTGGGTTTGGAAAGAGTGTCCGAGCACCGAGATCCACTGCGTGCTGTAGGTGACCAGCACATCGGGTTTGGACTTCCGGCAATTGTCGCCGGCTTGTTCATAGCCACGAACCAGCTCAGTCCATGCCTGCAATTTCTTTCCAAAAACCAGATGCGGTAACCCCGGAACCAAATACGCTTTGGAAATTTTCCCTGGGCTCATGCGCTCGCTCCGGCAGGGACGGCTTGTTGCGTCAGGTCCCATTCCACGACGGCATTGCCGGTGCCGATAACGCTCCAATAACCATGGACCTTGCCCGGCACTTCCGGAACTCCCATCGCCGAGAGCATCCAGGCCAGCGAGCCGGCTTTCACCTCGGATGCGGTTTTGTCGATGAACTCGGGAAGAATCTGCATCACCTCGCGGGTGCGGCCGGCGCGGATCAGACCGAGCAGCCGCATGTCCCAGCGATATTGGTCGTTGTTATAAATGTGTTCCCGGCCCATGTCTTCCGGAAGGTCTGGCTCGCGGTCGAAATGCAGATGGGAAAGCGTGTTGCTCGCCGCCAATACAGCCCGGCGCCCGGTCTTTTTGATGGCACGCGCGGTGGCCTGACCCAATTGCACCATTTGCTCTTGCCCGACCTTGGTCGAAAAGAAGTAGGGAGAGTTGTTCGCGGAAATACTCAGGACCGGGATGTCCCAGTCCGGGTTCAGCATGTGCAGCGAAACAATCGTGCCGTAGTCGACACGGAAATTCGGATTGGTCATTTTCTTGGTGGTCAGGCCAGCGGCGCGAGTTTCCTCAAAGCAAGCCTCGGCCAGTTCCATATCAATCTTCATGTCATATTGATAACGAAACAGGTGGGGGAAAATCGGGTCCACCGATAAGCCCTTAAGTCTTGGCAGATAAGTAAAGTGGTGGCCCACCACGGTCATCCAATGCGGGCTGTGGACGATAATCACATCCGGACGCAACTTCTTGATCTTTTCCCGGCAATTTTCGTAGCCCCAGCGCAGCACTTCCCAGCCGCCAGTCGAACGCGGGATGTTTCTCTCCGGATTTTCCCCGTAGACGATGTGCGGGGGATGCGGAGCCAGAAATCCTGCCAAAATCTTTCCTTCTGCCATCGGAACGCTCCTTACTGCAGTTTGATACAGACGTTCTTGAGTTCGCTATAAAACTCCACACTATGCCGCCCGCCTTCGCGGCCGAGACCGCTTTGCTTGTAGCCTCCAAAGGGCGTGCGAAGATCACGCAGAAACCAGCAATTCACCCAAACCAGCCCGCTCTTCAATCTCGCCGCTACCCGGTGCGCACGTTTCACATCCCGAGTCCACACCACCGAGGAAAGACCATAGCGGGTGCCGTTGGCGATCTTCACGGCTTCCTCTTCCGAACCAAACGGGACCACCGTGACCACCGGGCCAAAAATTTCTTCCTGGCAAACCGTCGCCTCGGGGGCCACTCCATCAATTACCGTCGGCTGCAGAAAATATCCTCGGCTGGGCTGCGCGGGCCGGTCTCCGCCGCAAAGGACCCTGCCTCCTTCTTTCTTGGCGGTCTCGATGTAGCCGCGAACTCGCTCCCAGTGTTCTTTGCCGATCAGCGCGCCCATTTGGGTCTTTGGATCCATGGGATCGCCGACGATGATTTGTCTCGCGGCAGCAACAAATTTTTCGAGAAACTTGTCGTAAATGGACTTCTCAACCAGCAAGCGCGAACCCGCCAGGCAAATCTGCCCCTGGTTGCGAAACGCCGCCCGCAGCGAGGTCGCAACTGCTTCCTCCAGGTCGGCATCAGCAAAGACGATGTTGGCGCCTTTCCCGCCGAGCTCGAACGACAGCCGCTTCAGCGTCGGTGCAGCCGCCGCCATAATCGCTCTTCCCGTCGTGGTTTCTCCGGTGAAAGAAATCAAATCCACCCCGGGATGCTCGCAGAGCGCCGATCCGGCTGCGTTCGGACCAAAGCCCTGGACCACATTGAAGACTCCGGGAGGCACGCCGGCTTCTTGGGTCAATTCGGCGAGCTTGGCCGCCGTCAACGGCGTTAATTCCGCAGGTTTCAGCACACACGTATTGCCGGTCGCAAGACAGGGAGCAACTTTCCAGGTCTCGAGATAGAGAGGCAAGTTCCACGGTGTAATCAAGCCTGCGACTCCGGCGGGCTCCCGGGCCGTGTAGTTCAGCGCGACATCATCCACGGGATGCGATTCGGAAGCCAGGCCTTCAACAAAATCGGCGAAAAAATGGAAGTTGTTCGCCGCCCGCGGAATATCGCCTTCGCGGCTTTCCGTGATCGGCTTGCCCGTATCCAGACTCTCCAGGTGGGCCAGCTCTTCCAGGTTTTGCAGGATGAGGTCGCCGATGCGGCGAACCGTCCGGCATCGGTCCGCCACCTTCATCCGCGGCCAGGGACCTTCGTCGAAAGCCCTCCTCGCCGCCGCCACCGCCAGATCCACGTCGCGACTGTCGGCTTCGGCCACCCGGCAAATCACTTCCTCGGTGGCGGGGTTCACCGT
>JBGQDM010000057.1:0-20474 GCA_041495845.1 Terriglobia bacterium | reverse complement strand
CCCCTTCCCGGGCCTGGATCTCAAAGGTGAAGCGAGCTTCGAACGGGAGCTCAACTTCGGCTGAATAAATGGCGACCGTCGCTGGCGTGACCCGCGCGGAAGTCAGCGCTACCCACCCTTGCAGCGGTTTCTGCTCGCCCCGCACCAAGCGCAGTTGAAAGCCAGCGCTCGGCGTTACCACGCGGGCGGTAACATCGGCCTTGGGCGAACTGCCGCGAAACTCACAATCGCCGGTTTTCTCCACCGCCAGTTCCGGCGCCAGGTGGAAAAACCACTCCACCTGATGACGCCCCGAGCCGCTGATCTGGTCCAGTACCGCCAAGCCGTCGGTTCGCACCTCCACCTCCCGGCGTTGCTGGATTCCCAACCCTTCCGCCCAGAACGGCACGGATTTTCCGCTCACCCGGGCGCTTTGCCCATCCGCGCCACACGCCCCCAGTTCCGATTCTGCCGTCTTACCCACATCCCAGTGGCCGGAGAGGTCGGACTGTTCTTTGCCATCAATGCGCAGCGTGTTGTGCGCCGCGGTGCTGCGAAAAAACTCCGCCCACTCGCGATCATCATTCCAGGGGTAATAGAAACCCGGATCGACCAGCACGGGCTGCCCGGCCGCATGAAATTCAAAACTCAAGGCATCGCAGTGGCCGTGATTGGCGGCAGCGCACCGGCTAAACGCGCCCGCGTCGAATATGAGATGGACCTTCCGGCCCGGTTCGCCGCCCCGCACGATCGCGTATCCTGCATCGGGAAACTCTTCCAGGTGGTAGAGCCGCGCGTGCTGCTCCGTTGCTTTTACCGGTGCCGGACAGATCCAAAAATTCAGGTCCGAGTGCTCGTGTTGCGCGAAGTCAAAGCGATGGTTGGTGTCATTGGCGGAGGATTCTCCCAGCTGTGGCCGCGTTCCATCCGCTCGGCAAAGGGCGCGGGAAAAGCGGCCCATGCGCACAATGCGTTCTTCCACCACCGGCGTCAGCGGGACTCCCAGCCGCCAGTTCAAGAGCAGCAGTTCCCCCAACTCGCCGGCAATGATCTCGTGATACATCGAACACAATTCGGCGTGGACACCGTCCCCCAGCACCTGTGCGGCAACTTGCTCTTCCAGCAGTGTCCCGGCCTTTTCTTTCCACATCTGCCCCTGCGCGCCATCGGGGAAGGCAAGAGCAAACTCGTACAGCGCTTTGGCCTCCAGCAGAAGATGATTGTTGGGCCAGTGATACTCCAGGTGCGCCGCCAGGAAGGTGGCGTGATCGAGCAGGGCGCGATAGAGATTTTTCTTCTCCGAAACAGAAACCGTTTCCGAAGCGTCGAGCAGAAAATAGGCCCACAGCCAGTTGGAGAGGCGAGCGGCAACCTCAAACGGAGACTTCCAGTTTGCGCCCCGGCCTGCGGGATTGAGCTCCACCCAGTTTTGCCAAAGCTGCAACAACTTTTGCAAATAGTTGTGGTCCCCGGAGTAAAAAAACGCGGTTCCCAGGGTGGGAAAATAACGGTGCCGGTTGAGGTCCCACGACCAGGAGAGATTGTCTTCCGGGCAGGCTGCCCAATCCACCACATCGGCGAACTGCACCGCGGGCAAGCCGCGGAAGGAGAAGCGCTGCGCCATCACTTCGTCGGCTTCGCGCAGCACCCGCTGTTGGATTTCCACCGGCACCGCCTGCACGATGGTGCGCACCTCGGCGGCCTGAAAATGAAAGACTCCGCCCGGCGCGCTCGCGCCTCCCGGTAAGCCCGTCTCGCCCGGAGCCCACTGGTAGCGCACCCGACGTGCGTGATAGGCAGACACCGCTTCTACGTAACTCCATCCGCGCCGACGGGTTTTGCCTGCAAATGCCAGAGCTTGTCGAATCATGGCCCACTCCTTTCTGGGGCGGTACGGAAACTTCTCGCCCACGATGAAAGAACGGTGCCGTCCGCGTTACGCCAGAACTTCCACAACAAGTCGGCAATCATGATCAGGAGGGGGAACCAAGACAGCGTCCGGCCAGCCCCGGCAAAAATCTGGCCCAGCAGGACGACGACGAATGCCGTCGCCCACCCGAGACTCGAGCCGTAAACCAAGCCCGCCACCTGCTTCAGCGAGCGGTGAATCCCACCGTAGGCGAGGCACGCGGCCAACTCCGCCCAGCCATATCCGCGCAAACCGAGTCTGGGCACGGCGACCGCGGCCACTCCGGTCAGTAACGCGACATGCCAGCCGTAGCTCCACGTCACCGACCACTGCCGCTCCAGGACGAATAGCGCCGACGCTTGCAGGTTGAAGATGCTGTGGATGAGCACTCCCGCGGCCACCAACGGGAAGACGGTCAAAGACGGGACCCAGCGTGCACCCAGAAAGCGCGGCACCAAGTATGGGCCCAGCAAGGCAAACGTGCAGAGCAGGGGCCCCAACGTCAATACCTGCAAACGCATTCCTTTTTCCACTGCGAGGACAAAGCGTCGCGGGTCATCACGCCAGCGCGACAACGCGGCAATGCCCACCCTGCCGGCCGCTGCGCGCACAAACCCCAGACCTTCGGCGAAGCGCAGCGCCAGTGCGACATACGCCACTCCCTCCGGCCCCGCCAGTCGGCCCACCAGCAACGGCGCCACCAGGCTACGCGCCTGCCATACCCGCATCGACGTCGAGTAGCCGAGTGCGAAGCTCAACATGTCTCGCGGCGCCGAGGTCCGCCAGGCGAGTCGCGGAGTCCAGCCTGCCGCGACGGCCCCTCCGCCAAACAGAAATGCCTGCCACGCGATGTGTCCACACACCGGCGCCCAGACTCCCATCTGCAACCACGCCAGTGTCGCGCTCACCAACAGCGCTAGCATCTGTCCGCCCAGTTCGATTCCCGCCACTTTCTGAAACTGCAGGTCCCGCTCCAGCGTGGCCAGCGGAATTCCCGCCAGCCCCACCAGTGGGACCGTGATCAGCAGCGCCAGGTAGGGCGCAACCACGCCGGGGCTGGGATACCACGCCCGCAACAGCGGCGCCGCCAGCACTCCGGCCAACACCAGCCCGGCAGAAATGCGTGCGATCCAAGCCGCGGCGCAGGCCAGAAGTTCCGGCCCCGGAACTTTTTCGCAGCGCACCACATAGGTGTCCAGTCCGGCACGGCTCAGGCTCGCCAGAAAAGTACTCAACGCCACCGCCGACGCGAACAGACCGTAGGCCCGCGGCCCGATCCACCACGTCAGCACCAGCATGTTGCCAAGATTCAGCAGCGTGCTCAGCCCGTAGCGCGCCGCCAGGTATCCGGCCCCGCCGATGACGATGGCTTCCGCTTTCTTCTTCGTGCTAGCGGACACGGGCTTCCTCCCGGCGCGGTGTCGCGGCAGCCAGTAAACCGGCCAGCGTGAAGAGCAGCGCATTCACAAACTGGTAGTTCATCACCACGAAGCATGCATTGAAGGCGTAGACCCCAATCAGCACCGGCCACAGTCTCCGGAAGCCGGCGCTTCCCAACGTGCCAGCCTGCGACGTTGGCCGACCACGATCCCGACCAAGGCGAAACATTCCCAGCAGCATCCAGAGGTAGAGCCCCAACCCGAACACCCCGTGCTCCACCAGAATCTCGAGATAAGTGTTGTGCGCCCAGTAGGACTGCAACCGGTAGCCCTCGAGCCGCAGAGCCAACTCTTCCGGCATCCGGTTTGTCCCCCAACCCAGAAGCGGGCGCTCCTGGATCATCCCGACGGCTGCTTCGTAGACTGCCAGCCGGATTTCGACCGGCCCACTTTCTGCCGCACGCTCCTGCAGCCGGTCGCTCTGGCCTGTGAAGACGATTCCCGCCACCAGCAGTACCCCCGCCACGGCAACTGCCAGCAGCGCCTTCCGCGCTCCATGGCGCCACAACATCGCGCCCACCATCGACACGACAAAAGAAATCCAAACGGCGCGCGTCATCGTGGCTACGATGGCCAGCACGACGCCGCCCGCCAGCACCACCGCCCATTCCGTCCGCATCCGTCCCTGCCGCCACCGCTCCAACGCCAACAGGCCGAGCAGGTTCAACGTCACGCCATTGGCGACACTCTGCAGAAAAGGCCCGCGGGCCCGGTCGGCATGGATGCCGAGATCGGTATCGAGAATGTATTGCGGGAGCACCAGCACCCTGATGTCGAAAAGCACAGCTAGCGCAGTGATGACGAGATAGCCGAGGACCACCAGCAGAAAGTTTTCCAGCAAAACGGCTGAATCTTCGCCATCAAAAACTACGGGCGCGATGGCAAACAGCGTGAAAGGAACTGCAAACTTCGCTGCCAGCAGACTCCACGTCTGCGCCGCGTAAGGTTGTTGCACCGCACTCAACGTGGCCAGCACCAGCAGCCCGCCCATGGGCCAGAGCATTCCGGAGAGTGTCCTCGCCGGCCGTTGCAACAATGTCCGCAACAGCGCCGCACTGCAGACCACCGCAAAACCCAACCGGTCGAGCCCGTAAAGGTCGACATCGGGCGGCCGGAACAGGAAGATCAGGAGCATGCCAAGATAAAGCCAGGGAGCAAATCGCACGGCAGCCAGCAACGGCCAACCCACAGAGCGCGCCAGCGCGACAGCTGGGAACAGCGACCGGTCAAGAGTTCGTTCCATGGACGTGGTCCTCAAGCTCCCGTCCCCGACACCACTGCGCGCAGCGTTCGCCGCACGATGGTGAGTTCCATGCCCAGAGTCCAATGTTCGATGTAGGCGAGGTCGAGCGCCATGTTCTTCGCGAACGACGGGTCTTGCCGCGCCTCCACCTGCCAGAGTCCGGTGATCCCGGGAGTGACCGCGAGCCGTCCCAAGTCGGCGGGCTCGTAACGGGCCACGTCATCCAGAGGGTGCGGACGCGGGCCCACCAGGCTCATCTCCCCGCGCACCACGTTCCAGAGTTGCGGTAATTCATCCAGACTGTAGCGGCGCAGCCACTGCCCGAAGCGCGTGATTCGCGGATCGCCCACCAGCTTGAAGCAGGGTCCCTTCCGTTGGTTCTGCGAAAGTAACTCCTCCTTCTGCTCGTTTGCGCCTTGCACCATGGTGCGGAACTTGTAACAGCGGAAAGGACTGCCATTTTTCCCCGCGCGCCAGCCGCAGTAAAGCGCTGGCCCGGGAGAGTCCAGCCAGACGCCGAGCGCAATCAGCGTCATCACCGGCACCAAAACGGCGAGAGCAGCGGTCGCCAGACTGGCATCCACCGCCCGCTTGTGCCGCAAGGCGGCTCTAAGTTTTTTCGAGATTTCGCCCGTCCGGAAAGTAGGCTGGGCTGCCGCCCTGGCCCGTAATAACCGGGATTCCGCTGGGCGCACGACTTGCGTGCTCATGATTGTGTCCCCGTAGTGCGCCCAGTGGGGGCTGGGGCCATGGTTAGGAAATGAGGAAGCCCGGTACGTTCAGTACCATCCCTGGCGGAGTTGTCCCTCGGCAGTTACAGCCGACCGTACAAGCCTGGCGGAATCGGAAATCGCCGTTCCATCAAGACTGTTCCCAGCAGTTTTACTCCCGCCCGCCGCAGCGTCCGGCACGTTTCCAAGGCCACGCTTCGCCGCGTGAAATGCGCCTCCAGCAGGAGCACCAGACCGTCCGTGACCTGGCCCAACCAAACCGCATCGTGTCCCCGGTCCATCGGAGGAGCGTGAATCACGGTAAGCTCCCGCTGCAAACCCAGCCCGTCGAGGCTCTTGCGGAGCGCCTCCGGCGTCCATTCCGCAACTCCTGCTTCCCGGAGCAGGGGAAACACATGCACTCGCGGCCGGGCGGAGTTTCCCGTCTCGTTCTGGGGAGGGCGTTTCTGCCCCGGGGCGTGCTGAGCGATCGCGGAATTTTCGTCCGGGCTGGCATCTGCCAGGTAGACCGTTGCGCCGCTGCGTTCCGCCAGCGCTCCACTGATGCGGCGGCACATTTCCCAACTTCCGGGACAAGCGGAGACACTGCTGAACGCCACCCGCCTCGGCGCGGACGCGCGCAACGGCCAGAAAACCTGCTGTACCAGCCGCTGCAACTGGAGATGGGTAAACCTGAGCTCCTGCGTTTCGCCGATGCCCAGCGTGGCTGTATCCGCCGGCATGGGGCGGGTAGCGTTTTGGGGGAGGGGCCCGGTCGAAAAATCTGTACGAAGAATTCCAGCACGCGTGCTCATCTCAGTTTCCCTGATCTTTCTCTACAAAGTAGGACTCGTGATCGTTGGTGAACTGAGGCAGTTCGATGACCATCGAACTGCGAGGAAAAGACGCCAGCACCGGCACCGCCAGCAACTCGGCAGCTTCCAGCGGCGTCCGAAACGCCGGATCCATTGTGTCTGCAATCAGCACCGATCCCAGGCTGACCACGCTGCCCGCCAGTGCTGCGGCCAGCACCAATACCCAACTTTCGTGAATCGGCAACGTGGGCACCACGGGCGTCTGGGCCAGCGCCACGTTGAGAATGCCGCGCTGATCGAGCGCGTCGCCAACCTGCGCTTCCGCCTGTCGCCGCCGGTAGACAACAAAATTCTCTTCCGCCAGCCGCGCCGTGCGTTGCAGGTCTTCCTGCCGCACCGCGGACTCGCCGAGTTGTTCCGCCAACCGCTGATAGCGCTCCACCAACGCCTTCGTCGAGCCTGCCCGCGCCCGCAGCGCGCTGAGCTCAACCTCTGCCTTCACCAGTTCCTGCTCGGCCCAGGTGTGGCGCGGATCCCGGTCCGTAGTGTGCTCGCGCACCGGCCGTCGCTCTGCCGCCGCCAGCATGCTGCGCGCCTGATCGATCTCTTCATCCGCTTCCTGCACCAGCCGGTAGGAAGGCTGATATTTGGTCAACAACTCTGTCTTCCGCAGTTCCAGGTTCAGCAATGTGGTCTTCAATTGCTGCTCCAAGAACGGATTGTCTCCTTCGCGCACCGCTGTGGTTACGCGTTCCGGGGTGCCGGCAATTTTTTCCCGCAGGGTGCGGATCCGTTGCTCCGTCTCCACCACCGCCACCAGGTTCTGTTGTCGCGCCAGTCCCAGATCCGCCAGTTTTTGCACGGCCAGATCGCGCTGCATGGCTGCTGAAACATCGCCGGTCTGCCTGACAAAATCGAGCAGATCGCGCTCGGCGCTCTCCAGCGTCGCTCCATACTGGTTGGCCTGTTGCGCGAAAAACGCCGACTCCCCCGACGCTCGGTGCACCTGACGATTTTTTTCCAGATACAGTTGCGCCAGCGTCGCCAGCACCACCCCAGCTTCCCGCCGGTCGCGCGACCGGTAACCGACCCGAATCAGGTTGGTATGCCGCACCGGCTCAATCGTCAGCCGCTTCCGCAGTTGCACCGCCGCTTCGTCCAGCCGTCGTTCCGCGGTGCTTCCCGGCCACCAGGAAGACTTCGCCACCAACCCCGTCTCGGCCGCCACTCGCTGCAGGAGGTCGGCGTTCTGCAGCAATTCCACTTCGGAGTTGAGTTCTTCTTCCGTCACTTCCATCCGGAAGACCAGCGGTTGGCTGTTATTGGCAGGAGTGACTACCGGATCCAGGCGCGCGCGCTGCACCAGAAACTTCATGTCACCTTGATAGCGCGGCTGGCTGAAGGTCGCCGCCAGCACCAGCAAGAAAACGATGCCGAAGAGCGCCACCAGCAACCGCCCTTGGCGGAAGAGCACTACCAGCAGGTCCCGTAGAGTCAGAGGGGCCCCGCTACGGCTCCAACCAGCATCTCTTTTCATGGGGTTCCACCAGTACGCCGTGCCGGAAGAAGCACGCCCGAAACTAGACTCGCAGCCCGCTGCCAAGCGTCGGCGCTGCGTTTAGGAAAGCCAAGGTGGAGGACTTCGGGCGGCGCTGGTCAAACTTCAAATGACGAAGCTTTGCGCGAGTGCTCTGGATTCCTCTTTCCGGCGACTCCGGCCCCGAGCCGGTTCTTGTCTCCCCGCTGTCCGGAAAAAGTACCCGTCCTCCACCTTGCCTTCCCGCCGGACAGAAGCGATCTCTTCCCGGCGACGGCCAGTCCCAACTGTGGAACCCGGTTGCTTTCACCGGTGCCCACGAGGGAGCTAACCCCGACAGGCACGAAGGTATCGGCAGCGCCCGCCCTCAACAAGACATGGAACGAGCACTCTACTTGCGTAGACCGTTTCCCACATCTGCTTCTTGTTGTCCGGTGGCGGTCACCCGCCCCGCAAGCCCATGTACGGCGGGCCAATCATGGCCTACACACTCCCGCTTTCCGCGCATCCCGCTCGCTCCTGCCCCACTTACTAAAGGAAGGTCTACTTTCGTAGATAAGAGAGGCGGCCTTTATGGATCGCGCGAAACGGCTGCGGACAGCCCAATTCCCATGTCGTGTTCTGATTGTGGAACAATCTCATTTTTTTAGTGACAGAATTTTGCCTGCGATGCTAAAAACATTTGGCCGCGTTACTGGGCTAATGAGCATTGGGATCTAACCAGTGTTGCGAGGTAGGAAGAAGGAAATGTGCACGCTTCGTCTGATGTGGTTTTCCGTAGGATTCGGGTGTTGCTGGCCGGCGACAGCCACTTGCAATCGCAGCTTCTCACGAGCGCCTTGCGGCGCCGTCCCGAGTTTCGTGTAGCCGCCTGCGCGGGCAATCCCGAGTCCATTCTGCAGGAACTAGTGGCGTCACCGGTGGATGCTGTCCTCCTGGATCCAAGCCACGATCATGAAGCTTGCCTGGTTGCGGTCCGGCGTATCCGGCTCGCCTACCCGCAAGTACCCTTGATCATGCTGGTCGAGGCGGCCGCCAGGGAATTTGTCGTCAACGCCTTTCGCTCCGGCGTGCGCGGAATGTTCTGCCTGACGGAATGTCCCTTCCGCTCGCTCTGCAAATGCATCCACTGCACGGTGCAGGGGCAGGTCTGGATCAGCCACCAGCAACTCGAATATCTGCTCGAACTGGTCTGCCAGGTCCCGTCCCTCCGCGTCGTCACCGATGCCGGCCAGCAACTGCTGACGCCGCGCGAGGGCCAGGTGGTCGCGCTGGTTTCCGAAGGCCTCAGCAATCGCGACGTCTCCGTCGAACTCGGCCTGAGCGAACACACCATCAAGAAATACCTGTTTCGCATCTTTGACAAACTGGGAGTTTCCAACCGCGTCGAACTTGTGCTCTACGCGGTGCACCATCGGGAAGCCCGGCCGGTGGAGTGGGCCACCAGCACCGACAATTAAGTCTGCATCCCTTGTTCTCGAAATGCCGGGCAGGCCGGGCTGGCGCCGGGCCGGCATCCGCGGGACAAATCTGTCTCCGCCTGCCATAATGCTTGGCGACCGCATGCTGTGCGCGGCTGCCTCGCGCCTGATGATGACTGCGCCTCGTCGCTGGAACGTTCTCGGATCGGGTTTGCTCTGCGGAATTCTCGCGCTGGTGGTCCTCTACACCAACCGCGGCGCTTTCCGCAGTCCCATCGCCTTGGTCGTGCTGGCCGCAGTCGGTCTGCTGGCAGCCATTCTGCAACTCCGCCTGCGGCGCCGGGAGGCAACTGCGCCGCCGCTCCCGCTGTGGTTGAATGTGCTGGGGATTCTCACCGCACTGGGGGCTCTCTTTGAGGATTGGAAGGGCCAGCCCTCGATGCTCGGCCAGGTGCTCGCCCTGGTGGCGGTGAGCAGTTTTTCCATCAGCACCATGCTGGTGCTTCACGCCCTGCGTCAGAGCCGCAGGGCGACGCGTTCCTGAAACAACTCAGGGTCGCAGCCGGAACTCCACTTCCATGTTCGTTTCCACTTCCGCCGGCACGCCGTTGTTCTGAAAGGGTTCAAAGCGCCACTGTCGCACCGCCCGCAGCGCCGAGTCCTGCAGCGGAGCGGGCCCGTCCACAATCTTCGCCTCCGCCACCCGGCCGTCGCGGCCCACCGTCAAATGCAACAGCACTCGCCCTTCCACCCCCGCTTGCCGTGCTTCTTCTGGATAATCCGGCATCACCCGCTGCACCAGCATGGACTGCATGATGTCCGCCGGCACAATGGCCCGTGGTGCAGCCGGCGCGGCCACCACCGGCGTGGGAACGCCGCCTCCCTCGTGCGCTTTTCGCACGCCCACATACCATCCCAACCCGGTCGCGAGCGCGGCCAGCAGAACGACGGGCACACTCCACCGCAGCAGCAAGCCCGCTTTTCCGGACTCCGCTACCGGTTCCTCCAACTGCGGAATCTCCACTACGGGCGGAGGACCGGGAGCGGGCGTCCCGTCTTTCCTCAATTCGACGCCGGAGACACGGCTCCCTGGGGTTCGCTCCACCCACGCCGCGATCCGGTTCTGTTCGTCTGGCGGCAGCAGGGTGAATTCGATCCCACTGCGCAGCCGGTTCTGATACCGCACCCGTGCCCGCGCCCGCACGGGTGGCCCGTCCGCATCCAGATGCCACTCGACCCCCACGATTTCTCCCGGCGCGAGTTCATCGGAAACGATGGCGCCAATCCCGCCAGTGCCCAGATCCACCAATCGCCCGGGAAAATTCAACGGGATTCCGGATCGCAGCACCGTGATCTCAATGGGCAGGGATGCCCCATAGCGAGGCATCCGCCTTCGTCGCGCCGGGGTCGCTGGTGCTTGGGCTGCCACGGGAAACCCTTCCTTTACCAGATATCCCGCAGGATACCCCGTACGCAAGTTGCGAAATGGCGCGGAAAAGATTGCAGGCAGCCTATGGTGGAGTTCGTCCCTCTGTCACCGGGCCACGAAGAGGGGACGGGTGGGCAGTCTGATCATGCGGTGGCCGCGCGGGCCGCCGGTGGAAACTCAGCCAGCCGGACGCAGGTTACGGCCAGCGCTTCGCCGTGTCTTCCCAGCCGGCCGCGCGGGCCGCCGGAACTGGCGCTGCCTGCGGAATCCGGATGGGCTGCTGCGCCACGGGTACCGCCGCCGCCAGAATTGCCTTGCTGGCTTCGACACCCTCTTTTTCTTCGGAAAGCAGGGGCGCAACCATGCGCAGCGCTTCCACTTCCTTCTCCAGCCGCGCCAGCTCAATTTCCTTCTGTCGCAGAACTTCGTAAACGTTCTTCATCACCTGGGCACCTTAGTCTTGCTTCGTACCGCTAGTTAGTCGGACTTTATGCAGCCGGACCGGGTTTGTCAAGCCTCAATCCGTTCCCCGCCGCCGGCCATGCGGCGTTTGGATTCCCGCTCCCGATCGCCGTTTTCGCGCGCTACCCGGGCAACAAACTCCGGAACTTCCCCGGCTGCCGGCTGGAACCACTCCTGCGGTTGAATCCGCTGAGGCGCAATCAACGCCAGACTGTCCGCGGCCTCTGCCTGTTTCGGCGCCACCGCTGCACCCAACTCTATCCTTTGCGCCCGCGCCAGTTCTACCTCCACCGCTCGCTCCAGTTGTTCCAAAGTCCTGGCTTCCCGCTCTTGAAATGCAAATGGAGTTTCGGAGAGCAGCGTGACAATCCCGGCAATTTCTCCCTGCACGGCCAGCGGAGCGACCATCACCGATTCCACGCCCAGCGCCCGGCAAATCTCGCGATTGGCGCGGCCGTCGTGCGATGCCTGATCACAGCGCACGATGCGACCGGAGGCCACCGCTTCGCCGGAGAGTCCCTGATAGACGTGCAGCCGGGCACCGTAACCAGGCGCGGACTCTCCCGCCCGAGCCCGGCAAACCATCAGTCCGCCGGGTTCTTCAGCCAGGGCGATCGCGACTCCGGTCGCCTGCGTAATGTAGCGGGCGCGTTCCGCCAGCGTCTGCAGTTTTTGATCGAGCGCGGCGGGCACGGCGACAACCTCAGCGGCCTCTATAACGGGAGAAGAATTTTCTGGAAGGTCGTGCCTCTGCGCGTGGTCAAAAATTGAGTAGCGCTCCATTCCCCTTCCTCGCTGTCGCCGGGTCGGCGCCGGACTCTTATGGCGCTTACCCCAACCACTTACTTTCCCGCGAGGCTGGATCGCGAAACGCTCGCCCCACTACAACCGGCAAGAAACTCAAGACCGCTTGCACGGAGTGTCGCCCGCTGCTTCCTGCATGTCAAGAATTTACGCTGTGAATATCCTATTTTTTCCGCGCCGGAAGATACTTCTTCTCGATGGAGGCCACAATCACATAGTTCGGGTCCACCATTTCCGCCAGCCGGATGTGCGCCACCTTCGACAGCAATTCATAACTGTCGAGTTCCGAAAGCCCATAATCGCGGTGCATCCATTGCACCAGTTCGGTGAAGGCGATGCGCAGGCTATCGTCCAGCGGCCGGTACGCACCCACGGTCATGATGGCTTCGTCATTTTCAAAGCGCGGCCAGGAAATTTTCTGTCCCTTGATGACGTCCACCCGAACTCGCGCTCTCAGCGGGACTTCAATCGCCGAGCCCGCCACCTCACCATCGCCCATGGCCGCGTGCCCGTCGCCGAGATAAAGTAACGCTCCCGCGACGTTCACCGGCAGGTAGACAGTGTTGCCGACGCTGGCTTCCGGCGCATCCATGTTGCCGCCAAACTCCGCCGGCACAATCGACGAACGCGCTTCTCCCCCGGCCGGCGCCACGCCGATGCACCCGAAAAATGGATGCAGCGGAATCTTTACCGAAAATTTCGAATCCGCCGCCTGGAACGTCGCCATGTTCGCCGCGTGATCAATCGGATAAAACCAGATTCTCTCCGGTAAAGGCGTCCCCAGCATGGGGGTGTAGTTGGTGGCGTTCAGCGCGCCGAACCCCGGCCCAAATACGCCGACGCCCTGGTTGCCGTCCACTTCCAGGCTCAGCACGTGCACCGCCAGCGTGTCTCCCGGCTCCGCCCCTTCGATGAAAAATGGTCCGGTCAGCGGATTGTCGCCCTTGACCATGCTGAAGGAGTCCCCCGGCTTCTGCAGTGCATTGCCGAACGCATCCAGCGTATTCGTCTCCAGCACACTGCCCGGCTGCAGTCGGAGCACCGGAGTTGCCGGCCCGTAGGTGTACTTCACATCCTGAATTGTGGCGTGATAACGAACCGGTGGCGTCTGACCCAAGGCGGCCACGGCCAGCACCATCATTAGCACCACTCTTTGCTGCACGTTTCTCATGCCATCTCCTCCTTCGGATCCACTTCGCTTGTTTGTTGATTCTCCGCCAGCGGCAACCGGAACAGGAACGTCGAGCCACGGGTCAACTCACTCTCCGCCCGGATCGTTCCCCCGTGCGCCAGCACAATATGTTTGGCAATCGCCAGCCCCAGGCCCGTACCGCCCGACTCCCGCGAGCGCGCCTTGTCCACCCGATAGAAACGCTCGAACAGCCGCGGCAGGTGTTCGGAAGAAATTCCCTGACCGAAATCCTGCACGTAAAATTCGGCAAACTCGCCGGCGCGCCGCACTCCCAGCGTCAACTTTCCGCCCGTGCCGCCATACTTGATGGCGTTGTCGAGCAGGTTGCCGAAGACGTGGTGAATGGCCTCGCGATCGGCGGCCACGGTTTCCGTCATCTCCGTGTGTACTTCCAGTTGCAGGCTGCGGCCGGCGGCCAGTTCATGGAAACTCTCTTCCGCCTCGCGCAACAGTTCCGCCGGCGCCACCGGTTGAATATAAAAACGCTGCTCGCCCGATTCCACCCGCGCTAGCGTCAGCAAGTCCTCCGTCAGCCGCGACATCCGCGACGCATTCTTGCGAATGATCTCCAGAAATTCACGCACCTGTCCGTTGCTTTGTTCCGTATCCAGCAGCGTCTCCGCGTAGCCCTGGATCGAAGTCAGCGGGGTGCGCAGTTCGTGCGACACGTTGGCGATAAAATCACGCCGCGTTTTTTCCAGTCGTTCGCGTTCGGTGAGGTCGCGCAGCACGGCCACCGCGCCGCCGCCTGGCATGGGCGCTGCTGTTACGTCAAATGCCTTGCCGGAAACAATGGCGATGGCCCGCCCGCTGCAGACCGCGCGCGTCTCTGCCGCTTCCTGCACCGTGCGCAAGACATCGGGATCGCGCAGCGTCTCCACCAGCGGCGCGCGCAGGCGGATACGCGGCGTCAACCTTTCCATGCTGCGGTTGGCCCATTGCACCGTCTCCGCCGCGTCCACGGCAATGACCGCGTCTTGCATGCTGTTCAGCAGGGTTTCGAGCTGATGCTGGCTGGTTTGCAGTTCCGCGAAACTGGTTTCCATGCGGCGCGCCGCCCCGTCCAGCACCCCAGCCACATGGCCGATCTCGTCGCCAGCCGGATCGCCGATGCGCGCCCCGAGATCGCCTTCCGCCAAGCGGGCGGCAAATTCCTCGATCCGTTGCAGGCGGCGTTTCACCGTAAGCGCGCCGGCTGCAGCGACCACGACGGCCACCAGAAATCCAACTCCCGCCGCCAGAAACAATTTGCCGCGTAGCGCCGAGACGGTTTCCTCGGCCACAACGCCGCGAACAAAAAAGTCCGCGGTCGCGGTCGTCGCCGCAATCACTACCGCCAAACTCAACAGCAGTCTGAAGAAATACCGTTGTCTCACTTCGGGGCCTCGAAACGGTATCCTGCTCCGCGCACCGTTCTCAGGTAGCGTGGGTTCTCCGGATCCGGTTCGATTTTTTCGCGAATGCGTCGCACGTATACGTCCACCGAACGCGGCGTCACATACGCAGTATCGCGCCACACCGCGTCGAGCAACTGGTCGCGCGTGAACACGCGTCCGGTGTGGCGAGCAAAATAATCCAGCAACCGGAACTCGGTCGCCGTCGTAGCCACCGTCTGCCCCCGCACCGTCAGCGTCATGGCGCCTGGATCAATCTCAATCTCGCCGACTTTGACAGGTGAGGGCGACAACGGCCGCTCGAACCGCCGCAACACCGCCTTCACCCGCGCCACCATCTCGCGCGGACTGAACGGCTTGGAAATGTAATCGTCAGCGCCTAGCTCCAGCCCCAGTACGCGGTCTGCTTCTCCGCTCTTGGCGGTCAGAAAAATCACCGGAATCGCGTTCAGCAGCGGCGTCTGCCGGATCCTGCGGCACAGCTCCAGCCCATCGCCCCCCGGCACCATGATGTCCAGCAGGAAAAGCGTGGGATGCGATTTCTCCGCCTCACTCATCACCCCGTGCGCGCTGGCGAACGCCCGCACGCTGAATCCGGCCTGCTCCAGGTGGTGTTTCACCAGCCGCGAAATATCGCCGTCATCTTCTACTAGAAGGATGTTTGGTCTCACGCCCGTATTGTAGCGAGGGGTTGATACTGCATAGCTGCTCGATTTTCCACAGGCTGCTGCGCCCTTCGTAACCCGCCCCCCATCCTCTCGCGTGCGCCGCCAGCCGATACAGCTCTTGACTCCCTATGCACGCTCCCCGCCTTCTGACCGCATCCCTCGCCGCCCTTCTCTCTCTCGGACAACTCCTGGCGCAAGCAGGAAATTCACCCAGCTTGGAGTCTGCCCCATCCCCCGCCGCCCTCACCGCAGACCTTGTTTTCCACCGCGAGGTTGCCGAAGTTGCCCTGGCCTTCACTGCTCTCGATCGCCACGGCCAGCCGCTGCTCGCGCTCCAGCTCAATCAGCTTCAGCTTCTCGACAACGGGCATCCGGTGGTTTCCATCACCGGATTCCACTCCCTGGCGGAGACGCCGCTCCACCTCATTCTGCTGCTGGATGTCAGTGCCTCCATGTTCCCCCTGCTTGCCGACGAACGCGACGCGGCCGCCGCGCTGGCTGCGCGTTTTGCATCTCCTGGGGTTGACGTTTCCACTTTGGCTTTTGGCACTCACTTTGAAAGTCCTACCGGGCCAAGGCTTACAGAAGCTTCGTTGCGCCAGCTCCCCCCGGGCGGAAACACCGCGCTCTTCGATGCGCTCGTCGAGTCCCTGGCCGACCAGCCCCCATCGGGACTGTCCCGCCGCGTGGTGTTTCTTTTCACCGACGGCGAAGACAACTTCAGCCACCACTCTCTCGCTGACGCCATGGCAGCGGCCCAGCGTGCCGACGCCGTCCTCTACGCGTTCACGGTTCACCGGCGCAGCCTGCAGTTTCCCGGAGATCGCATCCTCGACCAACTCGCTTCCGCCACCGGAGGCCGTGCCTTCGTAATCTCACGTTACGACGAGATGCTGAAAATCCTTCCCCGAATCGAAACCGAAATCCGCGCTCAGTACCTGGTAAGCTTCCGCCCAGCACCCGCAGAAGACAATCCCCGCTTCCACTCACTCAGCATCAAGCTGAAACCCTATCCTGCAGCCCAGGTCCGTTGCCGCAGCGGATATTTCCGGGACGACCAGTAACTCAGTAGGTTTTGCTCCGCCTACCGTTGTGCACCTTCGTGGCCCTTGGTGGTGGACGCAGTTCTCCGCGGTGCAAGATTTTGCCCCACCTACCTTCGTGCACGTTCGTGCCCTTGGTGGTTCACGCAGTTCTCTGCGATCTCTGCGGGTGTTCTCCGCGAACTCTGCGTTTTAAGATTTTTGCCGCCCTCTCCGAACCTCAATCACCAGATTCCCGGCCGCATCCACTTGATAGGCCATGCCCGGCGGCACCACCGAAGTGGCCCCATATTCCGTAACAATCGCAGGCCCTTGTTGCCGCCGCCCGGGAACCAGCGTTTCTCGCGCCACCACCGCAGTCTGCATTCTCCGACCCGCAAACAGCGCCGTGGTGAATTCCTTACGCCTCGCCTGCACAACGTCCGGCGCACCCACCCGCACTCCACTTCCGGGCAGCCACGCCCGCAATCGCAGCGTCACCACCTCAACCTCGCGCCCCGGATGACTGTGTCCATAGCGCCGCTGATGTTCCGCGCGAAAATCCGCCAGCAGCCCGCGCCGAAACGCGAGATTCAGTTCATGTCCCTGACCGCGGTAGCGCAAGTCGATACTCGGCGTGAATCGCACCCGCCCGGCCCAACCTTCTTTCGCGAACTCCCGTTTCGCTTGCTCCTCAAGTTCGCGCAACCCTGCCTGCAGTCTCAGGTGAAGTCCAGATGCAGCGGTGCCCGCCCCAAGCTGCCAGAGCACGGTCCGCGAAAAGTCTTTCACCACCTCGCTCACCAGAATGCCAAACGCCGACAGCGCCCCCGGCAGGCGTGGTACCAGCACCTGAGGAATGCCCAGCCCGGCCGCCAGTTCGCAGGCATGCATGGCGCCCGCACCACCAAACGCCACCAACACAAATTCCCGCGGATCGTGCCCGCGCTCAATCGAGACCACGCGGATCGCCTTCTCCATGTTCGCGTTCACCACCCGCACCACGCCCGCGGCAAACGCCGCCAGGCTAAGGCGGCTGCTTTGTCGCTTCAGCCACTCGCCCATCACTCGCCGCGTGCGTTCCGCATCCAGCACAAACTCACCCCCGAGAAACCGATCTGCCGGCAGCCGCCCCAGAATCAGGTTCGCGTCGGTGACCGTCGGCTGCAGGCCGCGCCCGTAGCAGATCGGCCCCGGATCTGCTCCCGCCGACTCGGGCCCCACGCGCAACGCTCCCGCCGCATCAAAACGCGCGATCGACCCGCCGCCCGCTCCCACAGTATGAATGTCGAGCATCGGGATTGCCACCGGCTGTCCCGCCACCGCCGATTGCGTGCTCGTGTGCAGGCCGCCATCCACCAGCGCCACATCGGTGGACGTACCCCCCATATCAAACGTGATGATGCGAGCCAGTCCGCTGCGCTCGGCCATCGCCGCCGCTCCCACCACTCCGCCCGCCGGCCCCGAGAGTACGGTCCGCACCGGTTCGCGCGCCGCCGCCGCCACGGTGCTGATGCCGCCGCCTGACTGCATCACAAACACTCGCGCTCTAGCCTGGCCGCGCCGCCCCTCGTCCGCTCGGCGCTGCACATTCTCCAGGTAGCGTTGCATCACCGGCTGCAAGTACGCGTTCACTACCACCGTGCTCATGCGCTCGTACTCGCGAAATTCCGGCAGGATCTGGTGCGAGATCGAGAGGGGCACGCCCAACCCGGCGAGTGCCTCCGCCACCTGCACTTCGTGGGTGGGATTGACAAACGAAAATAGCAGGCAGATCGCCACCGCCTGGGGCCGCGTCTCCGCCACCCGCGTTCGTAACTCGCGCAGACTAGCCGCATCCGGCGTTTGCAGCGCTTTTCCGCTGGCATCGATTCTCTCCGCGACACCAAAGCGCATGCCGCGCTCGACCAATGGTGGCTCCCGCTGCACCCGCAGCTCATACAACCGCGGCCGGTCCTGCCGCCCGATTTCGATGGCGTCCTCGAAACCCGTAGTTGTGACCAACGCCACTCGCGCTCCCTTCCTCTGCAATAGCGAATTCGTGCCCACGGTTGTCCCATGCAACAGGACGAGCGACTCCGCCGCCACGCCCATCTTTTCCAGCGCTGTCCCAATCGCCCGCGACGGATCGTCCGGCGTGGAGAAAACTTTGAGCGAGCGCACCTCGCCACCCTCAACCCACACGCAGTCGGTAAACGTCCCGCCGGTGTCAATGGCAACTTGCAGTTCGCGTCCTCGCTTACCCACGCTCTTTTGTCCTCGCGCGATCCTCGTCCTGAAGGTGGCAAAACCCAGCTCGCTAGACTACCCCAACCCCACCTCCGGCCCACCAACTCGTCTATAATCAGCCTAACGTTTCACCCGAAGCCGTACTTCCGGAGGCTGGCTGGGGTCAGCCCGAGATGGTTCCGCTCAGAAGGAAAACCATGCATCAAGGCATCAAAGAGCGCCGTGTGGATTCGCAGGAAACCGCGGAATGGTTGGAAGCCTTTGCGCAGATTGTGGAACAGAACGGCCGTCAGGGTGCGGCCCAGTTGCTTACCCGTCTGGCCGAACGCGCCCGGTTGCTCGGCGTCCCGTTACCCATCCGCCACAACACGCCCTACGTCAATACCATTTCCCCCGACCAGGAAGTCCCCTATCCCGGCGACCGCACCATTGAGCGCAACCTCAAAAGTCTCATGCGCTGGAATGCCATGGCCATGGTTCATCGCCAGAACAAGAGCGACCACGGCATCGGCGGACACATTGCCAGTTACGCGTCCATGGCGACATTGCTGGAGGTCGCCCAGAATCATTTCCTTCACGGCAGCTACGGTGACCAACCGGGAGATTGCGTTTTCTTTCAGGGACACTCCGCTCCCGGCGTCTATGCCCGCGCCTTTCTCGAAGGCCGGCTGGCCGAACAGCGGTTGGAGAACTTCCGCCACGAACTCCGCGACGAGCCCGGTCTCTCTTCTTATCCCCACCCCTGGCTCATGCCCGATTTCTGGAGCCACCCCACCGTTTCCATGGGATTGTCTTCCATCAGCGCCATCTATCTGGCGCGCTTCATGCGCTATCTCGAACACCGCAGCCTGATTCCGGTCACCGGCCGCAAGATCTGGGCCTTCCTCGGCGACGGCGAAATGGATGAACCGGAATCCATGGGTTCCATTACCCTCGCCGCCCGCGAGCAACTCGACAACCTGATCTTCGTGGTCAACTGCAACCTGCAACGCCTCGACGGCCCGGTGCGCGGTAACGGCAAAATCATTCAGGAACTCGAAGCCGCTTTCCACGGCTCCGGCTGGAATGTGATCAAAGTCATTTGGGGCGCCAACTGGGACCCGCTACTCGAACGCGATAAGACCGGGATGCTGGCCAAGCTGATGGGCGAGTGCGTCGATGGCGAGTATCAGTCCTTCAAAGCCAAGGGCGGCGCCTTCGTGCGCAGCGACTTCTTTGGCAAGTATCCGGAAACCGCCGCGTTGGCCGCTGGCATGACCGACGAGGAGATTGGCCATCTGCGCCGGGGTGGTCACGATCCCGTCAAGGTTTACAACGCCTACCTCCGCGCTGCCTCGCACAAAGGCCAGCCCACCGTCATTCTCGCCAAGACCATCAAGGGCTACGGCGTTTCCGACATTCAGTCGCGCAATCCAACGCACCAGCAAAAAGAGCTGAAAGAAGGGAGCATCCAGCTCTTTCGCGAGTATTTCGACATTCACGTCCCCGAGGACGTGGCCCGCGAAGTCAAGTTTTTCCGTCCGCCGGACGACAGCCCTGAGATGGTGTATCTCAAGGAGCGCACCCGGGAACTCGGTGGTTCTGTGCCGGCGCGCCGTCCCCACGTCAATCGCATCGCTGCGCCGCACCCGGATTTCTTCGCCACCTTTTACGAGGGGTCCAAAGCGCCGCACCCATCTTCCACCATGGCCTTCGTCCGCCTGCTCACCATGTTGCTCAAGCATCCCGAGCTCGGCAAACACATCGTGCCCATCATTCCCGACGAGGCGCGCACCTTCGGCATGGAGTCCCTGTTCCGCCAGTTCGGCATCTACGCCGCCGGCGGCCAGCTCTATCACCCGTATGACTCTGACATGCTCCTCTATTACAAAGAACAAAGAGACGGCCAGATTCTCGAAGAGGGAATCACCGAAGCCGGCGCTACGGCTTCCTTCACCGCTGCCGGCGCCGCGTACTCCACCTTCGGCCTGGAGATGATCCCGTTCTACATCTTCTATTCGATGTTTGGCTTCCAGCGCGTGCAGGACCTCATCTGGGCGTTCGCGGATTCTCGCGGCAAGGGTTTCCTCATGGGCGCCACCGCCGGTCGTACCACGCTGGCCGGCGAAGGTCTGCAACATCAGGACGGACACAGCCACATTCTCGCCAGCACCGTGCCCACCTGTGCCGCCTACGATCCCGCCTACGCCTATGAAACCGCCGTCATTATTCAGGACGGCAT
>JBGQDM010000056.1:0-20482 GCA_041495845.1 Terriglobia bacterium | reverse complement strand
TCTCTACCCCATCGCCGACGCTTCGTTGTTTCCGGACACGGCTGCCCTCTGCCGCTTTGTCCAGGAACTCGCCGACAGCGGCGTCACGCTGCTCCAGTATCGCAACAAGGCAGGCTCCGCGCGGCTCTTGCTGGAGCAAGCCCGCGAACTCAAACGACAGTTCGGCTCGCACGTCCAATTCATCATGAATGACCGCGCCGATCTCTGCGTCGCTGCCGAATTCGATGGCGTGCACGTGGGGCAGCATGATTTGTCGCCGGCAGGAGCGCGGCAGGTGATTGGTCCGTCGCGGATTCTCGGTGTCTCCACCCATAACGTCGAACAGGTGCGCGAGGCGGAGGCCACTTCAGCAGACTACATCGCCGTCGGTCCCGTATTTGCCACGGCGAGCAAGCAGAACCCTGACCCTGTAATTGGCCTGGCCGGAGTGCGTCAGGCGCGAACGTTTACCCGCAAGCCGTTGGTGGCCATTGGCGGCATTACCCGTGAGAATTGCCGAGCCGTGATCGAAGCCGGAGCCGACAGCGTGGCGGTGATTGCTGACCTTCTAGGCGACCCCCAGCACGCGGCGGAGGACTTTTTGCGCCGCTTGAGGTAAATTCTTGAAGCGCCCCAAGGAGTCCGAGACGTTTTGACCACACCGACCAGGCACACTGCCACCGCCGCTGATTGGGAAATCGCCACCCACCAGGACAAGGAGCTGGTCAAAGGGCTGGGCCTCACCAGCGCCACGACCCTGGTGATGGGCTCCATGATCGGGTCCGGCATTTTTATCGTCTCCGCCGAAATTGCCCGCGAAGTGCGTTCGCCCGCCCTGCTCATCCTCGCCTGGGTCATCACCGGCGTGATGACCATCATCGGTGCGCTGAGCTATGGCGAGCTGGCGGCGATGATGCCCCGCGCCGGCGGCCAGTATGTTTATCTGCGCGAAGCCCTGGGCCCGCTCTGGGGCTTTCTCTACGGCTGGACGCTGTTTCTGGTGATTCAGACCGGCACCATTGCCGCCGTAGGCGTCGCCTTCGGAAAATTCCTGGGTGTGTTCTTCCCCGGGATCTCTTCCACCCACTGGCTCATTCATCTGTGGAAAGTGCCGCCCATCCACATCGGGCCCATGGTGCTGGGCAACATGGATGTGGGACTGAACACGCAGAACCTGACCGGCATCCTGCTGGTGGTGGCGCTTTCCATCATCAACATTTTTGGCTTAAAAACCGGGGCGCTGATTCAGAACGTGTTTACCGCCGCCAAGGTTTCGGCACTACTCGGGCTCGTCTTTGCCGGCGTCACCGTCGGCCGGAACGCGCAGGCGCTGGCGGCGAACTTCAGCGGTAATTTCTGGAACCACGCCAGCCTCGGTTCGCTGCATGAGATTGCGCCCGGCGTATTTGTGGGTACGCTGACCGTGCTGGCGGTGGCCCAGGTAGGTTCGCTGTTTTCCGCCGATGCCTGGAACAACGTGACCTTTACCGCCGGGGAAGTGAAGAACCCCAGCCGCAATTTACCGCTTTCGCTCGCGCTCGGCACCGGGGTGGTCATCGCCCTCTACATTGCCTGCAATTTTATTTATCTCAGCGTGCTGCCACTGGCCGGAAGTGCGCAGGGCACAACCGTGCTGGAACGCGGGATTCAATACGCCGCCGAAGATCGCGTGGGCACGGCGGTGATGACGCAGATGTTTGGAGCGTTCGGCGGCGCGCTCATGGCCATCGCGGTGCTGCTCTCCAGCTTCGGCTGCAACAACGGCCTGATTCTCGCCGGATCTCGCGTCTATTACGCCATGGCCAAGGATGGATTGTTCTTCCGCAGCGTGGCGCGGCTGCACCCTACCTACAAGACGCCGGCGGTCTCGCTCATGGTGCAGATGGTGTGGACTTCGATTCTCTGCATTTCCGGCAGCTACGGCCAGCTCCTGAATTACATAATCTTTGCCGTGCTGGTGTTCTACATTCTGACCATCTTCGGACTGTTTGTGCTGCGGCGCACGCATCCGGATGCGGCGCGTCCGTATCGCGCGATTGGCTATCCGCTGCTCCCCGCAGTCTATATTGCGATGGCCGTTTTCATTGATGTGGTCTTGCTTCGTTATGAACCGCAGTACACCTGGCCGGGGTTGATCATCGTGCTGCTCGGTATCCCCGTGTATTTTCTCTGGTCGCGGCGTGGCGGGAATGCAAGCACGGTTGGTGCAGCAGTTTAGGGTTCACATTTTCGGTTCTTCAGGAGACCGGCATGACTGATTTTTTCGCGACAAAGCCCCTCAGTTCAATGATGGAGGAGGCGCGCGAGACCGGCGAACACAGTTTGAAGCGGACGTTGGGGCCGGTGCAACTGACTGCGCTCGGGGTGGGCGCCATCATCGGCGCCGGCATCTTTGTGCTCTCCGGCCTGGGTGCACACTACGCGGGGCCGGGACTGATGCTGTCATTTGTCCTCTCCGGCCTGGGCTGTGCTTTTGCCGGACTCTGCTACGCCGAGTTTGCCGCCATGATCCCATTGGCCGGCAGCGCCTACACCTATGCCTACGCCACACTGGGAGAGTTGTTCGCTTGGATCATCGGCTGGGATTTGACGCTGGAATACGCCATGGGTGCGAGCACAGTTTCTTCCGGCTGGTCGAACCACTTTATCGAGCTGCTGAACATGTTCCACATTCGGATGCCGCTTTGGCTGGCCTACGACCACTGGACGGGATTGCGAGTGGCGGAAAGAATTGTGGCGCGCGAAATGACGATTGCCGGCAATCCATCGCTGGCGCCCGGCACGCAGCCCTTCATTAACAAAGTTTTGGAAGTCACCTCGACCCGTTCTCCAGAACTGGTGCAGCGCTCCCACGATCTGTTGAGCGCTCCGCACCTGTTTGGCGTCGAGATCGGCTTCAACCTGCCGGCGTTTGTGATTGCGCTGGTCATCACCGCGATTCTGGTGATCGGCATCAAGGAGAGCGCGCGGTTCAACGCCACCATCGTGGCCATCAAGCTGGCGGTGGTGTTGTTTGTGATCGGCCTGGGCTTCCACTATGTCAGCGCAAGCAACTGGGGTTCCGACTGGTCCAGCTTCGCTCCGTATGGTTTTTCCGGTATCGGCGCCGGGGCGGCGTACATTTTTTTCGCCTACATCGGTTTTGACGCGGTTTCCACCACGGCCCAGGAAGCCAAGAACCCGCAGCGCGACCTGCCCATTGGAATTATCTGTTCGCTGGCGGCCTGCACCCTGCTCTATATTCTGGTGGCGGCGGTGCTCACGGGTATGGTGCCCTGGCGCGATATCAACATCGAAGCACCCATTGCCCGCGCGTTTCTGGATCGCGGGCTGAACGGTGCGTCGCACATCATTACCCTGGGCGCGCTCGCGGGTCTGACCAGTGTCATGCTGGTCATGCTCTTGGGCCAGACGCGCGTGCTGTATGCCATGGCCAAGGATGGACTATTACCCCAGAAGTTCTTTGCCGCGGTGCATCCGAAATTCCGCACGCCGTGGAAGAACACCATCCTGGTCGGTCTGCTGGCCGCAATTGTGGGCAGCGTAACGCCGATTGATGACATCGGGCGGATGGTCAACATTGGCACGCTGCTGGCTTTTGTCATTGTTTGCATCGCGGTACTCGTACTGCGCAACACCAATCCCGGTCAGTCCCGACCGTTCCGTACGCCGTGGGTGCCGCTGGTTCCGGTGCTGGGCGTGTTGTTTAACGGCTACATGATGTACAAGCTGGGTTGGGTGAACTGGGCGCGCCTGTTCGGCTGGCTGGCGATCGGGTTGGTGGTGTACTTCACCTATAGCCGCCACAACAGCCGCGTACAAAAAGCGTTGCGGGCAGGGGGCAACTGACCTGACGTAGCAGTGTCCGGCCGTGCCACATGAAAATCGTTACTGCTGCCGAGATGCGCGAGATTGACCGCGCCACCAGCGAACGCTTTGGTGTGCCTTCACTCACGCTGATGGAAACTGCCGGCGCCGGCGTGGCTGGTTTCGTGCTTGATCGCTACGCAACGGCGAAGCGGATTGCCGTCCTCTGTGGCAAGGGCAACAACGGCGGCGACGGTTTTGTCATCGCCCGCAAACTGCACGAAGCGGGGCGTGACGTCCGGGTGATCTTGCTGGCGGACCCTGCAGACCTGCGTGGCGATGCCGCCGCCATGTTCCAGAAAATGCCGGTAAAGTCGCTGGTTGTGAAGTCCGCCGAAGAGTTAAAGAGCGAAACAGTGCGCGATGCGCTCGCCGCCGATCTGCTGGTCGACGCGATTCTCGGCACTGGTTTCAAGCCGCCGGTAGAGGGACTCTACGCCGATGCGATCCAGGCGATCAATGCCAGCCCGGTTCCCGTAGTTGCGGCAGATATTCCTTCCGGCGCAGACGCCGATGCTATGGCAGAGCAGCCCGGAGTGATCGCTCGATCGGACGCCATCGTTACGTTCACCGCACCGCGCCCGGCACACCTGTTCGGCTCGCTCACGCGTGGTCCGGTTGTAGTCGCGCCGATTGGTTCTCCTGCCGAAGCGATTACCTCGAGCTTGAATCTGCAGGTGACAACCGCGGCGGAGGTTACACCGCTGCTCGGGCCACGGTCGGCGACCGCGCACAAGGGCAGCTTTGGTCACGTACTGGTCTTGGGCGGGTCCTATGGCAAAGCCGGAGCTGCGGCCATGGCTGGTATGGCGGCGCTGCGCAGTGGCGCCGGATTGGTGAGCGTAGCCGTGCCGCGCTCCGTGCTCCACACGGTGGCAGGATTCATGCCGGAGCTGATGACCGAGCCGTTGCCGGAAACAGAGATGGGCACGCTCTCCATGCGGGCTTTCGAATTCGGTGTGCTGGACAACCTGATGGTCGGCCGCGAGGCGACTGCGATTGGTCCCGGGGCTTCGCGGCATCCGGAAACGGCGGAACTAGTGCGCACCTGTGTGCAGCGCTATCGTGGGCCGTTGATCATCGACGCCGACGGGCTGAACGCCTTTGAAGGCTGCGACGAACATCTGGATGGGCATGCGCGTGAAGTGGTCATCACGCCGCATCCTGGGGAAATGGCGCGACTGGCGGGAACCACCGTAGCGACCGTAGAAAAAGACCGTTTGCAAGTGGCGCGTGTTTTCGCTCGCGACCACGCCGTCATGGTTGTTCTCAAAGGACACCGAACGCTGATCGTCGATCCCAGTGGCAGTGCGTGGGTCAATGCGACGGGTAATCCCGGTATGGCCACCGGGGGCACGGGAGACATTCTTACCGGCATGATCGCGGGGCTGATTGCGCAGAATCCGCAACGGTTGGGGGAAGCGGTACGCGCAGCCGTGTATCTGCACGGGCTGGCGGGCGACCTGGCCAGAGATTCTTTCGGCGAGCAGTGCATGACGGCGACGGACCTGCTCACGTTTCTTCCCGAGGCCTATCGCCGCGCGCGAGCCCGGGCACAGGAGCCGGTGGTGGAAATCTCCACTTAGGCACCGGTCGAGGTTTGTCCAGAAGGACAGTGCTGTTTTCGACGCCCTCTGCAAGCTCATGTTTCCACTGGCTTTAGAAGTGACCCGCGGGTCGTCGTCGCCGCCGCCCCTTGTGCTGCTTCCGTAATCTCGCCGGAAGGGTTACCCGATGTCATAGTCAAGACGGCTATGAGTCACTTTCCCCAACCCAAATCCAACCGACGCTCTCCCCGCATTAAGTTGGAGGGCTCCGTCCCGGCAGCAGTGAAGCTGATGGACGGGAGACGCGCCAAAGCGAAACTCGCAACCGTTTCCATTACCGGCGGCATGCTGGTTTTGGGACAGCCCTTAGCGGAAGGTGATTTCGTTGAGATCGAGTTCCGCACCCCGAGTGGTCCAGTGCAAGGTATGGCAGAGATGATGCCGGCGAGCAAAGCCGCGGCGTCAGCCCTACAGGGATTCCGTTTTGTGGCACTGCCAGACGTGGCGCACCAGAACCTGCGCCGTGCCGTGCAGTCGTTTACCGACCGGACTTTTCTTGGGCTGCGGGAAGCGGATGCTTCTCGCGGCTGGGTCATCTGAACCACGGCCTCGGGCCGCGGCTATACTGGCTTCGTGACTTCCACGGCCAGTGATCGCGGGCGCGAGGTCTGTACGCACTCGGCAGAAGAAACGATTGCTTTTGGGCGGACGCTGGCAGCTGAGCTGGCGCCGCCCAAACTTGTTTTGCTCTGTGGCGACCTGGGCGCGGGGAAGACCACGCTGGTCAAAGGGATTGCCCAGGCCTTTGCCGCGGCGGAAGAGGACGCCGTCTCCAGTCCCACCTTTACGCTGGTCCACGAATATCGCGGGCCCAGAGTCACGCTCTATCACATCGACCTCTATCGTGTGGACACGCCGCGTGAACTGGAGACCCTGGCCCTCGACGACCTGATCGCCGAAAATGCAATCCTGCTGATAGAGTGGGGGGACAAATTTCCGCGCCTGGTGCGCGAACGGGATGTCGAGATTGTCTTGGAGCGCCTGGGAGAAAGCGAACGGCGCATCAGGATTCATCGCCGGACGTAGCTTCCGGCCCTGGCGAACACCCCGCAAGAAACGGAATTCATGCTCAAGTCGTTAGTGCTGTTTCCACTACTCCTGGCCTTGGCTGTTGCACCCGCGACCGCACAGGCGCCGGCTGGGGCCGATCCGCAAACACCACCAGCGAAACCGGCCACCGAGCGCAGCGTTGACACGCTGTTGCGCAGTTACAGCGTGGTGGGGCCGGAGCGCAAGAACGTGGCGCCCCTCACCGTGGCCCAGAAATTCCGGTTGAGCCTGCATTATTTTGACTCGCCCACCTATGTGCTCACCGCCTTCACTGCCGGAATCGAGCAGGCGGCCAACACCAACAAGGGTTACGGCCAGGGCGCTGAAGGGTACGGCAAACGCTACGGCGCAAATTTTGCGGACGGCTTGACCGGCGAACTTCTGAGTACCGCGATTCTGCCTTCGCTGTTGCACACCGATCCGCGCTACTTCCGCAAAGGAGAAGGAGGAGGCGGCGCGCGCATCAGCTACGCCCTCAGCCGGGTATTTGTCACGCGGACGGACGCCGGCCGGAGCATCCCAAATTTCCCGGGCATCCTGGGTGCGGCCGGTTCAAGCGCCATTTCAAATACGTACTACCCGGACGGCGATAACCGAGCCGGAGACATGGCCGCTCGCTTTGGTTTTCAAATGGCCACGGGCGCGGGATTCAACGTGTTGAAAGAGTTTTCCCCGGAACTGAAGCGCAAGTTCTTCCACCGAGGGCGCCACACCGCAACCGCCGTCAGAACCCCATGATGTTGTAGCCGCAGTCCACGTAGATGACTTCGCCGGTGATGCCGGAACTGGCGTCGGAAGCGAGGAACGCCGCCGTTCCACCCACCTCGCTTACTTCCACATTGCGCTTGAGCGGGGCACGTTCGGCGTGCGCCTTAAGCATGTCGCTGAAATCACCGATCCCGCGCGCGGCCAGGGTCTTGATCGGTCCGGCAGAAATCGCGTTGACCCGGATTTTTTTCGGCCCCAGATCATAAGCCAGATAGCGCACGGTACATTCCAGCGCCGCTTTGGCCACGCCCATCACGTTGTAACGCGGCACTACTTTCTCTGCGCCGTAGTAACTCAGCGTCAGGATGCTGCCGCCCTCGGTCATGAGCGGCGCCGCCGCCCGGGCCAGCGCAATCAACGAGTAGACGCTGATGTCGTGCGCCATGCGGAAGCCTTCGCGCGTGGTGTTGACGAAATCGCCTTTCAGTTCTTCGGCGGGCGCGTAAGCGATGCTGTGCACCAGAGCATCGAGTTTGCCAAACCGCTCCTTCACTTGGGAAAAGAGCTGCGCTACTTCTTCATCCTTGGAAACATCACACCGAAACGCTTCCGTACCGGGGAGCGAGAGGATGAGGTCTTTCGCTTCCATCTCCAGGCGCTCGTTCTGGTAAGTGATGGCAAGTTTCGCTCCGGCGGCGTGGAGACTCTGGGCGATGGCCCAGGCGATGCTGCGCTTGTTGGCAACTCCGAAGATGACGGCGGTGCGTCCTGCAAGGTTCAATGACATCCAAAAGCTCCGGAAAAAGTGTTGGAACTGGCAAGAATAGCAGAAGCGCGGGATCAGTTCGCGGCGCCAACTTCAGCGGTCGCGGCGGCGGCGGTGCTTGGCATCCATGCCGCAAAGACGAACGCCAGTGCGTAGGCCAGAGCAATGAGGCCGAAACCGTAGCGCAGTCCAAAACGGTGCGCGACAATTCCCGTGGCCAGGCTGAGCACAATCTGCAATGCCGTACCGACGAAGTTAAAGGAATTCTGGACTCGGCCCATAAAGTGGCTCGGAACCGATTCCATCATCTGGGTATTCATGGCCACGCCGCTCAAGCCGCGGGCTGCGCCCATGACGCCGTAGATCAGGACAGCCGCTGCCAGCACCGGTGAGAACGGCGCTGCCAGTGCCCCAATGCTCAGCACGAACATCGACATCGCCACCGAGCGACGTGATCCCGAGCGGCGTAACATGGCGGCGGCAAACAAGCCGCTGATGAATGCGCCCACGCCCCACCCGGCATTGAGCCAGCCGTAGCCGCGCGCCCCGGCGTGGAACACCTGGTCGCTGAGCGGGGCCGTGACCACGTGACTGGTAAGCATGGCGCCCAGAAAGAGCGCCCACGAGGCGCCCAGCAGACGGAGCGCCGGCCGGGTGCGCAGGAAATCGAAGCCCTCGCGCAGCTCGCGGGCGAAACGGGCAAGGGCCGTCTCGGCGGCCAAAATGTCGGCGCGCAACTCTGCCGGTCGCGGCACCACATGGCGGCCGCGCCGCACCCAGAAATAGCAGAGAAACGAGACTCCGTAGGTCAGTGCGTCAATCAGCAGCACGCCACCAATCCCGATGTGTTCGTAGACGAAGCCCACCACGGAACCGGCAATCATCCAGCCGCCTTGTACGCCGACCAGCAGCAACGTGTTCGACTGCACATACTCCGAGTCCGGCGTCAGCTCCTGAATCAGCGCGGTCACTGTGGGCCAGAACATCCAGAACCCGGTGGCCACCAGCATATTCATGACGTAGAGTTGCCAGACGCGCACGTGGCCCAGCAGGGCGAGCATAGCCACTGCCAAAATGACCAGGGCGCGCAACGCGTCCAGCCACATGACCAGCCGCCGGCGGTCTTCGCGGTCAATCAGCACGCCGCTGAAGGGCATGAGCAGCATGGCCGGCAGGCTGTTGAGGAC
Source organism: Terriglobia bacterium (assembly GCA_041495845.1). GTDB lineage: Bacteria > Acidobacteriota > Terriglobia > Terriglobales > Acidobacteriaceae > JBGQDM01. Next base: position 11,318 of record JBGQDM010000056.1, on the reverse strand, counting down.
GGTGAGCGTGCCCAGCGCCATGGGCGATCCGGTCGCCTTCAGGACAAACCAGGCGACCGCGGCCGCGTTCATGCCGCTGCCAAACATGGAGATGACGTTGGCGGCGAAAACGAATTGCAGCGAGCGCTTTCGCAGGATGGCGCGCATCCATTGAATGTAGAGGAAACAGAAACCGAACGCTACCCGTGACCCTGGCAGAAAAAAGGGCAGCCGGATGGCTGCCCTTCATTACCGCAAGAAACTCAAGCCCGTTTTCTGGTTTTGTGCTTCTGCGTGTGCGTTTTCTTCGTGGCGGTTGCGGCGAGCTTGGGCAGCAGCTTGGGCTTGCTGCCATTGCCCGCGCCCGCAGGGGCCACATACTTGGCCGGGTCAAGGTGCGCCAGGTGCAGCGACTCCAGAAAGTTTTTCTTTTCGTAGATCGTCTGCAGGGCGTCGGTGGAAATCCCGCCTGAAAATTTTGTATTTCCGGCGCCGTTTTGGTAGGCGCTTTCCCAGAGCGCGGCCAGCGTTCGCAGACCATCCGCGATGCAGGTTACGGTCGCATCCGCCAGCTCGCTCCAGAGCCCTGCGATCGTGGCTTTGCTCTGGCCGCCACCCAGGCCGTTGTAGACCTCGCAAATGTGTTCTGGCGGCAGGTTGGCGTGCGTGCGGCGGATGAGGTCGACTACTGCTGCCGCGGCATCGTGTCCGTTGGCGATTGACTGCGCCGCCGGGGCAGGGTTGGACGCCAGGAAATCGTCCAGCTTGGTGCGCAGCTCGTCCGAGAACGCATCAATCATTTTTTCTTCGTACGTGCTGTGCACTCCGGTCTGGCTCCCGTTCAGCCCGTCCGAGTGCATGGAACTGTGCAGTGGCTGGCAGGAGTCGCCCACATAATGGGCCAGGATTCCAGCCGCACACACGAATTTCTCTTCATCGTCGGCGGCGCGGAAGGCGAGCATCTCATCGAAAATCTGCCAGACGCGGAAGGGCAACGATCCCTGGTTCACGGGCTTGCCGTTCAGCGGTGCTGCGTTCTGGTAGAAGTCCTTCCAGGCCTGCAAATCGAGCCGCGTGGGGTTGTGGCCGCACAGATCGAGCAGGGTCACGCCGTCCGCTCCCGGCATGTCCATGTCGGCGTAATGCTGCCAGTTTTCCTGTGGGCGGTTTACGTTGGCATCGTGATTCATGTTGGTCTTCCACACGATGTCGGGCACATCCGCAAGCGGCACAAAGTGTGTGGGGTCGCGCTTGATTTTATTTTTGTCGATGTTGTCGGGAGCGTAGGAGATTGCCTCCAGGTTCGCTTCCAGGAAATTGCGTAGCGGTGCGGAAACGGCGACGCATGCCATCTGTGCGATCTTGTAGTGGCCGACGGCGCCCCAGTACTCGCTGTGCCCGACGTTCCAATCGCGCACGATGTCAACATCCAATTCGCGGCACGCCACCGCCACGGAAGTTGCCAGCGCGAATTGCGCCACATTTCCCGCGGTTCCAGCGATCATCCGTTGCCCACCCCACTCCATGGCGATGGGCCGGAAGGTCCGCGGCTCGGCTGCCGCTTTCTTCCCCTTCACGACCTCGGCGCCGTCGGGATCAACGCACCAGAGCGTGCCCGAATCTCCGGGTCGCGTCGCCAGGACCTCGCCGGGGCGTCCCCCAATGAGGAAGTCGGATACATAGTCGGTGCCGCCCACGGTGCGGTAACGGTAGAACAATGCCTGAATTTCGCCGGTCAGTTTGCCGCTGGCGCCGCCAAAGGCAACCACCGGCGTGCCCAGCCAGTCCAGGGTCGCCGTGTCGCCGTTGAAGTCGACCAGCGTCCCCAGTTCGCCCAAGCCCAGAATCTGGGCTGTCCACTGCGCCATGTCGTCCATGCGGATCAGCCCCACATCGAGGTTGCTGCGGGTGTGGGCGCCGGGCAGGCCTTCGTAGGCTTGCGCAAATGGAACATCGCGCAGCGAAAGCGGAGCGGAAACGCCGATGCGGTGACGTTTACCGTTGATGATGGTGTAAGTCTCCTGCCCAGCGGGCCCGGCCACGTGCTGGTTAGTCAGCGCATAGTAAGCGTTGCCATCCGTTACCACGCAGCCCAGCGAGCCGATGTGCTCTCGTCCCTGCACCACGGACAATACGGGATAGCCGCCGCCGATCCGATGCCCGGAAAACCCGGTGGGATTGAGCGTTCGGTCGTCGCGATCTTCGAGAGGCGCTTCGATCACGCACACCGGGACGACGCGGCCGTCGGGCATGAAGAGGAACGGGGGCACCAGCCGGTCGCGCTGCTTCGCCGCCTCTTCTGGTTTCAGCCAATTGGAGACGAATACCAAAACACACGGCCACGACCACGGCCGGACCACGGTGTTGTCCAGGCGGCGGGTCGTATATTCTCCGCGCTTCTGCGCGGCGTGTTTGGTTGCGGTGTAGTCTTCAGCGTCAGCGTCATCTTCGCGAATGCGGAAGAGGCCGATGGCGGTCGCAAAAACATTGTCGAGATGGGCCAGGTAGACGTGATAGGCATCGCGCGCTTCCAGTAAGTCGCGCACAGAAAGAGAATGGTAGTTGCGCTTGTAGAGATCAAACTGAGGACGCATAGCAGGCCTCCAAGGAAGGAATGGCAAACCGGGCCCGAGGGTCACAATTATGCGCTGGCGGCGGGGATTGTCAATAAGGATTCCACTGAATTTACGGAATCAGAACAACACAAGGCCATTCCCACAAGAACCTAAACCCAAGGCCCAGAGCGATTTCGGGGACACGATCCTAACGCCGCACCAGATCATCCGAGAGAAGGTGCGCCTTGAGGGCAAGATTGCGCGCGCGGACCAGGTCGCCCGCTGCGAGTGCCGTGGCTGCCTGTGCGGAGAACTGACGAACTTGTTCCACGATCGCCTCTTTTTCGGTGCTCAAGGCCCTTCCATCCAGTAGCCGCAAATGCTGGTCGGCGCTACTGAGCAGCTCGCTGGTGGACTGGCGCTGGTGCGAAGCCTGTTCGTCCGGCATGCCAGGCGCCAAGCGGGCTTCCGTCTCGCTGGCGCCGCCTTCGCGCACTACGCGTTTATGCTTCCGGCGCGGAACCGCTTTCTTCGCGCTCGGCGGAGAGGAAGGCGATCGGCTGGCAGACGCTGGATCTCCGGACGGGGTCGTGGGTTGGGCGGAGGCGGGTTGGGGCGCGGCAGGGGCCGGATCAGGCCCTGGCGCGGTCTGCTCCTGGCCGAGTGCAGCGGCCGACAGCAGAAGCCCAATGAACAAGGCTGTGATTCGCCAAAACATTCCCCGGAGGCCTCAGGATGCGCCCACTGGCCCCTCGCTCTCGACGGGAACGCCTCCCCGCGGACGAAGTGTCAGGGCTAATCCTGCAAGAATTGTAGTCTTGTGGCCGAGGCAACGCACGCCTAGGGGTGGTCTCAACTCGAAGCCAACGAGGTAGGCGGGCTGGCGTCGTCGGCCGGCGCTAGGGGAAGCCGCAGGAAGAATGTTGTGCCTGTGCCTTCGATCGATTCAAAACTCACCGAGCCGTGGTGCATCTGCATGGTGCGGTAGGTGGTGGCGAGGCCGATACCGCTGCCGCCATGTTTGGTGGTGAAAAAGAGATTGAAAATCTTGCTGCGGACATCGGCGGGAACTCCCAACCCCTGGTCGGCAATGGCGACCTGCGCGTCTCCGTTTTCGCGGCGTGCGGAGACCCGCAGCGTCCCTCCCCCCGGCATGGCTTGTACGCCGTTGATGACCACATTGAGCAGCGCCTGTTTGATCAAATCCACGTCGATCTTTACTGGCAGGGGTTCCACGCTGGGCCCGCACTCGATGGCGACGGCGACGGCCTGCGCTTCCGGCTGCGCGAGCAGGGTCACCTGCTCCACCAGTTTGTGCAGGTCGGTCAAGACGAGGCACAGTTCCACGGGCCGGGTGAAGTCCACCAGGTTTTGCACCACTCGATCCAGCCGATGAATTTCCTCGCCCACCACATCAATGTGCTGGCTGGCGTCGGGGGTTAGTTTGGGCAGCTTCTGCCGCAAGTTTTCGAAGTGGAGGGCGATGGCGTTGAGCGGGTTCTTGACTTCGTGCGCGACGCCGGAAGTAAGACTGCCGATGGCAGCTAGGCGGCGCGAGAGTTCGATTTCATCTTCGATCCGGCGCACGGATTCGGCATCCCGAATGGTCAGCAATGCACCGATCGGTGTGCCACCCTGCTGGATAAAATCAAGCGCCACCTGAATGCGTCGGCCGTCGGCTTCGATCTCGCGTTGGCGCACGGGCCGCGCCTGGCGAAAACTGTCGAGCACGAATGCTCCCAGCGGCGAGGCCGCGGTAAACACCTCCTCGGCCTTGCGCCCAAGGAGTTCCGCGCGCGGGCGTCCCAGAAATTTTTCTGAGGAAGCACTGACTAGGACGATGCGCCAGTCCCGCGTAAACAGGATGAGACCGTCCTGCAGATTGGCCAGGATGTGGTCGAGATTGCTCTTGTAGAGGTAGAGGTCCTTGGCGTCATTGATTTGGCGGCCGAGGTGCGCGATCTTGAGCGTCACCAGACCGTATTCATCGTAAGGGTCGGCTTCGTTCAGGACTTCGGCGGGTTGTCCGCCGACCATCCGATCCAGTTGATCGCTGATGCGTTGCAACGGTGCCAGCGCGACATGGGAAAGGCTGGCGGCCAGTACCAGGGAGAGCAGGACCGCGGCCACGGAGAGCACGAAGGCGTGCCGAAGCCGGGGACGGATTTCATTGCGCATGAAGACGGTCGAGACTCCCAGCCGCACCGTGCCAAAGGGTGTGCCGTTAAGGTCGAGGGGCAACTGCACTTCGTAGATTTGCGGCGATTGCAGCACCAGCGAAAGCTGTTTGCGAAAGGGGGCATAACGAAGTTCCGCAAACGCCGGACGCACAGGGACGGGCTTCCCAGTAGCGCTGGGATTGGTATGGAGCAGAGCGCGGCCGTCCTTATCTACCAGGGCAGCATCGTAGAGAAACGGCCAACTGCCCACCAGGGACTCCATGACGTTGCTCAGGGTGATATCGGTACGCAGGTAGTCGCCGAGGGCCTTGCGCACCGCTTCGGGATCGCCTGTGTCCACGCGCGTGCTGCTCAGGTCGGGGACGGCGCTATTGGCGGCGAACGCAATCTGGGAGGCTAACTGCTGCGAATCTTCAAACGCCGAAGCCACCCGTTGCCGCAGGAGCTGGGAAAGATAAAGCACCGAGAAGGCAATGACCAGCGCCGCCACCATGCCGGTAATGGCGAGGACGATTTTTGTTCGCAGGCGCATGGGTCAGCTCGGCTCCTCGGCCCGAACCCATCAAGAGGAGCGCTCCTCCGCCGTTTCTGCTTCCGCCGTGCTGCTGCCGTATTCCTTCAGCTTGTTGTGCAGGGTTTTCAAGCTGATGCCGAGAATTTCCGCAGCGCGGGTTTTGTTGTTGCGCGTCGCTGCCAAAGTTTTCAGGATGAGTTGGCGCTCCGCTTCGCCCACCGTTGTCCCCACGGAGAGGTGGACCGCATCGGGGTCGTGGGCGGTGGGCCGGGCGGGTACCTCACCGAAGCCCGGCGGTAAGTGGCGGGTCTCAATGACTGCGCCCTCGCAGACGACCACGGCGCGTTCCAGCGCATTTCTCAGCTCGCGAACATTTCCGGGCCAGGAATGGCTGGCGAACAAGTTCAGGACTGCTTCACTGACGGTGGCCACTCGTCGGCCATGCTTCTGGTTCATCTCCGCCACCAGCGATTGTACCAACTCGGGGATGTCTTCTTTGTGTTCGCGCAGCGGCGGCATGTGCACGGTGAATACGTTGAGGCGGTAGTAGAGGTCCTGGCGGAGTTCGCCCTTGGCCACGGCTTCGTCGGGAACTTTGTTGGTGGCGGCCAGCACCCGAACATCGATTTCAGTTTCCACCTTGCTGCCCAACCGGCGCAGGGTGCGGCCTTCGAGGACGCGCAACAGCTTGGCTTGCGTGCCCGCCGGCATTTCCCCGATTTCATCCAACAGGAGCGTGCCCCCTTCCGCCAGCTCGAAGCAACCAACCCGCCGTTCCACCGCCCCGGTGAAGGCGCCCTTTTCGTGGCCGAAGATTTCGCTCTCGATCAACGTTTCTGGAATGGCGGCGCAGTTGATGGCCACAAAGGGCTTGTTGCGCCGCGGGCTGAGATCATGCACCGTGCGGGCCACCAATTCCTTGCCCGTGCCGCTCGCCCCGGTGATGAGCACCGAAGCCGTACTCGGCGCCAGCGTCTCGATGAGATGGAAAATCTCCCGCATCTTTTTCGACGAACCCACCAGGCGGCCCAGCGCACCCTTGTCGCGCAACGACCGCCGCATCGCTTCCTTTTCTACTTTGTCTTCGTGGCGGGCGGCGGCGTTCTGCAGGATGGTGCGCAGGCGGGTGAAATCCACCGGCTTGGTAACGTAGTCGTAGGCGCCCTGGCGCATCGCCTGCACGGCGCTGTCAATCGTGCCTTGCGCCGTCACCACAATGACCGCCAACATTTCTTTCTGCGGCGCTGGAATTTGCTGCAGCATTTCCATCCCGCCCAATCGTGGCATCTTCAAGTCGGTGATCACCACCGACGGGAGAAAGCTGGCGATGGCCTCCAGACCCTCCGCGCCATCGGCGGCAGTGCGGGTTTCGTAGCCCCAGCCACTCACCAGCCCTTGCATGCCGGTGCGTTCGTTCTGCTCATCTTCGACAATCAATACGCGAGTGCGACTCATGGTTGCGTTGTCATCTTAAATGGTGGGAGGGGTTGGCTGGGTTCCAGAACGCAAGCCGCCGGGAAGCAATCTCAATCTGAGATCATCTTCAGGCAGCGAAATCTTCGCCGCAACACTCGCAACTCCTTGACTGGCTTTCATTTTCGCGCAGCGTTGCGGTAGAATCCATGGTTCGGAATATTCATTCCCATTTCATGATGCCTGGCGGCAGAGATTCGCTTTACGGCAGGAACATCGACTTCGGTAGAGTTTTGGAGGACTACATGTCACTTTGTCAGTTGGGGCAAGTGAAGCGTTGGTTAGCGGCTGGCGTGGTGTTGGCGCTGGCATTGGTGGTTGCGAGCGCGCCCGCGCTGGCGCAATCTGAACAAAAAGACAATCCGCCCAAAGTGGAAATTTTCGGCGGCTATCAGTGGTACAACCCGGGTGCCACCGTACCCGACTTCACCGGCACCGGGGTGAAGCTGAACAGTGCTCCCAAGGGTTGGGGCACCGCGGTGACCTGGAACTTCAACAAGTATTTTGGTCTGACCGGTGATTTTGGCGGCAACTACGAGCACAACAACAACTATCACACGCTCTCCGTCGGGCCGCGCTTCATGTGGCGTGGAGACGGGTTGAACATTTTTGCGCAGACCCTGCTCAGCTTGCACCGTTTTTCTGAAACCGGGATCGACACACACAACGGCATCGGCGCGGTTCTGGGCGGCGGCGTGGATTTGCCGGTGAGCCGGAAGATCAGCCTGCGACTGCTGGAAGCCGACTACGTGTGGGCGCGGCAAAATTTCACCGATACCAACTTGACGAATGATCCGAGCTTGCGTCGCCCGAGTTTTTCAGGCGCTCGCCTGCGTTCGGGTGTGGTGTTCAATTTGGGCGGCACGCCGGAAGTTCCGCCGTCCGCCAGCTGCTCGGCTTCGGCCACGGAAGTGATGACCGGCGATCCGGTGACGGTCACCGTCAACACCACCAACTTCAAGCCGGGACATGCCATCACCTACAACTACACTGCTACCGGCGGGAAAGTTACGGGTAAGGACAACACGGCGAGTGTGGATACAACCGGTCTGACGGCGGGAAGCTACACGGTTTCCGCTCGCGCCACCGACGCCAAGATGAAGAAGGGTGGCGAGGCAGGCTGCAATGCCAGCTTCGCCGTGAAGGAGCCGCCGAAGAACCCGCCGACCATGAGTTGCTCGGCGAACCCAACGACGGTGCAAACGGGTACCCCGTCCACCATCACCTGCGAATGCAAGAGTCCGGATGGCGTGCCGGTGACGATCTCGAACTGGTCCGCCTCCAACGGGAAACTGTCCGGTTCAGGCAATACCGCAACTCTGGACACGACCGGCGCCAGCGCGGGAACATCCTCGATCAGCGCCACCTGTACCGATTCGCGTGGCCTTACTGCTTCGGCTTCGACTTCGGTGAATGTGGAGAATCCTCCTCCACCTCCGCCGCAGGCCAGCAAGCTGAGCGAGTGCGCCTTCCCCAATCCCAAGAAGCCGTGGCGGGTGGACAATACCTGCAAGGCGGTTCTGGATGACGTGGCTCTGCGGATGCAGAAAGACGCCGATGCCAGGCTCGAAATCGTTGGTTTTGCCGACGATACCGAGTTGAAGAAGCGCAAGAACTTGGCCGGCGAGCGGGCCGTCAACTCCAAGGCGTATCTGGCGGGTGGCGAAGCCAAACAGGGAATCGATCCCACCCGGATCGGAACGCGCACTGGAACCGGTGGCGGCCAGAAGGCCGAGTACTGGGTGGTGCCTGCTGGCGCGACCTACGACAGCGCCGGGACGACGGCGGTGGATGAGGCCAAGGTACCCGCTGTGCCTGACCATCCCAAACCGGCAGCCAAGAAAGCGGCCAAAAAGAAGGCCCAGTAACGTAAACTCATGGGCCGGTTGGGGTTCCCAGCCGGCCCATTTTCTTTTGTCCTTCAGTAACTTGTCGCTGCCTGACTAGGCTGTCACCCTTGTGCCGAGTATTCTTCAAGGGGGATGCGTGCGCCTTATGCTGGGTTCAAGTTCAATGAGTTCGATCAAGCGTTATGTCCTGATCACGGGAGCGCTGCTGCTGCTGGCGACCTGTGCATTGCAGGCGGAGCAGTGGGTCGCGTTGGGGCCGGACGGCGGCGATGTACGCAGCCTGGCCTACGATCCGAAGAATCCCGACCGCGTTTTCCTGGGTACCAGTTCGGCACAGCTCTTTGTTTCCGAAGACTCGGGCCGCTCCTGGAAGCGCTTTGCCCACCTGGGCGACCGCGAAGACTACGTCCTCGACCATATTCTGATTGACCCACGCAATCCCCAGATCATGTTTGTCGGGGCCTGGAGTGTGGACAGCCAGACCGCCGGCGATGTGTTCCGCTCGAAGAATGGCGGCCAGAGCTGGCAGGCGCTCTCGCCCATGCACGGCAAGAGTGTCCGCGCCATGGCGGTGTCCAAGTCGAACCCCGATGTGCTGGTCGCGGGCGCCCTCGATGGCGTCTATCGCAGCGATGACGGCGGCGAAAACTGGACGCTGATTTCTCGCTCCAATCAATCGGAAATCAAGAACATTGAATCCATCGCCATTGATCCGGTGAACCCGCGCACGATTTACGCCGGCACCTGGCACCTGGCGTGGAAGACGGACGATGGCGGCGCCAACTGGCACCACATCAACAAAGGCATGATTGACGATTCCGACGTGTTCTCGGTCATCGTCAATCCGGAAAACCCGTCGATCGTGTTCGCCAGCGCCTGCTCCGGTATTTACAAGAGCGAAGCAGCGGGCGAGTTGTTCAAGAAGATTCAGGGGATTCCGTTCTCCGCACGCCGCACCCGCGTGCTGCATGAAGATCCCTCCAATCCGAATATCGTCTACGCCGGTACCACCGAGGGTTTGTGGAAGACGGCGGACTTGGGCAAAACCTGGAAGCGTGTGACCAATCCGGAAGTTGTGGTCAACGATGTGTACGTGGATCCGCGCGACTCGAAGCGGGTTCTGTTGGCCACCGACCGCAGCGGCGTGCTGGCCAGCGTGGACGGCGCCGAGACCTGGGTGACATCCAACAAGGGCTACGCTCACCGCACCGTGCAGGCCTTGCTGGTGGACCGTCATGACCCGGACACGATCTATGCCGGCCTCATGAACGACCGTGAGTTTGGCGGTGTGTTCGTCTCCAATGACGGTGGCGTGCGCTGGCAACAGCGCAGCGGCGGACTGGACGGCCGCGACGTGCTGGCGCTGCGTCAGACCGCATCCGGCGCGCTGGTTGCCGGCACCCACAAAGGCATTTTCATTCTCGATCGTGCCAGCCACGAATGGCGTCCGGCCAACACCGTGGTGAAGGAAACCGCTTCCACTCGCACCATAATGCGCAAAGGGAAGAGGGTTCCTGTTACCACCAAGACCGCGACTAAGTCGGAACTAACTGCGAGAGTGAAGGACCTGGAAGTTTCCGGCGATCGCTGGTGGGCAGCTACGGCCAGCGGCCTCTACTCCAGCGCCGATCAGGGCAAGAGCTGGAACGGCGGCGCGGTGATGGGCAACTCGAACTTTGTCGCCGTGCGCTCCCGCGGCAATCTGGTGGTCGCAGCCAGCATGAATGCGGTGTACGCGTCCTCCGATGCGGGTGCAACCTGGAAGTCGAGCACTCCGTCACGTTACCTCACCAAAATCTACGGGCTGGCGTTTGCTCCGCAAGGTCAGGTGTTCGTGGCTAGCCGTGAGGGTGGCTTCGTCAGCACCGACTCGGGCGCGACCTGGGACCACCTGATCAATGGCTTGCCCACCACCGAGGTGGCCAGCATCCAATACGACGAAGCGCATCATCGCTTCGTGGCTACCAGCCGGATGTCGAGCGTGGTGTTCGAGAGCGTGGACGGCGGCCGGGTGTGGCAACGCAGCATGGACATGGGCTACCCGGTGACGGCGCTTGGCTTTAGCCGTGGCCGCGTGCTCGGGGCTTCGCTCTATAACGGCGTGGTGGGACGCAATGACGGGCCGGGGTCAAAGTCCGCCAGCGCGGCTGAGCCTACCAACGCGTCGGGCAACAACCGCTAACTCAACCGTTTGTTCCGAAAAGGGGCCGCACCTGCGGCCCCTTTTTCTGTTGTGCCAGTTGGTCCGGTGCTTCCGGCAGATCAACCGCTGGCGGACAAGCGTCTCTGTCTACTTTCGTACCCTTTGCCTTGGGCTTTACTCCTTCCACATTCCCGAATCGGTCGCGTATAGTGTTCCCGTTTAGGGAGTACCTCCGCCGTTTGTCCCGAGCTTGCGGCTGGAGGTTGACGAAGGTGTTCGGCCTGGGTGTATCGAGGCAAGAATTTTGGTCGTAGGTTCGATTCGGTAGTCCCCGCCACCCGTTACTGGGCCCCAAAAATAGTGAGGCTTTTCGGTCCTCAGACCTAGCGGAGGTCTCTATGTCGATTTCAGAAATGGTTCCCACGATGGCTGCGAATGCGGAAGCACGGCTCTTGCGGCTGCTGATTGTGGACAGCGAGCGCCCGGTGCGCGATGCCTGCCGCGACGTGGCCCAGCGCGCCGGATTTAATGCGGCCACGGCGGAGTCTGCCGAACAGGCCTTGCGCCTGCTGGAGCAGCAGACCGCGGACGTGGTTCTGCTCGATTTGCGTTTGCCGGGGATGA
>JBGQDM010000055.1:0-20509 GCA_041495845.1 Terriglobia bacterium | reverse complement strand
CTGGTGGCGGAAATTCTGGAGCCGCGGGCCCGGGAGTTGTTTGAGTTGCTGCGCGAGAACCTGCGGCAGGCGGGAATGCTCAACCACTGCGCCGGCGGATGTGTGCTGAGCGGTGGCGGTACGCGTTTGCCGGGGATGCTGGAAGTCGCAGAGACGGTGCTGCGGCGTCCTGTGCGGCTGGCTTGGCCGGCGGCGCTGGCGAAAATGCCCGGAGAACTGGCCGAACCGGAGTTTTCCACCGTATTGGGAATGGTGGTGTATGCCCAGCGCGCGCGCCTGGCGCGGGGACAGCAACCAGATCGTTGGACCAACCGCTTGCGCGCGGTATTCGCGAAAAAGGGCGCGTAAGAAGTTTACGAGGCAGAACCACGAAACCGAAACTGCAGAAGACGAGGACCCAGAACATGGACAAACAGGGAAACATCCGCATCAGCTTCCATGAAGACGCACGCAGCGACGCCCGGATCAAGGTCATCGGCGTCGGCGGCGGTGGCTGCAACGCCGTCAACCGCATGATTGACGCCGGTGTTGAAGGGGTGGAGTTTGTGGTCGCAAACACCGACCTGCAGGCGCTGCGCATGTCGCGCGCCGCGCAGAAAATTCAGCTTGGCGTCAAGCTGACCAACGGTTTGGGTGCGGGCGCGAACCCGGAAGTGGGTCGCAAAGGGGCGCTCGAGGATTCTGAAAAAATCATCGAAGCGCTGGACGGCGCGGACCTGGTCTTTGTTACTGCCGGACTGGGCGGAGGAACCGGCACCGGCGCTGCTCCGATCATCGCTTCGCTGGCCAGCGAGATGGGTGCGCTGACCGTCGCCGTGGTCACCAAGCCTTTTGCCTTTGAAGGCAAGCGCCGCATGCAGCAGGCCGAGCGCGGCCTGGCCGAACTGGTGGACGCGGTCGACACCATGATTGCCATCCCCAATGAAAAGCTGTTGGCGGTGGCGCAAGACGCCGGCTTCTTCGAATCGTTCCGCATCGCCGACGATATTTTGCGCCAGGGAGTGCAGGGCATTTCCGACATCATCACCATTCCCGGCATCATCAACCGCGACTTCGCCGATGTGAAAGCGATCATGGCGGGCATGGGGTACGCCGTCATGGGCACCGGGACGGCAAGTGGGGCGCGGCGTGCCGTAGAGGCGGCACAGAAAGCGATTGCTTCACCTCTGCTCGACGCAGGCGCCATCGATGGTGCGCGCGGCATCTTGATCAATATCACCGGCTCCGCTTCGCTCAAGCTCGCGGAAGTGAACGAGGCCTCCACCATCATTCAGAGCGCGGCGCATGAAGACGCGAACATCATCTTTGGCGCCGTGCTCGACGAGAAGATGAAAGATGCGGTGAAGATCACCGTGATTGCCACCGGCTTCCGCGAGAGTGGCAGCTTCCGCTCACGTGAGCGGACGTTCACCACGCCGATGATTGTCCGCGACCTGCATCGCTTGCCTGACCCGGAACCGGTCTTTGTCGCCGATCCAGGGCCCGAGCCGGCCACTCCAGTTCTCGTGCAGGAAACACACGCGCCGGGAATGGAACTGGTCGGACGGGAGACGGGTTCGCCCACCTACGACCAGCACGATCTGGACGTGCCGGCCTATCTCCGCAAGCGGGGCGAGGCCGTCCAGTAAGTGGCGAGTTGCAATTTCTTGCACAGGGTGTGCAGCCATGCATCGCACACCCTTTCTTGTTGCTTCCTGCCCAAGAGGGAGTAAGCTAGGTCGGATTCGGCTTCCCCGGCCGGATGTAAGCGCAGGGCGATCCTGGAAAATTCTGCGGCGTAGGCGCGCGGCTTTCGCTGCCGTGGAGATGCTGGCTGCGTTTGTAAGGTGTCAGCCCTGGCGCCGTGTGGTTTTTCTTGGGAACTACAACCATGGAGAGGGGTCTTATGAATAAGAGCAGCAGGTTGCTGATTGCCGGGATGGTGCTGGCGCTGGCGGCGCCCGCGTTTGCCCGACTGCCCGTGCGCGGGGCGTCGGCGAACGGCACCAACGGCATCGCAACTCGCTGGAACCTTTTCGGGCCGACGAAGGGCATCAACTTCAATCCCAACATCAAGATGTCACGCCAAGTCAACTGTCCCAGTCAGGACGTCGAAGCTTCGCTGGGAGCCAGTTCGGTTGCCACGCGTGCCGGCGGCTGCGACCTGGGGAAATACCTGTTCATTTTCCAGTTCAGCTCCGCTCTGACGAATCTGACCGTCACCATGGACAATCTCGTCGGGTTTACACCGAATACCAGCAACCCTACGTATGGGGTGCTTCTGTGCGACAGTACGGACACGTCACCGAGCGGAAATACTCTCGAGCGTTGCACCACCGCAACGGAGCCGCAACTGCCGGACATCACCGCTACCATCAACGCCACCAACACCTCGATCTCGTTTTCGATTCCGAGCATTCCGGTCTTTCCGGTGGGTAAGCAATACCAAGGGAGAGGGGTGACACTGTTCGTGATCACCACGCAGAACCCGGCCGTCCCGATCGCCGCGCCGCGGGTCTCGATCAAGTAAAGGGTCGCAACGAGCAGGAGTTGCAATTTCTTGCATAGGGTGTGCAGCCTCCCGCCGCGCACGCTTATTTTTGTTGCTTCTGCGCGGAAGCGGGTTAAGCTGGTGCGGACTTTTGGTGCGGGCCTGCGTGGGGCAGGCCAAGGCCTTTGATCTGGCTTCCCTGGCTGGATGCGAGAGCCGGCCAAGGCTGTCATCGCGGTTTTTCCCGGGAACTTCAACTGAGGAGAGTGGGGTATGAATAAGAGCAGCAGGTTGTTGATTGCGGGGACCATGCTGGTGCTGGCGGCGCCGGCGTTTGCCGCATTGCCAACGCGCCGGGCATCGCAGAATGGCACCAACGGCAGTGCAGCCTTCTGGAACCTTTTCGGACCGACTCGAACCATTAACTTCAATCCCAACATCAAGACTTCGCGGCAGGTGATCTGCGACAGCCAGGATGTCGAGGCCGTGCAGAGCGTTCCCGACCCCTTGCGCACCGGCGGGTGTGACAGCGGCAACTACCTGTTTGTTTTTCAGTTCAGTTCCGCGCTGACCAATCTGACCGTCACCATGGATAATCTGGTCGGATTTATTCCTGGCACCAACCCGGCGACTTATGGTGTGTTGGTGTGTGACAGCGCGAATACGGGACCCAGTGGGAACACCCTCGAGCGTTGCACGACCAAGGGCGCGCTGCAACTTCCGGCCGTCACCGCTACCATCAATGCCGCGCACACCTCCATCTCGTTTTTCATTCCGAATATTCCGGTCTTTCCCGCGGGGAAGCAGCGCCAGGGAGCCGGTTTAACGTTATTCGTTCTTACCACGCAGACCCCGGCGGTCCCGCTTGCCGCGCCACGGGTCTCGATCAAGTAGAGATTTCGAGGACGCTGACCTAGTGAATACTCTGGCGCAGCGCGCCCGCTTTGCGAGCCAGGAGCGTGAAGCCCGCGCGGGTGGCATCGGCCTCCATCGGTTTCAGCGTCGTCGCCGCTGCGTTGCGATTTCCGGCTGCCACCTGCGCTTCCGCCTGCGCCCAGCGCAACTGCAACTCTGATCCCAGCAGCCGCATCCTGCGCGCTTTGGCGAGCAGATCATCAAGCTGGTGCAACGCTGCTGCAGGCTTGCCTGTTTTCGCCTGTAGGCGCGCGGCTGTGATCTCCACGGCCAGCCAGGTGGTCTGGTCGTGCATCTGCAGAGTTCTAGCTGCATCAATTTCTGTCTGCGCTTCAGCGAGCCGCCCTTGCGCCAGCCGTGCCTGTGCGATCACGTTGTGCGCGGCGGCTTCTTCGTTGACGTTGCGCTCCGTGCGAAACTCGTCCATGGCCTGGCGGGCGGCTGCTTCGGCTTCCGCGGGCTGCTGTTTTTCCAGCAGCAGATTGGCCAGCGCGAGCTGCGCGCTGGCGGCATCGCCTTTCGTCCCCAGTTTTTCCCCGATTTGCAGTGCTTCGCGATAGCCCTTCTCTGCTTCCGCCAGATCGTCGTGGGCCAGCTGCACGTCCCCTAGAAGGATGAGCGCGGTTGCGGTACTGCTCTCCATCCCCAATTTCCGTGACTTGGCGACCGCCTGTTGCAGGTGCTCAAGCGCGATCTCAATGTCCCCGAGCTGGAACGCGATGAGACCGAGGTTAGTCAGCGCTTCAACCATCCCAGACTGGTCGCCCGCCTCGGTCGCCGTAGCCAGCGACTGCGTCAGCACATCGTGCGCCCGGGTCAGGTCGCCCTGCACCAGCAGGTTGGCTGCTAACCCGTTCTGCGCCAGCAGCACGTCGGACTTGTCGCCCGCCTCCTGCGCGACCGCCAGCGCCTGCTGGTAGTACTTTGTTGCTTCCGCCAGGTCCTGCTGATTGGCCAGAAGACGGGCAATGTTGATGGAGGCGCCGGCGATGTCGCCCAGCGCACCGATTTGCCGCGCCAGCGTGAGCGCTTCCTCGTGCATGCCGCGCGCGGCCGCCACGTCTCCCTGATCGGCCAGCACGTTAGCGAGGCACGTAAGGCTGCGCGCAGCGCCTTGCAAATCGCCAGCCGCGGTGAAGGTGGCACGTGCCTGTTCGCCTGCAGCGCGCGCGCTGGCGAAGTCTCCCAGGTTGCGCTGCGCCCAACACTGCTGCCACGTCGCCTGGGCCAGCAGCAGCCGCGCGCCGGTGTTGCGCGCTTTCTCGGCGGCGTGGGT
This sequence comes from Terriglobia bacterium, assembly GCA_041495845.1. Taxonomy (GTDB): domain Bacteria; phylum Acidobacteriota; class Terriglobia; order Terriglobales; family Acidobacteriaceae; genus JBGQDM01. The sequence goes on along the minus strand of JBGQDM010000055.1, from coordinate 15,848 downwards.
GGTGGCAGTGAGCACGTGCTTGTAATCGGAAAGCGCGTTCAATGCGTCGGCCTCAGCCAGATCAATGCGCGGATCGTTGCGCGCCGGGGCAGGGAACTTGCGCATCCGGTCGACCGCCTGAAGCGCGTCCTTCGCCTTCCCATCTTTCGTCTGCACCGTGGCCAGCCGCAGGCCGATGTCTAAGTCATCCCCGAAGACGGTCCACAGAGAACCGTAAATCTTCACCGCTTCTTCCCAACGGCCGCTGGCTTCGTGGGCGTGCGCCTCGATGGCCAGCCGGCTCTCGCGCGGCAGATTGGCGGAAAGTTCGACGGCCTTTTGTGCCTCATCAGCGGCCTTGCTGTCGTAACCCAGCTGCTCCCACGCCGTGGAGAGAGCGCTGTGCGCCATGGCGTAGTTGGGATCGGCGGTCACGGCTTTCTGGAGCAGGTCCCGCGCTGCGAGCGCATCGAACGTGCGCAACTTCGCCAGACCGTCGGCGTAGTAGCGCGCGGCCTCAGGATTGGTTGGACGCGAAGCTCTCACCTGCGCGGCTTGCTCGGAGGAAATTTCTCCCAGCCCGAGTTTCTCGCGCATGTCTAAACCCGCGCGCGCCACCAGTTCGAGAATGCCACGCTCCGTCCCTGTTTCCGCCCAGGAGGCGATGGTTTCGCCCTCCACCGCGTCCTGGATGCGAATATCGAGGCGCAACTGCCCGCCCACATCAAGGTACGAACCGAGCACCAGCAGATCACTGCCCAGGTTCTTGCGAATGCGCGTCAGCGTATCCGGGCCGAGGCTGTCCATCTCCGCTAACGCGAGATCGTTCTTTACCCGCGCCACGTCCTCGCCCGGAACGATGCGCAGCTTCTCGCCCGCCCCCAGTTCCGTGGTGAGCTGTTCCGCCAGCACGTTGGAAATCCAGGCCGCGTCAGCGCGTCCCGTATTGCGGAATCCGAGCACAGCGATGGAACGGCGCTGGTGAATGCCGGTGGTCAGATGCCCACGGCCGCTCGCCAGGTACCAGACGGCAAAGCCCACGAAAGCGAGGGCCGCAGCCACGCCGATACGCGCCGCGATTCGCGTGCGCCGTTTGGCGATGGCCGCACGCAGTTTGCTCGGGACCGCCGGGTTGCCCGCGGTTTCGCCGTGAAAATTGAAAACATGGATGCGCACGCCGTGCTTGACTTCCGCCTCGCCCAGATCATGCAGGTGCGCGTTCCAGGCTTCGAGTTCGCTCACCACCTCCGCCGTGGACTTCGACAGCAGGATGTGCCCGCCGTCGCCGCAATCCATGACCCGCTGTGCCATGTTGATGCCGCCACCAGAAACATTGCGGTTGGCGTTGATGTCCTGCACGCGATACACCGGGCCGGTGTTGATGCCCATGCGCAGACGCAGCTCCGGATGCGCGCGCAACGCCTGACTCAGCTCCACCGCGCACTGCACCGGCGCTTCCGGGTCGCCGAAGAAAACCAGCGCCATGCCGTCGCCGGTGGGTAAGCGAATGAGCTGGCCCTCCGCCTCCGCGTCGCGAAATGCTTTGGTGCTGCTGACCAGTTGTTGCAGAGTGGCCAGCACGCGCGGCTGCTGGTCCATGGGCAGGCGGGAGTAGGCCACGATGTCGGTGAAGAGAACGTGGGCGATTTCCAGTCTGGATGTTGACGGTTGGCCAGAAGACATGGGGTCAAGAAAAGGGCCGCTTGCGCAGGTTATCGTAAGAACAGCGATGGCGGGCGGTCAATGTGGCGGAACGCGGCGAGGGTCGCAGGGGGAGCTGGCGGTACTGACGTTACCAGGAAGGTAACCGGTGAAGATTACCAAAGGGTTCCGTCTCCGGATTACTATCCGTAACATTCTGAAAATATTGAAGTTGTCTATCTACGCCGGGGCTAACGGCGACGTTATTTCCTGATTGTCAACTAGGCTATTCTGGCCTACTATCGTCACAGTGGGTGGACGAATCCAGTCCCGGTGTCCCTTCCGCCGGCATCCCGCATCAGATGGAACAGTTTCCGTGGAGTCCTGAGGAATAATGGCGCGCCTTTTTCGTCTTTTTCGAGTAGCTCTATTTCTGGCCTTATTGGTAGTGGGCGTTGAACTGGCCCAGGCTGCGCACATCAATCCTCGAAATCTGCCGCCGAACCGCTCCCGCGCACAGGTAAGTGAGAACAGCCGCACCCGCAAACGCATGCACCGGTTGCATCGCAGCCGAGTTTCGCGCTCGGTGGGCTCGAGCCGCGTCCGCCGCCGTCGCCACTATGAACGGTTCAACACCAGCTCGTTTGCGGAGGATGTGACCGAGGGCGATGTCACCGATGGAGAAGATCCGGTGGTGCGTTCCGCCGCGGTCGAAGCGCTCGGCGGTATGAACGGCACCGTGGTGGCCATCGAGCCGACCAGCGGCCGCGTGCTCGCCATGGTCAACCAGAAGCTGGCGCTTTCCGCCGGCGCGCAACCCTGCTCCACCATCAAAGTTCCGGTGGCATTGGCGGCGGTGAGTGAAGGCCTGGTAGACAAAGACACGGAAATCAAGCTCGGCCGCCGCTCTTCCATGAATTTGACGGACGCGCTGGCGCATTCCAACAATCCCTACTTTGAAGCACTCGGCCGGAAACTCGGCTTCGAACGTGTCCACCACTATGCACGCCTTTTCGGGCTGGGTGAACTGGCCGGTTACAAGATTGAAGGTGAGCAGCGCGGCCTTTATCCAGAGCGCGAGATTTCATCGCGTTTGGGCGGTGTGGGCAAGATGTGCTCGTTCGGAGAAGGCATTTCGATGACGCCGCTGCAACTCGGCGCGTTGGTCTCCGCCATCGCCAACGGCGGCACGCTCTATTACCTGCAGCATCCGTCAATGCCGGAGGAAGTTGCCAGCTTCCAGCCGCGCGTGAAACGCCAACTCGAAATCGGCAACGTCATTCCGGAACTGACCGACGGCATGGCAGGAGCAGTGCATTACGGCACCGCGCGCAGTGTGCGCGTGAACTTCAGCGAAGAAGAAGTCCTGGGCAAGACCGGCACCTGCTCGCACGCCGGCACGCGTTTTGGCTGGTTTGCCTCCTACGCCAAGACGGACGCGGGCAACGTCGTCATTGTGGTGTTTCTACGTGGCGGCCGCCCCACCTTCGGCCCCAAAGCGGCCGAGATTGCCGGACGCATGTACCGCGCCCTCTACGACCACTCTTACTTCACAAAAGAGCCGGTCACAGCGCAGCGGACTAATGCGGGTGCCGGGTCCGAATAGCGATTTTCTGGCTACGGCGCCAGGGTCTTAACCCCCAAACCAGCTTAAACCGGTTTCGACGAGCGCGACATGGCAGACGTTGCGTTGCATTCGCCACACCAAAAGCCACGATAAATGCCAAAGTGCGGCCCTTCAGGGCCGCATAAGTCGTTTGGAATGAATCAGGGCTTCAGCCCCGCCGGTAACATCGCAGTCATCTCGAAAGGGTCTGCCACATCCCCGGAAAGGCCCGTGCGTCATGCAACCTGCCCGTCTTACGCCCGCATCCCATCCTCAGCAACAGAGCAACTCTCCTCCCCCATTGGTGTTTAGGTGTATAGAAGTAGTAGCGAGCCGGCGTTGCAGAACCGGAAGTGTTCGAGGAGGAGTTATGAAGCGGTTCAAGAGTGCGATTTGGACAAGCATTCTCGTCGTGGTCTGGTCCCTCGCCCCGTCATTCGTAGCGGCGCAAGATAGTTCGCAGGACGACGCCACTCCCGCGCCGCCGCAAGAGAGTGCTGCGCTCTCTGCCGAGCAAAACATCCCGCAACCAGCGCAGCCAGTCCAGCCCTCGGACGATGATTCCACCCGCCGGGATCCTCCGGGACGGGTGGCGCGTTTGCAATATCTGACGGGATCGGTTTCCATCCAGCCCCATGGCACGGACGAGTGGGTGCAGGGATCGCTCAATCGCCCGCTCACCACTTCCGACAACATTTGGGCCGACAAGAATTCGCGAGTGGAGTTGAGCTTGGGCAGTTCGGTGATGCGCCTGGGCGCAGAGTCAAGCTTGACGCTGACCAATGTGAGCGACGAGGCTGTGCAGTTGCAATTGCACCAGGGCACGCTCAACCTGCACGTGCGGCGGCTCTTCGGCGGCGAAATTTACGAGATTGACACGCCCAACCAGGCTTTCACCGTTCTCAAGGCGGGCGACTATCGCTTCGACGTGGGCCCGAGCGGCAACGCCACCTACGTCACGGTGCGCCGCGGCGAGGGCGAAGCCACTGGCCAGGGGCCGAGCGTGCGGATCAAGTCCGGCCGTCAGGTGCGCTTCACCGCAGGCAATTCGCTGCAGCATGACGTACTCGCAGCGCCGGGTCGGGACAGCTTTGACGACTGGTGCCGCGTGCGTGACCGTCGTCAGGACCATTCCCTCTCCGCGCGCTATGTGGGCCCCGGAACCGTGGGCTACGAAGATCTGGATGAGTATGGCTACTGGCGCGAAGACTCGGTGTACGGCCCGATCTGGACTCCACGATACGTGGCGGCGGGCTGGTCGCCTTATCACTACGGACACTGGGTTTGGATTTCACCCTGGGGATGGACTTGGGTGGATGACGCGCCTTGGGGATTCGCCCCCTTCCACTACGGACGTTGGGCATATACCGGCGGCTACTGGGGCTGGGTACCGGGTCCGTATTACGCACGTCCTTACTACGCGCCGGCGCTGGTGGTATGGTTTGGCGGCCCACGCTGGGGCTTTCGCGGATTTGGCGGCGGAGTGGGATTTGGCTGGTGTGCTCTCGGCTGGCGGGAGCCGTTCTATCCGTGGTATGGCGGCAGCCGCCGTTACTTCCGCAACGTGAATATCACCAATACGCGCATCGTCAACATCACCAATGTGACCAACATTTATTACAACAACCGTGGACCGTTGGTTCGGAAGTACTGGACCAACATGGGGCACCCCGGCGGATTTACCGCGGTCTCAAAAGCCACCATCGTGAACGGGCAGCCGGTGGCGAGGAATGCCACTCACGTTCCCACGAACATGCGGTCGAATGCGCCGCCGTTGCGGCAAGTGGAGGTAGCTCCGAATCGCGGAGGCCGGTTGGGAATCCACGCCGATCAGCGTGTGGCCGGTGCGCCGCAGGGAGTTGTTTCGCGGCCAACGGTGACCCGGATGACGCCTCCAGCAGACGTTGCGGGGCGCGGCAGAACTCACGTAACGGTGAGTGAACCCGGAAATTCCAATCCCCGAATCGCACGAGTCGATAACTCCGGGACCGCACTTGGTGGACGCTTCGTTCCTCGGCCTCCGTCGGTGATGGCGAATGGCCAGATTGGTCGCGGTCCTGAACACGCGGCGGGTCCTCGAAGCACGCCCGATGCCGGAAATTCTAATCCGCGAATCGCACGAGTTAATGGCCCGGTGAACCCGGGCTCGGCGAACGCACCCGGGGGACGCTACGTTCCTCGTCCTCCCTCAAGCTTGGGGAACGGCAGCGGTGCACCCAGGGGCGGAGACGCAACCCGACGGGGTGAGCCCACGGGTGGCGAATCGATGCGTGGCGGGCCTCAGCCCAGGGACAACCGCAGAGATGCGAACCCGGTTGTGGTTCGGCCCCCATCGGGAAGCACTCCGCGTCCAGCTGAAAACTCGACGCCCAGCGCTGGCCCCAACCGGGGCGGATACAACCGGGGTGGTGATGCGAGCAACCGCGCGCCTCGCCCCACGGGACCGGTGGCACCCGCGCCTCGCGATAATGGGACGTCGGCCTATCCTCGAGAATCGCCGCGAACGGGCGGCGGATACCGCGGGGATGGCGGGTATCGCAGCGGGCCGCGAGTTCAAGACATCGCTCCGCGAAACTATGCTCCGCGAAACTATGGCGGCGCGCCACAGGGTGGATCGTATCGTCAAGGCGGTGAATCGCGCGTGTATGCCGGGCCTTCCGGGGGCGGTAGAGTGCAGAGCAGCCCCGGTGGCGGGCAGCGCAGCGGTAGTTACGGGGGAGGCGGCTGGCAACGTGGGTCCGTTGGCTCCGACGGCGGCGGTCATCATCGTCGCTGAGAGGGAAGGATAAGGTTTGCCTGAAACGCCGTCTCCGGACGGCGTTTCGTGTTTCTGCCCACAACTCAGGTTGCGGAGGAACGGCCGAGGGCGGCCGTTCCCACGTGACCTTGCCGGCGACAACCTGCGCTCGCGCTATTGCGCGGCCACGATGGCGATCTCGACTTTGTAGTCCGGCGTAGCCAGACGCGCGCTCTCGACTGTGGCCCGCGCCGGAGTTGCACCCGGCACGACCCAGGCATCCCAGAGGGCATTCATTTCAGAGAAGGTCGCCATGTCCGAGAGCCAGATGGTGGCGGACAGAATCTTGCTCTTATCGGATTTCGCCGCGGCCAGCAGGGCATCAATCTTCGCCAGAATGTCTTTCACCTGTTCCGTGACGCTGCCGCGGGGCGCGCCCGAGGCCACCTGGCCCGCCAGGTAAACGGTTTGATTGTGAATCACTGCTTGAGACATGCGTGGTCCGGTTTGAATGCGTTGGATCGACATCGAGTGTTCTCCCAAAATTTTGTCTTCGTTTATGGTTCGTTGTTTATGGTTCGTTCGGTTCAGCGTGCAAAATCAACCGCGGTCGTATTCCCACCGCAAATGAGAACACCCACCCGCTCCTTGGGCTGCGGAACATAACGGCCGGAGGTGAGGGCCGCAAACGCCGCCGCCCCGCCGGGTTCGGCGACCACACGCAACACTTTCCACAACATGCGCTGGGCCTCACGGATGGCATCATCGGTCACCAGCACGGTGCGGCTCAGGTAGCGTTGCGCAATGGGGAAAACCAATTCGCCGACGCGGCGCGGCGCCAGCGAGTCGGCGGCGATGCCCCCGGCTTCGGCATCCACCGGGTGGCCCGCTTCGAGGGCACGGGTGAGCGTAGGCGCGAGTTCCGGTTCGATTCCCACCAGCTTGATCCTGCCCTGGTACCAGGAGGCGATGCCGGCAATCAGCCCGCCGCCGCCCACCGAGACCAGCAGCGTGTCCAGCTGACTGCACTGCTGCTCAAACTCCAACCCGACGGTGGCCTGACCCAGCAGGGTTTCGACCTGATCGAACGCGTGAATGGGCATCGCGCCCGACTCTGTCCTCCAGGTTTCGCTCGCCGCCAGCGCGTCGGCATAGCGGTCGCCGCCAACCACGAGGTCCGCGCCGTATTCGCGAATCTGCTGAATCTTGGCGGGCGAGCACACGCTGGGCACAAAGATTTTCGCCGGGATGCGGAGCTTCATGGCGGCGAAGGCCACCGCAGCGCCATGATTGCCGCCGGAAGCTGCCACCACCCCCGCCGGCGGGACCTTTCTCGTGAGCAGGTTGGTGAATGCTCCGCGAGCTTTGAACGAGCCCGCGTGCTGCAAGGATTCCAGCTTCAGAACCAAGGGGCACGGCAGGTTGAAATCCGCGCCGTCCACCTCGAGCACCGGGGTACGGCGAATGTGGGGCGCCAGACGATCGTAATTGGCGCGAACTTGCTCGGCTGAAATCACTCTGCGCTCATTTCTCCGGCCGCGCAGCCTGCGCCCGCGCGGACAGCCGTTTTCTCTTGACAAATACTTCGTTACTTAGCAAAGTAACTATATGACAAACCTGACGGTATGGCAAGCCCTGGCCAACGACCGCCGGTTGCAGATTCTGGAGTGGCTGAAAAACCCCAAGGCCCACTTCCGCCCCCAGGTGGATGGCGATCTCGTCAAAGACGGTGTCTGCGGTGTTCTGATTGCCGAGAAGCTTGGTATCTCGCAGCCGACTTTGAGCGAGCACATGCGCATCCTGGTGCAGGCGGAGCTGGTGAAACCGAAAAAGATCAAGCAGTGGATTTTCTATCGGCGCAACGAGCGTCGCATCCGGAAACTCAAGAAATCGATTGCCTCCCAGTTGTAGGTTCACGCCCGCTTTCCGCAGTCAGACTCGCCTAGGGAAAGCCCTGCCCTGTCGCTGAAGAACGCGACGACGACGGGGCGCCCAAAGGGTTTCAGTGCGGTCACGATCACGCGATCACGCGACTTCATTCGCAAACCGAAGGAGTGGCTGGTTGATGCGCACTACTTCTTTCGTTCGTCCCTGGCGATCACGCCGTCTTTGATGAAGACCACGCGGTGCGCGTATTCGGCAATATCGTGTTCGTGCGTGACCAGGACAATGGTGTTGCCTTCGCTGTGCAATCGGTCGAATAACGCCATGATGTCGAGGCCGGTCTGCGAATCGAGGTTGCCGGTGGGCTCGTCGGCCAGGATGATCGAAGGCTTGTTGACGAGCGCGCGGGCAATGGCTACGCGCTGACGCTGACCGCCGGAGAGTTCATTGGGTCTGTGCGTCATCCGGGATTCCATGCCGACTGCGGCTAGGGCGCCTTTGGCGCGCTCGACGCGCTCTTCCGCGGGGACTCCCGCGTAAATCAGCGGCAATTCCACGTTGTGCAGCGCGGTGGCGCGGGCCAACAGGTTGAAAGTCTGAAACACGAATCCGATTTCCCGGTTGCGGATGCGCGCCAGTTCGTCGTCATTCAGTGCGCTGACCAGCTGGGCGTTTAACCAGTAGTTGCCTTTGCTGGGCGTGTCGAGGCAACCGATCAAATTCATCAGCGTGGACTTGCCCGAACCGGAAGGTCCCATGATGGCGATGTATTCATTGCGCTGAATGCGCAGGTTCACGCCGCGCAGGGCTTGCACCTGCTGTTCCGAGCCCATGTCATAGGTCTTCCACAGGTCTTCGGTGGCAATCAGGCACGAGTCGGGCGGCGTCGACACCGCTCCCTGCGACGGGTTAAGCACTTCTGCAGCCGCCATGTTGCGTTCTCCTTCGGTCAATGATCGCTCCGCCTCGCTGCACTTGTCGACGCTGCACCTACAGACGCTGCAACCGCGCCAAAGTCACGAGCTTTCGTCTTCTTTTTTCGGCGCCACATTGTCTACCTTGACCCGCGTCCCCGGTCGCAGTGTTCGCAACACCTTGTAACTTCCGGTGACAATCTCTTCGCCTTCCTGCAGGCCCTTGAGCACTTCGATCTCGGTGGTTCCAGCGATGCCGGTTTCCACCGACACGAACTCCGCCTTGCGCTGGCGAATCACGAACACGCCTTGGATCTCGGGCTCCTTGCCCGCGGGCCGGGCGGGCGCAGCCGCCTTCACCGCGTCGTTGTCCGCGCGCGCTTCCAGATCAGACTGGCGGCGCACCGTCAGCGCCTGAATGGGCATGCTCAGCGCCTTGGGGCGTGTAGCGGTCGTGATCTTGGCGGTGGTGGAAAGCCCGGGCCGGAGATTCTCCGGTGGATTTTGTAACGTGACCACTACCTTGAAGTCCTTCGCTTCCTGGCTGGCGATATTCTGCTGCGAGGTGGCCACGCCAGTGGACCGCACGACGGCGTTGTTGCCGATTTCTGTGACCAGCCCCTTGAATACCTGCCGCGGGAAGGCATCAATGGTCACTTCAGCCGACTGGCCCAACTTCACGTTGACCACATCAGTCTCGTCCACCTTGACCTCGGCGGTGATCACGGACATGTCCGCCACCGTCATCAGCGTGCTGCCGGGCGAGTTCTGAATGCCGATGACCACTGTCTCCCCTTCGCGAACCGGCAAATTGGTCACCATGCCGTCAAAGGGTGCGGCATAGCTCGTTTTCTTTAATACGTCGGCAGCCCGGGTTAAGTTCGCCCGATTTTGGGAAATATGGGTCTGCGACGACTCCATTTGGGCGCGGGCCTGCGCTACCCGGGCCCGGGCCTGCGCCAGGCCGGCGGAAGCCGACTCCCACGCTGCCTTCCGGTTGTCGTACTCGGCCTTGGCAATCAAGGCCTCTTTGTATAGCCCTTCCGCTCGCGTCCAGTCGAGGCGGGTGCGTTCGGCATCCGCCCGGGCCCGGTTCAGGTCGGCTTGGGCTGTGGTCACCCCCGCCACCATTGCCTGGGCGTCGGTTTGAGATGCTTGCAGCGAAGCCTGCGAGGCTGCGACATCGGCCGAAGACTGCACGTTCTCCAACTGGGCCAGCATCTGACCCTTCTTCACTCGGTCACCCTCACGAACGTAGAGGTGGATAATCTTACCGAAGGCGTTGGCGCCCACGTTCACGTAAACCTTGGGCTTGATCTCTCCGGACGCGGTCACCACGGCGGCCAGATCTTGCCGTTGCACCTTCCCTGTTTGCAGGGTGACGATGTCCTTCGTGATTTGATACTTGATGGTGAAGCCGGCGATGAGCAGCAACAGCACCGCGCCCACCGCGATCAGGACTTTCTTCCAGGTCTTCATGCCGGACGACTGCTCTTTCCGGGAGCATTGCCACACTGCTCCCACGATGTTTCGGATGCGCTGGCGTGCTTGGGGGATCGAAAACCGGAGACGCAAATCTCTGCAGCGGAAACGGCGACCCCAGGAAACTCACAAAGACCAGCCCAACATGTTTATTATAAACAGTTACAAGGCAACCTGGTGGCGGCGCCGGGCATCCGACCCAACGGCTGGAGGCGCCCAGAGTTTGCGGGCTGGGTCGGCTTTCGGCCTTGCTTCCCGCGGGCTGAGTTCTTAGAATGGGGTGGCACGCGTGTACCCGAGGAGTCCCTTCTCCATGTCTTTCCGTAAGTTCAGTGTGCGGTTTTGGTTGGTAGCCGTTTTGTTGGGTAGCTTGCTCGGGGCAGTACCCGTCTGGTCACAGGAGAGCAAGGAAGATCAGGGTCAGCCAGCAGATCCCCTGAAGCGTCCCATTGATGAAAAGCAGCGCAAGGAAAACGCCAAGTCCCTCAAAATTGAGCTGGGCAAGACCTACAAGACGTGGCTGGACAGTGACGTGCGCTGGATCATTACCGACGAGGAGCGCGATGCCTTCAAGCGCCTGAGCAACGACGAGGAGCGTGACAACTTCATCGAGAGCTTCTGGCAGCGCCGCGATCCTACGCCGGACACGGTGGAGAACGAGTACAAGGAAGAACACTACCGGCGCATCGCCTACGCCAACGAACATTTCCCAGCGGGCATTCCCGGCTGGAAGACGGATCGCGGCCGCATTTACATCATGTACGGGCCGGCGGACGAAATCGAGTCGCACCCCTCCGGCGGCAGCTACGAGCGCCCACAGGAAGAAGGCGGCGGAACCACTTCCACCTTCCCCTTTGAAACCTGGCGCTATCGCTACCTTGAGGGCGTGGGGCAGGAAGTCATCATGGAGTTTGTGGACACCTGCATGTGCGGTGATTTCCACATGACGATTGACCGCTCCGAGAAGGACGCGCTGCTCTACACGCCGAACGCCGGTCTCACGATGTACGAATCCATGGGCATGGCGCGCAAGGCCGACCGCTTCAGCGGCGGCATGGAACGCCTGGGTACGGGCCCGTTTAACCGCGATCTGGGAACGAAGCAATTCGACCGGCTGGAGCAGTTTGCCAAGCTGAGTAAGCCGCCGGCCATCAAGTTCCACGATCTTGAAGAAGTGGTCACGCACAAGATCCGGGTGAGTCTGATGCCCTTTGATGTGCGCGCCGATTTTGTGCGCGTCACCGCGGACACAGTCTTGGTTCCGGTCACCATTCAGCTCAAGAACAAGGACATCACCTTCGTCAACAAAGACGGCGTGCAGCGTGGCACGGTGAATATCTTTGGCCGCGTCACCACGCTTACCGGCCGCATTGCACAGACGTTCGAAGACACGGTGCAGCAGGACATTCCCGCGGAATTGTTGCCCAAGGCGATTGAAAGCTCGGCCGTCTATTGGAAGTCATTACCGCTCAAGCCCGGTCGCTACCGCATGGACATCGTGGTGAAAGACGTGAACGGCGATCGTGTCGGCACTTGGCAGAAGGCGCTCAGTGTGCCCGAGTTCACTGAGGACAAGCTCACGAACTCGACTTTGATTTTGGCGGACATCATGGAACCGGTGCCGGCCAAGAGCGTAGGGACGGGCAACTTCGTGATTGGCGCCACCAAAGTGCGGCCCCGTGTTGTCGGAGCCGACGGCAAGCCGGTCTCGTTTAAGCGCAACCAGCGTCTCAACTTCTGGATGCAGGTCTACAATCTGAGCGTGGACGAAAAGACACACAAGCCTTCGGCCACTGTGGAATACGACGTGGTGGATGCGGCCACCAACAAACCGGTGATCCACAGTGTGGAAAGCACCGAGCAGATGGGCAACGTCGGCGATCAGGTCACGCTGCAGAAAACGCTTTCGGGAAGCAGCCTGCAGCCCGGCGTCTACCGCATGAACATCAAAGTGAACGACAATCTTTCCAAGCAGGTGGTGGATCCCTCGGTGACGTTTGCCATCGAGTAGCCGCCGGCGAGGTGACAGACTGCATATGCGCAGACTGGCAATCGGAATGACGGTGTTGCTGTGGGCGCTGAGCGCCGCGGCGGCGGACCGCTCCGCTTCCATTGCGGGTGTGGTGCGCAACGCCAACGGCGTTCCGCAGATGGGAGCTGCCGTGGAAGTGTTTGCCTCGGCGGCGCGTTCCGTCACGGTGTTTACCGACGCCCAGGGTGCGTACGCTGCCACCGGACTGCTCCCCGGCTTCTACACCGTGCGTGTGACCGCACCCGCGTTTTTGCCCGCCGTGCGGGAACGCCTGAGTCTCCGAGCCGGCGTGGCCATGCTGGTGAACCTCACCCTCAGCACGATTTTTGATGACCTCCACACGCTGCCGCGCACCGGCGCGGGGGATGACGACGACTGGAAGTGGACGCTGCGCTCCGTGGCCAGCCGCCCGATTCTGCGGGCGCTGGATCCGCAGTTGGTAGCCGAACAGCGCAGTGAGCCCCTACTTACGGCGCGGCTTTCCTTTGTCGCCGGTTCGGACGCTCAGGGCTACGGCAGCTCGCCCGATGTCAGCACTCGCATCTGGATTGAACATCCGATGGCGGAGAGCACGCTGGGGTTTGGCGGCAACATTGGCTACGCCGGGTCGCCCTCAGCCACCGTGCGCGCCGCCTATACCCGACGCCTGGCCAATGGATCCACGCCGCAGTTGTCGGCGAGTTTCCGCCGCTTTGCCGCTCCCGATCCAGCGCTGCGCGACGCCGAGTTGGGTATTGCCTCGCTTACTGCCTCCGATTCTTTCCGTCTGGGGGATGTGGTCGAAGTCCGCTTTGGCAGCGAGCTGCAGACCGTACAGTTTATTCGCCGCGTAAATGCCGCGCTGCCCTTTGGCGCGGTGGATGTGCACTTGGGGCCGCACACCGTTTTGGGCTACCGCTACGCCAGTTCGCTGCCCGCCGATCCCGTAACCGAAGACCTGAATCCTTACTCCGGCCCAGTGAGTGATGCGCGTCCGCGTCTCTCCATTCGCAATTTCCGCCCCGGCATGGAGCGCTTGGGCCATCAAGAAGTTTCTGTCTCGCGGCGCATGGGCAAGACCAACGTCATGGTGGCCGCTTACTACGATCACCTGCGTGATGCTTCGTTGCTGGGTGTGGGCGAGGTGTCCGGCGAATCCGGCGACTTGCTGCCCGACGCATATTCCGGCACGTTCACCTATCAGGGGCCGGACTTGAGCACGCATGGGGTCCGCGCCGTGGTGCAGCGCAAGCTTCCCGGTGATTTAACCGCTACCTTCGATTACGCTTTCGGCGGCGTACTTGACCTGGCCAGCACCACCGGCCGGTTGGAGGATGACAGCTTGCGGATGCGGCAGGCCCAGCGGCAGGCCATCGGCGGCCGCCTGAGCGCCACCATGCCGGGAACGAAGACGCACTGGTCCGCCTCCTATCGCTGGACCAGCGGCCGCGCGCTTACTCCGGTGGACATGTTCAATGCTTCACCCGGACGGGTCGATCCTTATCTGAATATCGTCTTGCGGCAGCCCGTGCCGGGATTTGGCTTCCTACCCGGCCACGTGGAAGCTCTGGTGGACATTCGCAACCTTCTGGCTGAGGGTTATGTCCCAGTCATGGGCAGCGACGGCCACACGGTGTATTTGGTGCAAGCCGCGCGCTCCATTCGCGGTGGCGTAGCGTTTACGTTCTAAGCCTAGCAGCCGAAAATCCTAAAACGCAGAGATCGCGGAGAAGATCCGCAGAGTTCGCTGAGAAGAGCAACCCGCTTCTTCTGTCTGCCCCTGCTTAATGATCCTTTGGCACCCTCTTGTGTTTAGCAAAGCCTTTCTCTGCGCTCTCTGCGACCGTTCTCCGTGCCCTCCGCGTTTTAAGATTTTGCTGTGACGGTCACCCCAATTCCGTTGACGCCGCCGGATTCCTTCGTTAACCTTCCAACTTTCCCCGGAGGAAGCCGTCGTGTCCCTTTCCCGTCGCGATTTTGCCCGTGGGGCTGCGTTGGCTGCAGCTACGGCCGTGCTGCCGGCGGTGTCGCCAGCTCAATCTCCTGCTCCCGCGCCGCCCACCCTATCGCCCAGCGCTGTGGCCGAGGTGGACGCCAAGTTCAACGAAGTTCTCCGGCGCCACGGAACGCGGCTTAACCAGACGCAGAAGGATGAAATCCGCCGCCAGTTGATCGGCCAGGTCATTGGACTGGAAAAACTCCGCACCGCCGTGCTCGAAAACTCGGACCAGCCGGCTACGGTACTGCACCTCAATCTGGCGGAGCGGAGATAACCATGCTCGGTGAAGACGTCCTCTATCTTTCCCTTCGTGAGCTGGCGCAGAAGATTCGCACCCGCGCCATCTCTCCGGTCGAACTGACGGAAAGCTATCTGGAACGCAGCCGCCGTTTTTCGCGGCTCAACGGATACGCCACGTTGACGCCTGATCTTGCGCTCGCCCAGGCGCGTCGCGCCGAACAGGAAATTCAAGCCGGAAAATACCGGGGCCCGCTGCACGGCATCCCGTACGCTGCCAAGGACCTGCTGGCGGTGAAGGGTTATCCCACGACGTGGGGTGCGAAGCCCTACGCCAAACAGCAGTTCAGCGTGGACGCGAACGTCATCCGGCGCCTGGAAGCCGCCGGCGCAATTCTTCTGGGCAAAGCGGCCATGATCGAACTGGCGGGCGGCATGGGCTATCGTTTCGGCTCAGCTTCGGTTTCCGGCCCCGCACACAATCCCTGGAAAGAGGACTGCTGGACGTGCGGTTCCTCGAGCGGCTCCGGCGCCATCGTCGCCGCCGGTCTCGCGGCTTTCGCCATCGGCACAGAAACGTGGGGATCCATCGTCTGTCCCTCCGGCTACTGCGGGCTTTCCGGGCTACGGCCGACTTTCGGTCGCGTGGGGCGCTCGGGTGCGATGGCACTTTCCTACTCCATGGATAAGATCGGCACCATGTGCCGCACCGCCGACGACTGCGGCCTGGTGCTCGCTGTCATCGCCGCCCACGACCCCGATGACATCGGCTCGCTGCCGCAGGAGAAAGCTGCGTTCTCCTACAACGAGCCGGCACACTCCGCGCGCCCGCTGCGCGTCGGCTGGGTGAAAGACCCATGGGGAAAAGGGAAGGTGAGCAACGCCGAAGTCGAAGCTGCGGTCGTCGAAGCAATCTCCGTGCTCAGGAAAAGTGGAGCTCAAGTTTCCGAAGCCGAGCTTCCCGACGGTCCCTACGAAGCTGCGGGTGGTGTGATTATCTCCGTGGAAGGCGTGGCTGCGTTCGAGCGGCTGATTGATTCCGGCGACGTGCTGCAGCTCACCGACCCAGTAGCTCAAGTCGGGGGCTTGGCCAACCAGCAGATTTCCGGCACCGACTATCTGCATGCGCTACGCCTGCGCAGCGGGTTGCAGCGCAAGATGGACGAACTCTACCGCAACTTCGACGTGCTGGTGTCTCTTTCGCTGCCCACGCCCGCGACGCCGCTGAGTCTCGCGCTCGACGACCCTTCACTGGACTTTGGCGACCCGGTGGGCGGAATCGGCAATCTCTGCGGCTTACCCGCGGCCAGCGTGCCTTGCGGCTTCAGCAAGGAGAACCTACCCATCGGCATCCAGTT
>JBGQDM010000054.1:0-21018 GCA_041495845.1 Terriglobia bacterium | reverse complement strand
TTTGAGCGTGATCACGGCGGCCGGCACCTGGTATTGAAAGAACGCATTGCCCCCCGCGGCATCAATGGCGCGGACCCGCGCCGCCACCACCGGGTCGCTGGGCACAGCAAACGGCAGGCGATCGATGATGACCGCGCTCAGCTGTTCGCCCTGCACGTCCACGCCCTGCCAGAATGACGATGTGCCAAACAGCACCGCGTTCTTCGTCTGGCGAAATTCTTCCAGCAGCGCGCGCTTCGGAGCGTCGCCTTGCAAGAGCAGTGGAAACTCCAACTCACCGAGCAGCCGGTCATAGATTTCGTGCATTTGCGCGTAGCTGGTAAAGAGCACGAAGGCCCGTCCGCGTGTGATCTCCAGCAGTTTCCGGATGCACTCCGCCGCCTTCGGCGCGAATTGCGGTGTGCGCGGGTCGGGAAGATCAGGCGGGACGTAGAGCACGGCCTGGTTGGGATAATCGAAATGCGAAGGCAGCACCGACTCGCGTGCGTGCTCCACTCCCAGCCGCTGCCGGATGTACTCGAAACCGCCGCCCACGGCCAGCGTCGCTGAAGTCAGCACGGCGGACTGTAACTGGCTGAACAGGCGCTCGCGCAGAATGGGTGCGACATCAATCGGAGTTGCCTGGATAAAGACATTGGCAGGCCGGTGGGAAACCGGTGCTGCTCGCTTGCCCCGGCCGTCACTGCTGCGTCCGCCGCGGCGTTCGATCCAGAACACGGTGTTGTCGTCTTCATGTTCCATCACGAAGCTGAGGTGAACGCGCAGCTCTTCGGCCCGATGCGCCAGACTGAATACTTCCTCCGGTTTTTCCGGCAGCGCCGCCAGTTCCGACCCCAGCCGCACCAAGGTCTGGCAAACGCCGAGAAACTCTTCGCCGTTTTCCTCTAGAAACTCGCGGCGACTCTGGAAGGCGAAGCGTCCCTCACCCGGCGGCAGTAGCGAGAAAAATATTTGCGAGCGCTCACGCAGGGCCTTCACCGCGCCGGAAAGCCCGGCGGTCATGATGCGGTGGCGCTGGGCGGAGGCTTCCACGTCACGCGCCAGGTCTTCGACGCGCAGATTGCTGACGGAAATTCCGAAATAGCTGCCCGCGACGTCCTCCAACTCATGGGCTTCGTCGAAAATCACCACACCGCAATCGGGCAAAATGCCCGCATCGGGTGCGTTTTCCGCCTGCTGCTTGATGGCAAGGTCGGCGAAAAAGAGATGGTGGTTGACGATGATGATGTCGCTTTCCGCCGCTTTCCGTCGCATCCCGGTAATGAAGCAGCGCTCCCATTGCGGGCATTTCTGCCCCGTGCACTTCTCAGTGCGCGCGTCCAGCTTGGGCCAGAGGAGACTGGTTTCGGGCAGACCGGCAATCTCAGCGCGGTCGCCGGTGTCGGTTGTCTTTTCCCATTCTGTAATGGCGCGGTACTGCTCGATCTCTTCCAGACCGCTGAGAATCGGTTGGTCCGTCAGGTCGTAAAGCTTCTGCCGGCACAGGTAGTTGTTGCGCCCCTTCATGTAGCAGACGTTCAGTTTGCCGTCGCCGCTGGGGAAAAGCGCCTGCTCGAGAAAAGGAATGTCTTTGTGAAAGAGCTGCTCCTGCAGATTCTTGGTACCGGTGGAAATGATGACGCGTTGGCCGGAGCGGATGACCGGCACCAGATAGGCCAGCGTTTTTCCGGTGCCAGTGCCTGCTTCCACGATCAGATGGCGTTTTTCCGCGACGGCCTGCTCGACGGCTTGCGCCATCTGCAGCTGTCCCCGGCGGAATTCGTATAGAGGATGGGTGCGCGAAAGCAAGCCGCCGGGCGCAAAAAATTGATACAGCGATTCGCCCTGAAAGGCAGCGGGCTGGGTGGGTACGGCCACGGAGTCTCTATAATAGACGGGAAGCTCCTTTCGATGGCCAAGCTCAAATACTCCAGCCCGACCCCAGCCACAGATGTGGCGGTTCCCCTCTTTGCCATTGTGGGCCGTCCCAACGTGGGCAAATCCACGTTGTTCAACCGCTTGGTGGGGCGGCGACGCGCCATTGTGGGCGATGAGCCGGGCATCACGCGCGACCGGCTCTACGGGGAAGGCGAATGGCGTGGACGTCATTTTCGCGTCGTGGACACGGGCGGCATCATTCCGGAAGACAAAGACTTCATGCCGGCGGAAATTTTCCGGCAGGCGCGGGTGGCGCTGGATGAGGCGGCCGCCATCATTATGGTGGTGGATGCGCGCACGGAGTTGGCTGCATCCGATCTCGAACTTGCCCGCCTCTTGCAGCGCAGCGGCAAGCCGTTGTTTCTTGCCGTCAACAAAATGGATTCAGACCGGCAGCGCGGGTTGGCCAGCGAAGCGCACCGTCTCGGCATTCGCGATTTGTTTCCGATTTCCGCGGAACACGGCCTCGGCTTGGACGATCTGCTCGACGCAATTATCGGCCAGCTCCAGCTGGAGGCAGTGGAACCTGCAACCGCAGAGATCGCTGAGAGCGCGGAGGAGAACGATCAGGAGAGTGAAGTTCCCGAAGTTGCCTGGGCGCCCTCGGAAATCAAAGTCGCCATCATTGGGCGGCCCAATGTCGGCAAGTCCACCTTGCTAAACCAGCTGACGGGCGCGGACCGCGCCATCGTTTCCCCCATTGCCGGCACCACGCGCGATGCGGTGGATGAGACCGTGGAACGCGACGGCAAGACTTTCCGCTTTATTGATACCGCCGGGATCCGCCGCAAAGGCAAGACCAAGCTGATGGCGGAAAAGCTTTCCGTGGTGATGGCCCGCAAACATCTGGAAGCCGCCGACATTGCGCTGCTGATGGTTGATGCGGAAGAAGGCGTGACCTCGATTGACGCCAACATTGCCGGGTATGCGCACGAGAGCGGGCGTTCGGTGATCATCGTGGTCAATAAGTGGGACTTAGTCGTGGGCCGGCCGGTGGCGCAGAAACACCATCGCCCGGGCGACGAGCGCGTCGCCGAAACGGCGATGTATGAGAAGCGCTTGCGCAACGAGCTGAAATTTCTGGCTTACGCGCCGGTGTTGTTCGTTTCCGCCACCAGCGGCAAAGGCGTGGAAAAAGTGTTTGCCGAGGTGATCCGAGTGGCGGCGGAGCGTCGCAAACGCGTTTCGACCTCGGAAATGAACCGCTTCCTGGCTACGGTGGACTTCAACCGCGCCACGGTGCCCGCGCGGCAGCGGGTGCGCGTCTATTACATGACCCAGGCGGCAGTCGCCCCACCCACGTTCATTCTCTTTACCGACAAGGCGGTCAAGCTGCACTTCTCCTACGTTCGTTATCTCGAAAACCAGATTCGGCGCGCGTTCGGATTCGCGGGAACGCCGATCTGGATCAAGAACCGGCCCAAGAAATAGCCACGGATTTCACGCAAAACCATAAAACGCAGAGGACGCGGAGAAATGCCGCGGAGAACGCAGAGAACGGCAACCCCTGCCACGGATTGAGCGGATGGGCACGGATTTTGAGGCAAGAGCGAAAATCCTAAAACGCAGAGGACGCGGAGAAATGCCGCGGAGAACGCAGAGAACGGCAACCCCTGCCACGGATTGAGCGGAGCAGGAGGATTCAGACGAAGGGCGAAAATCGTTGTAGCGCCGCTCAGTCCTGCTTCGGCAGGCGAATGATTGTCGCCAGCATGGTGGCGATCAGCTTCTCTTCTGTGCCGGTACAGGCAAAAGCGTCGGCTGCACAAACGGTCAGCGTTTTGCCGGCGCGTTTCACCTGCGCCCGAGCGACAAACGAATCTCCGGTGGCGGGCGCCAGCAGATTGACCTTGAACTCCACGCTGAGCACTTCGAAACCCTCGGGCGCAACGCTGAGGGCGGCATAGCCACAAGCGGAATCGAGCGCCGTGGTTATTGCGCCGGCATGAACGAAGCCATTTTGCTGCGACAGCGAGGGGTGAAACGGGAAGCGGATTTCGGCGCGTCCGCCCGCCGCCAGAGCAAGCTTCGCGCCGATGGTGGTCATGAAGGCTTGACGGTCAAAGCTTTCGCGCACTCGCTGTTCAATGATCGGCATGGCAGCCCTTCCGGGGGAGTTGGTGGGACTACCCGATTGGTTCAGGCATGATCGGCGGCAATGGCGAAAATGGCGGCGGTCCCTGAGGTGGTGGCGCAGGCGGAGTTGGCGCGGGATGCAGCCAGGCATGTAGCGCAGGGTAGCGGGCCGCAAAAAAGTGCAGCGCGTAGGCGGGAAAGAACACGGTGACGGGCACGGAAAGCAACGCCGACACGGAAAGGAAAATCAACACCACGATACTGCCCGCGATTACGACCAGCGAAATTGTGGTCAGGGTCCAGTGCAATCCGCTGGCCGCACCCGCGATGCCCACAGCAATCCCGACCAGCAGCACGGGAATGAAGATGATCAGGAACAGAATGAAGCCGAGGATGCCGAAGATAATCGCGGCCGCGATGGCCAACACAATCTTCATGCCGATGTAACCGGCGTATCCTATCTTGTCGGCTTTCATCATCGCCAGCACCCGGCTCCAGCCCTTGCCGAAGTCCAGGTTTTCCACCGCACCTGGCAGCGGTTTTCGATCAGCGTCTCGATCAGGATGAAGCGGCACACGCTGCGGATGTAGAGGATCGCCAGCATGAGCAAGCAGAAGACCAGCAGCCCGACTCCGGCGAGGAGCAGGATGTGACCCAGATTCGAGGGATCGATGTGCCCGAAAAAAGGCGGCAGGGAAAGAAATTGTTGGGTCGAATCACCCTGGTGCGGCGGCGAATAGGGCACGCTGGGTATCCTGCCGCTGCAACCGCCCGACGAACTCATCTCTCCGGTGGCGAGACCGAGCAGCGCCAGCCGCCACCACTGGCTCCAGCGGAAGGGGCCGAACAACTGCCGCTTGGTGTGTTCCAGCGCAAGCGAAACGGTGTCAATGGCGTTCATCGGCAAAGAAAAAACCTCACAACTCTGGCGTCAAGGTACCGTGCAGGGAGGGTCCGGTCAACCGCTTTTCACGCCGCGTTACTCGTAGCGCAGTGCTTCCACCGGATCCAGGCGCGAGGCTTTCAGCGCCGGCACCATGCCGCTGGCCACTCCCACCAGCAACAGAACACCCGCGGACGCCAGGACGGTGGCGAGCGAGATATGTAGGTGGATGTCGGCTTGGCCTGAGGTGTCGTGATAGAGCGGGCCGAGCAGCGGGAGGGTGCCGACGGCGGCGGCAATCAGATAGGAGAGGACCATGCCGATGGCGCCACCCAGCAACATGATAACCAGCGCTTCGGCCAGAAACTGCATGCGGATGTGACTCTTGCGCGCGCCCAGGGCCCGTCGCAGGCCGATCTCGCGGATGCGCTCGTCGACGGAAACCAGCATGATGTTCATGACGCCGACACCGCCGATACCCAGCGTCAGCGTGCCGATGAAGAGCAACAGCACCTGCAGGCCGATGCCGATGCCATCAATGATGGGGCGCACTTCGCTGCGGCCGAACATCTGGAACGCGTGGGGGTCAGTGGGTGAGAACCGTTGACGGTCGGCGATGGCTGCGCGCACTTGCCGCATGGCCTGCTCTTCAAACTGCGGAGCCACCGGACTAAAGACCAGCACGCTGGCATCCCGCGTGTCCCAGAGGTCACCGGCGGCGCTGTAGGGGATCCACACCGATTGATCATCCGGCGAAAAATAATTGCTCAGCTGGATTTTGCTTGCCATCACGCCGATTACCTGGAAGCGCGCACCGCCAATGGCGACGAATTCGCCCACGGCGGGCCGGCCGCTGAAGAGTTTTTCTTTGACCTTGTGGCCGAGGAAGCAAACGCGCCGCCGTTCCACTTCGTCGGCCGAGTTGAGCCAGCGCCCTTCCGAAGGGACCTCGTTGCGCATCTCGCCATACTCAGGACAGACGCCGCGAATGGCGGTGTTGCCCGCGATCCGGTCGCCGTAGCTGATGCCCGGCCGGCGCACGGTTTCCAGGCAGGCATATTTCACCAGCGGGGCCGTGTTGCGGATGGCTTCGATGTCCGCTTTCTCCAGTACCACGCGTTTTCCCGCACGCTGGCCGCCAGGCTGCTCGCTGGTCTGCTGCGGCCAGACGATGACCACGCTCTTGCCGAAGGCCTGAAAGGTATCAAACAGCACGCCGCGAAAACTGCCGCCGTAAGCCACCAACAGCGCGACCGTGGCGATGCCCCAGACAATTCCGAGCATGGTAAGGAAGCTGCGCGTGCGATTGCGTGCCAGCGCCTGCCAGGCTTCCCTCACGATCTCTTTCCAGATGCCCATGTTGGTATTGCCAGTTTCGACTGCTCTGTGGCTAGCCTCCCGCCTCGTAGCGCAACGCTTCGATGGGATCTACCGCCGCCGCTTTCCGCGCGGGATAGAGTGCGGAGAGCACCGCAATTGTTCCCAGCAGCCCGAACGCGGTCAGTCCGGAACTCCACGTGGGAATCAACCCGGCAAAGAAATCCGGCATGGGCGCCAGGTTGACCAGAGCACAAAGGCCGAAAGCAAAACCCAGCCCGCCGCCGCCGCTCACCAGAGCGATGACCAGGGCTTCCAGGAAAAATTGGCGCAAGATCAACCCCGCCGGCGCGCCGACTGCCTTGCGCACACCAATTTCGCGGGTGCGTTCGCGGACGGCGACCAGCATCACGTTCATTACACCCAGCCCGCCGAGAAACAGCGTCACAATGCCGACAGCGCCAAGAAAATATTTCATGCCGTCAGTCATGGTGCGGAAGGCACGTGCTTCCTCGACCGTGTCCCAGATGGGACAGGCTTCTTTGTCGTTGGGATCAAAATTGTGCTGGCGCCCGAGTGCCCGCTGCACCTCTGCTTTGCAGGCGAGGTGCTGTTCGACCGAACGTGGCGTAACCAGAAACAGATCGAAAGTGTGGGCTGTGCCCGGAGGCTTGTCGGGGAAATCGCGCCGGATGGTGGAAAACGGAATGAAAATCTTGCGCACGTCCCAGCCGTCGTAGTCGGAGTCCTGTTTCTTGTGCGCCATGGTGCCGATGACCACGTAGGGGATGTCGTTCAAGTAGATGGTCTCTCCCAGGGCGCCGCCTTCCGGAAAAAGCTGCTTGACGGTTTCCGTGCCGAGAAACGCTACCCGGCGTCCTTCGCGCTCGTCGGCTTCGTTGTAGAAGCGCCCGGCTTCCACGGCCAGGCTTCGAATCTCGGCAAATACCGGCTTGGAGCCGGTGATGTGGAACGCGGCCGAGTTGTAGGCGCTGTGGATGCGAACGTCTTCCTGCCCCAGCTCCGGAATCACCACGCGGCAGTCCAGGGCTTCGCGCTGCACCGCTTCTACGTCGGTATCCACCCAGCGCACTTCGCGTCCGGCACGCTCGCCACCGGCCTGTAGGCTGGTACGACCGTGGAAGACCATCATGATGTCCTTGCCGAGCGTTTCCGCCACCTTGGCCTGACCCACCTGCAGGCCCTCGCCGGCGCCGGTCATGAGGACAATCGAAACAATTCCCCAAGCGAGGCCGAACATGGTCAGCAGCGTACGTAGCTTGTGAGCCCAGAGCGTGCGGAAGACGTCGCGGAAGAGATCGCTCAAAAGCATGGGAGCCTGCGGCAGGAACACCAGTCCCTGAGGCTTTGATATACGGCACGGCGGTGGGGGAAGTTCCATCCGGAAGCGGGCCGATGAAGAGCGATTCTTCTTTGCGCTTGGACGGCGGTTATGTGAATCCCAGCGGGCAGAACACGTGGCGTCTACGACTTACGCGCCTTTACCACCAAGTCAGCCAGCCCAGAGCGCTGTTTTTCTGCGGGTTGATTGCGGTCGGTCATAAAGTCAGGGGCGAACTTGCTAAGGCTGGAGAACATGACGCCTAGCCTAGTCGGGTCACCTACCGACTCCAGCCACCCGCCCAGTTCCGCCAGCGCGCGTTCACACTGCAGGCGATGCCGCTCCTTGCGGTCGCGCACCTGGCGTTCTAAGGGCGGCAACAGGTCGAACGTAATATTCGCGGGCTGGAAATTCTTCGTCGCGGCGCCGGTGGCGTAATTTACCAGCGACCCCAGGGCTGTGGCGCGCGGCACCGGCGATGGTTCGCCGCCAGCGGCCAACTCGGCTGCATACCCTCCCGCCAGCAACCCGGTGGCAATGGATTCCACGTAGCCTTCTACGCCGCAAATCTGCCCGGCGAACAGGATGTTTGCCTCCTGCTTCATTTGCAGGGTCTGGCGCAGCACCGCCGGCCCGTTGATGTAGGTATTGCGATGAATCTGTCCATAGCGCAGGAACCGGGCCTGCTCCAGTCCAGGAATCAGACGCAGCACGCGCGCTTGGTCACCAAACTTCAGGTGGTTCTGGAAGCCGACCAGGTTGTAGGAATCCGCCCGCAGATTTTCCTGCCGCAACTGCACTGCGGCGTAGGGGATCCGGCCGGTGCGCGGGTCTTTCAGTCCCACCGGTTTCATGGGACCGAAGCGCAAAGTGTCGCGCCCACGCCGTGCAATTTCTTCAATGGGCAGGCAGCCTTCGAAGTAGTTCAGCGTCTCCCATTCGCGCGCCTCCACTGGCTCCGCGGTCAGGAGCGCGTCGAGAAAACGCTCGTACTCTTCCTTCGTCATGGGGCAGTTGATGTAGTCGGCCGTACCCTTGTCATAGCGCGCCGCCAGATACACGCGCTCGCGGTCAATGGAATCCGCTTCGACGATGGGGCTGATCGAGTCGTAAAACGCCAGATGCGCGCTGCCTGTCAGCCGGACGATTTCTGCGGAAAGCGCATCCGAGGTCAGCGGCCCGGTGGCGATGATGGTCAGCGGCCCGGGACCAAGATGCGCAACTTCTTCGCGCACAATCTCGATGAGAGGTTCGGCGGTGATCGCTTTCGTTACCCGCTGGGCAAAAGTCACACGGTCGACGGCCAGCGCATGACCCGCCGGCACGGCGCACTCCCGCGCAATCTCCATGAGCAGCGAGCCAGTCCGCCGCATTTCTTCCTTCAGCAGCCAGGGCGCGGTGTTCTCACTGTCCGACTTCAGAGAATTCGAGCAGACCAGTTCGGCGAAATCATCGGTCTGATGCGCCGGAGTCGAACGCACCGGCCGCATCTCGAAGAGCCGTACCGCCACGCCCCGTCGCGCGCACTGCCACGCCGCTTCAGAACCCGCCAACCCCGCGCCGATAATGTTGACTTTGGTCTGCATGCGACTCGGCCACCATTCTATGCGCCCGAACGCAGAGTGATGGTCCCGCAGTTTGGGTTTCCAGGGAGTTGCACCCCGCTGCTATGCTGGGTGCGGCGAAAACCTGGCCCCATGCGCAAGCGAGGCGGAATTATGAAAACTGTTTTACTGCTCGTTCTGATGTTGGCCGCCACCCTATCGGACCACTCCTTCGCCCAAGCCCCGCCCGAAATGCGCGATGAGCTGGTTGAGCACATGGCCGGGACTTGGAAAGTCGATGGGAATATTCTGGGCCGTCCCGCCCACCACGAGGTCCAGGCGGAGTGGGCGCTCCACCACCAATTTTTGCGCATTGACGAGAAGACCGCGGCCACTGCTCCGGCTGCGGAAAGTCGCTACGAAGCGCTGTGGTTTCTCGGCTATGACGCCATCAGCGAGCGTTACGTGCTCCATCTCCTTGACGTTTTTGGCGCGCGCTACTCCGAAACCTTTGGGTACGGGGTACGCGACGGCAATGCCATCCGCTTTGTCTTTGAATATCCGGATGGCCCGTTCCACACCACCTTCCGGTGGCTTCCGGAAAAAGAAGCGTGGCAGTGGTCTTTGGAGCAGAAAGACAAAGACGGCAAGTGGACCAACTTTGGCGAGCTCACACTGACGCACGCGCCGAAGTGAACTCCACCCGGGCGCGCGGGCTTAGCTCTTGCCCGCCGGCTGCTTCTCTCCCACGCGCTGGCTGATGGCAAACGTCAGCTGACCTGCGGCGTCTACATCCACCACCACGTGGTCACCGTGCAGCACTTCTCCGTCGAGAATTTTCATGGCGAGCGGGTCCTGTACCAGCTTCTGAATGGCCCGCTTCATGGGACGCGCCCCGTAATTCGGGTCATACCCCTCGCGAAAGAGCCGTGCCTTGGCTGCATCCGTCAGTTCGACGGAGATCTTGCGGTCGGCAAGCAGGCGGCGCAGGTCTTCGAGGCGCAGCTCCACAATCTTGACCAGCTGCTCCCGGCCGAGCGGATTGAAAATCACAATGTCATCCACGCGGTTGAGGAATTCGGGTCTGAAGTGCGTCCGCAGCTGCAGCATGATCTGCCGCTTCGCCGCCTCAAAATCGGGCGCCGGCATTTCATTCTTGCCGTTCGCCGGCTTCTCCTCGCCGTTCTGGAACCCGATGGGCTGATGGAAATTCTGCAAGTGCTCTGAGCCGAGGTTCGACGTCATGATGAGCACCACGTTCTTGAAGTCCACTGTGCGGCCCTTGCCGTCGGTGAGCCGCCCATCCTCCATCACCTGCAACAGCACGTTGAACACGTCCGGGTGCGCTTTTTCCAGCTCGTCGAGCAACACCACGGCAAAGGGACGGCGGCGAATCTTCTCCGTCAATTGCCCGCCTTCGTCGTAGCCCACGTATCCCGGCGGTGCGCCGATCAGCCGTGAGACCGCATGCTTCTCCATATATTCGGACATGTCAATGCGCACCATGGCGTGCTCGTCATCAAAAAGAAATTCCGCCAGGGCGCGTGCCAGCTCAGTTTTGCCCACGCCGGTCGGTCCCAGAAAAATGAATGAACCAATCGGCCGCCGCGAATCGCTCAGCCCGGCGCGCGATCGCCGGATGGCGTTGGCCACGTGCGTCAGCGCTTCGTCCTGCCCAATCACCCGTTGCCGCAGCCGCCCTTCCATCTCCACCAGCTTCTTCACTTCGCCTTCCAGCATTTTGGAGACAGGAATGTGGGTCCATTTGGAAACAATGGCGGCCACGTCTTCTTCGTCCACCTGCTCCTTCAGCAGTCGCGTGGAGCGGGTACCCTCGCCCGCTGCCTTTTCCGTCAGTTGGCGCAGCTCTTCTTCCGCCTGTCGCAGCAGGCTGTAGCGGATCTCCGCCACCCGCGCCAGGTTCCCCTTGCGCTCTTCCGCCTGCTCTTCCAGCTTGAGTTGCTCGATCTTCCCCTGGAGCTGACGCGCCCGCCCGATCGACTCTTTCTCCTGTTTCCAGCGCACCTTCAACGCGGTCGACTGTTCGCGGACTTCCGCCAGTTCTTTTTCAATCTGTCGCAGCCGCTCCGCCGAGTTGGGATCGTCTTCCTTCTTCAGCGCCTGCCGTTCGATTTCCAGCTGGGTAGCGCGCCGTTCGAGTTGGTCAATCTCCGTGGGCAGCGAATCAATCTGAATGCGCAGCGAAGCCGCCGCCTCGTCAATCAGGTCAATCGCTTTGTCCGGCAGAAAACGGTCGGAGATGTAGCGATGCGAAAGCGTGACTGCCGCCACGATGGCTGAGTCTTTGATGCGCACGCCGTGATGCACCTCGTAGCGCTCCTTCAAGCCCCGCAAGATGGCAATCGCATCTTCCACGTTGGGCTCACCTACGAAAACAATCTGGAAGCGGCGTTCCAGGGCGGCGTCTTTTTCGATGTATTTGCGGTATTCGCTAAGCGTCGTGGCGCCAATGGCCCGCAATTCCCCGCGTGCCAGCGCCGGTTTCAGCATGTTCGAAGCGTCAATCGCGCCTTCCGCCGCGCCCGCGCCCACCAGTGTGTGCAACTCATCAATGAAGAGGACGATCTTCCCGGCCGAGTCCTCAATCTCCTTGAGCACCGCTTTCAGCCGGTCCTCAAACTCGCCGCGATACTTGGCTCCGGCCAGCATGGCGCCCAGATCGAGCGCCACCACGCGCTTGTTGCGCAACGTTTCCGGTACATCGCCGGACACAATGCGCTGCGCCAGACCCTCGGCAATCGCCGTCTTGCCCACCCCGGGCTCGCCGATCAGCACCGGGTTGTTTTTCGTCCGCCGGGAGAGCACCTGCACCACGCGCCGAATTTCCTCATTACGCCCAATCACCGGATCCAGCTTGCCCTTGCGCGCCAGTTCGGTCAGATCGCGCGCATAGCGCTCCAGCGCCTGATACTTCGCCTCTGGGTTTTGGTCGGTAATGCGCTGCGAGCCGCGCACGGCGGTCAGCGCTTTCAGGATGGCCTCATGCGTGGCGCCATGCTGCGCCAGAAGCTGCTGGGCAAAATCTTTCTTCTGTTGCGCTGCCGCCAGCAACAAGTGTTCAGTGGAAACGTATTCATCTTTGAAGCTGTCCGCTTCATTGAATGCCTGCTCAAAGAGCTGGTTGAGTGCCGGCGAAATCTGAGGCTGCATCAGGCCTCCGCCCGAAACCTTGGGCAGGCCCGCCAGGTGTTTGCCTGCTTCCGCCGCGACGGTCTCCGGACTGATGCCGATTTTCTCCAGCACTGGCGGGACAATCCCTTCGCGGTCGGCCAGCAGCGCCGCCAGCAGATGCACCGGCAGAATTTCCGGACTGCCGTGCTCCGCCGCCTGCTCGACGGCGTGCTGCACCGCTTCCTGCGCCTTGAGCGTGAATTTATCCCACCGGATCGGCATGACTCACCTCGCGAAGATTTCGTCTTTCACTACGCCCGTTGCACAAAAAACGGGAGACGGGTTTTCTTCCGCCTCCCGCCGTTTTTCCTGACCAGGCTGCGCTTACGCCGCCTTCGGTCCCTTGGCCTCGATCTGTTTCCCGATTGCGACCTTGATCTGCTTCGGCTTGGCTTCCGCCTTCTTGGCCAGCCTCACCTTCAGCAACCCTTTGTCGTAGTCCGCGGTCACGTCCTCGGTGTCCACGGTATTGGGCAGCGTGAACGAACGCGTAAACGACCCGTAGCTGCGCTCCACGCGGCGGAAGTTCTCTTCCTTCTCTTCCTTCTCGAACTTGCGCTCGCCGCTGACGGTCAGGGTGTTGTTCTCCAGGCGAACGTCGATATCTTTCTCCTCGACGCCTGGCACTTCCAGCTTCAGCGTGTAGCTGTGTTCATCTTCGTAAATGTCCACCGGCGGGGCAAAGCGGGTCTCCGTCAGTGATTCCTCGCGCCCGAACTGGTCGCGAAGTGCCCGATCGAGCTGCCGCTGCAGGCTGGTGAACTCACGAATTGGGTCCCAACGAGTTAAGAATGTCATGGCTGCATTCCTCCTGAAAAGCGATGGTTCAGTGAGTTGGATGTGTAATGCTTACTAAAGAAGCATAAAATATGAGTGCATTATTGTCAAGTATAGTATATGGCTATATTTCAGATAGTTACAAGCCATTCTTGGGTTGAGGTAGCTTGGAATGAGTCGAGCCTGGAGCCATGATCCGTGCGGACCTGGCGCTCAGCAGACCTGCAGAATCAACGCCTTCAAGTAGCTCGTCTCTGGAACCGTCGGCACCACGGGATGGTCCTTGGCCTGGCCGCGTTTTTCCAGCAGCCGCAGCGTCCGCCGCGCATCGAGTGACGCTGCCACCACCACTTCCAGCAGGTCGCCCTCGCTAACGTGGTAGGAACACGAGCAGGTGACCAGCACGCCACCCGGCCGCAGCATTTTGAGCGCGCGCAGATTCAGTTCTTTGTAACCACGCAGCGCCGCCGCGCGGTCGCTCTTTGTTTTGGCAAACGCCGGCGGATCCAGCACGATGGTGTCGTACTGCTCGCCGCGGGCGGAGTAATCCTTCAGCAGGTCAAACGCGTTCGCTTCCATCCACTCCAACTCGCGCCCGTTGAGACGCGCATTCTGCTCGGCGACTTCCAGCGCGGGACGCGAGCTGTCCACTCCCGTCACGGTGGTGCAGCGCCGCGCCAGGTGCAGCGCAAACCCGCCCTGGTAGCAGAACGCGTCCAGCGCCTCGCCGTGCGCGTACTGTTCCGCCGCCGCGTAGTTCTCCCGCTGATCGAGAAACGCGCCTGTCTTCTGCCCTTCGCGCGCGTCGTAATGGAACTGCACTCCGTTCAGCGAGAACACCGCCGTCATCTTTTCGCCGTGCAGGAGTTGCGTCTCCCGGGGCTCGAGCTTTTCCAGTTCGCGCACTCGCGGTTCTACCCGCTCCACGATCGCCGCCGGCTTGAGCTCTTCGAGCAGGGTGCTGACGATGATTTCTCGCAGCGGCGCCGCGTCCATCGCCTGGGTCAGGATTTGCACCGAGAGCACGTCGTCGTAGCGGTCCACGATCAGCCCGGGGAGGAAATCGGCTTCGCTGAAGACGAGGCGGTAGGCGCTGGCATTCTGGACTACCGTCTTGCGGAACACGATGGCGTCTCGAATGCGCTGCCGGATGAGCGGTGCGAGTTCCTCGGCGGCGAGGGCCTGCGGCGTGAGCAGGCGCAGCGCGATTTGCGACGCGCTGCTGTAGAGGGCGGTGCCCAGGAGCCTGCCGCGCGCGTCTTTGACCTCGACCAGCGCCCCGCCCGGAATGCCGCTCCCCGCCTGCACGTCGGAGCGGTAAACCCAGACGTGTCCACCCTTCAGCCGCGCGAATCCGCGCGGTGAAACCGTAACCCTCGGCAGATTGTTCGTGGAGGTCACCATTCCCATCTTAGCTGGTTGTGGGAGGGAAGGTGGGCGATCCGCGTCTTTTCTTTTGTACGACAATATCGTACAATGTAACACAGTATGGGTGCCGGCCGCTCATCGCGCGTTTTTACCATAAGTTTCCCCCGCGACCTCGCCCGCGAGGTGGACCGGGTGGCGCGCGAAGAAAGCCGCAACGTCAGCGAACTGTTTCGCGAAGCCTTCCGCTCCTACCGGGCAGAGCGCCTGCGCCGTCGCCTGCAGACGGACCTCGACTACGCCCAGACGCGGAATCCAGCCCGCTACACCGAAAGCGACGTAGAGGGCTTGGTCGACGAAGCCAGGAGCCGGCCGCCCAAGCGCAAGGCCCGGCGGTGATTGTTGTCCTCGACTCCGGCGTTTGGATCTCTGCCCTGCAATTTGACCGAACGCCGCTGCTGGCCCTGCGCCGGGCGCTGGTGGAGCACCGGATTGCCTATTGTCACGAAATCCAGGTCGAAGTCCTCCGCGTGCTTACGGAAAAAATGGGGTGGGGACGGCCGCATGCGCGCCTGAGTTTGCTCACCTATCTCGATGGCGCCGTGCGAGTCGCTGTCTCGGGAGCGATTCACGGCGTCTGTCGCGACCCCACCGACGACATGGTTTTCGAGTGCGCCTGGCGCGCTGGCGCCAGCCTGATTGTCTCCGGCGACAAGGATTTGCTTGTGGTAGGAAAGTTCAGGGACATCCGGGTGGTCACCGCGCGGGACTACGTGGACGCTACCTGGGAATAACCCACTTTACGACGCCACCGTTTCCTTGTGCGCCGCACCTGCCTCGGCCAGCGCCAAACTCAGATCGCGGTGCAGCACGTCCAGCACGATCATGGGCAACTCGTTGCCATACTCGGTAAGTTCTTCTTCCGGCCAGAAGCCGTTCAGCCGCAGTGCCCCGGCCAGGTCTTCGGCAAAGGCCGCGCTGTAGGCGCCGGCCCTGGTTTCCTGCTCCTGCACCACACGTCCGGTGTGAAGATCAAAGATGCGCCGGATGGAATTCTCGCCGCCGTTGAGAAAGAGCAGCAACGCCTCGCCGTGCGTCCCATAGTCGGCGCGATAGAACCAGGCCTGCCCGGCGTCAGCCTTGGGTTTGGCGCGCCGCTTCTTGGTTTCGGCTTCTGCCGTCGATGGCGGCGGAGTGTAGTAGAGAATGCGCTGGCACGACTCGCAGATCATCAACTTCTCACCCGCGCGCACCTCGGCAAACACTTGCGGGCGCAGCTTTACCTGGCAGGTGGTGCATTTACCGTCGCGCACTTCCGCAATCCCCGTCTTGCGGAATTTTGCCACCCGCTCGTAATGCTGTAGCAGGTCTTCCGCCACGCCCGACCGCACCTGGTCGCGCTTTGCGTTCCATTCGGCCAGCAGCTTCTCGTCCTCGGCTGTCTTCTCGCGCGCTACCTCTTTTTCTTTCTCGATTTCTGCCGTCTCGGCCTTCAGTTCCGCCTCGGCGGCCTTGACGTCCTTCTCGCGTGCTTCCGCCTTCTCCATCAACTCAATCAGCTTGTCCTCGTTGCCCCGGATCTCGTGCTGCGCGAATTCAATTTCATGCATCAGGGCCCGGTATTGGTCGTTGGTCTTGACGTCGAGGGACTGGTCGCGATACTTGGAGATTCTCTGTTGCAGGTCGATGATGGCGGCATCATGCTTCTTGCGCGCGGCGTCATCGGCTTTCACCGCCAGGCGCGCCTGCTCCAACCGTACCTGGGTCGCGGCCAGTTGGGCCTCAATCGCCGCCACTCGGAGCGGCAAAGCGGCGACTTCCTCGCTCAACCGCGCGATTTCGCGGTCGACATCCTGCAAAGCTAGTAGGTTTTCCAGGTCAGAACGCATGAAGGGCGACACTGAAAGTTTAGCACGCTCCTCCGCCTTTTTACTGCCTCCCGCCGGAATGGGTTATGATGCCTGCTCAATTTTCGGAGGACGAATGAAGATGCAACGATGGCTTGGGGTTGTAACCCTCTGCCTGGCAACAAGCACCTGGTCTGCCGCCCAGTCTCCTGCTCCCACCCCTGCCCCCCGCCGCGTCCTGGTCCACGCTGGCAGGTTGTTGGACGTCAAAGCGGGCCGCCTTCTCACCGACCAGGCCATCGTGATTGAAGACGACAAGATCGTCAGCGTCGGCCCCATGGCTGATGCCAAAACCGGCGGCGCCACTGTCGTAGACCTGTCGAAAGCCACCGTGCTGCCCGGCCTGATCGACGCCCACACCCATTTGACCTTCGACCCCGGCCAGTTTGGCTACGAAGGTCTGGGAATCTCCATCCCCCGTGAAGCGCTCACCGGCGCCAAGAACGCCCGCATCACTCTCGATGCTGGTTTCACCACGGTGCGGAACGTTGGCGCCAGCGGTTACAGCGACGTTGCTCTGCGCGATGCCATCAACGCCGGCGATATCCCCGGCCCGCGCATGCTCGTCAGCGGGCCGTCGCTCAGCATCACCGGCGGACACTGCGACAACAACCTGCTGCCCTTCGACTACCACCGCCAGTCCGAGGGTGTGGCGGACGGCGTCGAAGCCGTCCAGCATCGTGTGCGCGAGACCATCAAGTACGGCGCCGATGTCATCAAGGTCTGCGCCACCGGTGGCGTTCTCTCCAAGGGCGACGACCCCAACGCATCGCAGTTCACCATGGAGGAAATGAAGACCATCGTGGCCGAGGCCCATCGTCTCGGGCGCAAAGTTGCCGCGCATGCCCACGGCGCCGAAGGTGTCCGCTGGGCGTCGGAGGCCGGCGTCGACTCGATCGAGCACGGGCACCTCATGGATGACGCCGCCATTGCCACCCTCAAGAAGAACGGTACCTATATCGTCCCTACGCTCTACCTGATGGACTGGAACCGGGACAACATGGCCGGCCGCCACATGCCCGACTACATGATCAAGAAAATGCAGCGGGTCAGCGCGGTGGGCGCGGACAATCTCAAGAAAGCTTTCGCTGCCGGAGTGAAAGTCGCCTTCGGCACTGATGCCGCCGTCTACCCGCACGGCCTCAACGCCCACGAGTTCGCAGTCTACGTCCGCCTCGGTATGTCACCGCTCGATGCGATTCGCACGGCCACGCTGAATGCGGCTGACCTGCTGGGCTGGGGTGACAAAGTCGGCGCCATCGAGCCCGGCAAGTGGGCGGATCTCGTAGCCGTGCTAGGCGATCCGCTGGCCGATGTCACCACCCTCGAGCACGTCGGCTTTGTGATGAAAGGCGGCAGCGTGATCAGAAACGATTGGGCCCACTAGCAAGCGTTCTGGAATTTTCTCAGCGTTCTCCACGAAGGGGTTCTCCGCGCCCTCCGCGTTTCAAAAGAGGTTATTCCGGGCGGTAACGCCGCGGCACGCGATCGCTAATCGCGCACAAGATTTCGTAAGCGGTAGTTTCCGCTAGCCGCGCATGTTCCCAGGCATCGATGCGGCAGTCACCGTTTTCGCCCAGCAGAATGACTTCGTCTCCAGCCTCTGCGCCGGGCACGTGGGTTACATCCACCAGCGTCAGGTCCATGGAGATGCGTCCGACGATCGGAGCATAAACGCCGCGCACAATCACGCGACCACCGTTCGAGAGTTTCCGGTTGAACCCGTCGGCGTAACCCACGGGTAGCACCGCAATGCGGGAAGGTGCGCGGGTAACGAAAATGCCGTCATAGCCTAACGGCTGGTTCGCATCGATGTTTCTCAGCGAGATGATGCGCGTCTTCCACGCCAGCACGGGTTCGAGCGGCGTAGCGGCCTTTTCCTCGCGTCCGCCGCGCACCAGCGGCAGCAGGTAGCCATAGAGTGCGAAACCGCTCCGCACCAGCTCCAGCGGTTCTGCCCCGGCCAACCCCGGCGGCGGCGTGACGACCGCACTGCTATTAGCCAGATGCCGCACCCCGGGCTGAAAGCCGGCTGCCCGTAGTTCTGCTTCAGCGCTGCGGAAGCGTTTTACCTGCGCTGCTGCCTGTGGCGAGTCCACCACTTGCGACGCGGCCAAATGCGAGCACAGACCATCGAGCACCACATGTTGAGCGGCACGCAGCGTGCCCAATATCTTTGGCAGTTCCGCTGGCGCCGCACCTTCGCGGCCCATGCCGGTATCGACGCTCAGGTGCAAATGCACCTTGTTTTTCAGCTTGGCGGCGGCAGCGTCCAAACGTTCGATATGCCACGCCTCCCAGACGACCGGCGTGAGCTGGTGGCGCACCACGTCTTCTTCTTCGCCGCGCCAGAAACCGGAGAGTAGGAGGATGCGCCCAGTGATTCCCGCTTCACGTAACTGCACCCCGTCGTCTGTAGCGGTAGCACCGAACCACTGCGCGCCCTCCGCTGCCAGCGCGCGGGCACACGGCACGCAGCCGTGGCCGTAGGCGTCCGCCTTGACGACGGCGCAAATTGCGGCCGGAGCGGCGCGTTCCCGCAACCAGCGATAGTTGCAGCCCAGACGGCGGAGCGAAATTTCTGCCCAGGTAGGGCGGGTGAGAGTGCGGTTGGAGTTCATGCAGGCAATGCGGCGATTATATGCGGGTCCGTCCTCACACCGCTTCAAACTCTCCCTGGAGCTGCCCGTGCCTGGCCCGGGCTGCTTCCACAAAGCGCCGGAAGATGGCTTGCGATGGCGGGTCGGTTTCCGCGCCACGCTCCGGATGCCACTGCACCGCCAGCACAAAATGGTCGGGAGCAGTGCCTTCCAGCGCTTCGATGACGCCGTCTTCCGCACAGCGCGCCACCACGCGCAGTCCGTCGCCCACTACCTCCGCCGCTTGATGATGACTGGAATTCACAGCAATCACGCGTGGTGTTGGCGACGCACCGGAAGCGACAACCTTTGCCAGCGTCGAATCGCTCTCAATTTCCACGGAGTGTGCGACCGCAACGTTTCTTCCCGCTTCGTGATTCACCAGCGTGCGCTTTTCTGGCGGCAACCAGTCGGGAACGTGCTGCACCAGGGTCCCGCTGCGATAGACATTCAAGCTCTGCAAGCCGTAGCAGATGGCCAGCACCGGTTTGTGCATGTTGTAGGCGTCCTGCAGCAAGAGTTCGTCGATGGTGTCGCGACGCGGATCGGGATTGGCCGTATGTGGTCCGCGTTGCGCCTCATATTTTGCCGGGTCCACGTCGGCGCCGCTGCCGGGCAGCAACACGGCGTCGCAGCGCTCAATCACCTGCATGGCCTCGGCCGGGGTGCGATCCAGTGGAATTCGTACCGGCGCGCCTCCGGCGGCACGCACAGCTGTTTCATATTGCGTCAGGGAACGCGCAACGTATTCGTCATCGCCCGATTTCGGCAGCGGAATCGCAATTCGCGGCGGGGATGCCGTCTTTGGAGTGTCCATCAGCTCACCTGCTCCAGCCGTGCCAGGGCCGCCGCCTGCCGGTAGTGCCGAACCTCGACTACAGAAGAAACCACCAGAGTGACGCAGCCCACCGTCGCGGCCACCGGCAGGGCGACATACCGGTAGGCCAGGCGCAAGTCGGGATGATGTCCATGCAGCCAGCCCGCCAGCGACACGCCCAGAATTCCCAGCAGCAGGCTGAGCGCAAACGACAGCAGCGTCAGCAAGAACGTCGTAATCAACACCCGCGGCACGATGCCGAGCACCCGCGGCCGCGTCCCGCGAGTTCCGCCTCTGACCATGCTTCTACCCTACACCAGCGGCCGTCCTGAGGTCAGCGCCCACGTGGGGTACAATCAAGCTATGTCGCAGGTTTCTGTCCTGACCCGCACCCCGTCTGAAGTGGTGCGTGCCAATCCCGTCTCGCAATCCGCCAACGGGATCTGCTATGCCTCGGCGGGCGAGATCACCTTGCCCGGGCCGGACCTGGAACGCATGATTGCAGCCGTGCCTCGCGCCGTGGCCGCGGCGCTCGAACGCAAAGCCTATTATTTTGTACCGTTGACCGTAAGTCAGGGCGACGAGACTCTGATTGCCGACCGCTACGACGTTGCCCTCAGCGATCACGCCGTCTGCCATCGCAATCTCAGCCTGGGCGATTCGCAATGTGTCTTCATCTCCACCCGGCTGATGGATGACAAATTCTCCGTCGCTTTCGAGTTTTACATCAATGTGGGCCACGCGCTGGTGGAACGCGCCGGCGTGCCGCAGGAGTTTTCCGAACTGGCGTGGAAGCAGGTAGAAGCGAACGTCCGCGGCGAAACTTCGCTGGATGCGTGGGAATCGCGCAAGCTGGCCACCGGCCACGGGCCGGAGACGGAAAAATTCAAGAACGAATATCTTTCCGCCACGTTCTCGGACGCGATTTCCATCTATCTGCTGACGTTGTTACTGGATGTGGACTACCACGAATTGCGCGAGCGCGATTATCCCCTACTCGCCCCGAATGCGCTCGCGGAGCGCCTGCGCAAGGTCGCAGAAATGTTTCCACCCAATCCCGGCTTTGAGTTTTCCGTGTTACACCGCCGCCGGGGATAACTGCTAAATCTTAAAACGCAGAGAGCGCTGAGAAATTCCGCAGAGAACGCGGAGACAACCCGGGGCCCTGTCCTGCGGTTTTTCTGGCACTCGATCCGGCGCGCTTCTACAATCTCTGCGTGCCTCTTACCGTCCGTTCTTTTG
>JBGQDM010000053.1:0-21657 GCA_041495845.1 Terriglobia bacterium | reverse complement strand
CCCACGGGCGAGACCAAGCACGGACCCAATGCGCTCATTGATGAGCACCTGCCGGTGGTCATGCTGGTTACGTGCGACCGCCGCGATCCGGGATCCGCGCTGCGTTATGAGAAAACGGTGTCCTACCTGCGCGACATCCAGAAGCAGCGCGCACGCGTGATCGCGCTGGCGTCCGTGGGTGACACCGTGATCCCGACCCTGGCTGAGGACACAATCTTTCTGCCCACCGCACCGGAATTGCTCACTCCGATTCTGGAGATCATCCCGCTGCAGCTGTTTGCTTATTACATGGCGGTGGGGCGTGGGCTGGACGTAGACCGGCCACGCAATCTGGTGAAGTCGGTTACCACGGAATAATTTTCAGTTGGGTTTGCGGTCGCGGCCATCCGCCAGCAGGCGGATGAGCGCCGCATCGGAAGGCCATTTGAGCGCTTCCGGATTGGCGCGCTGATCGCTGGTGCCACGCGATGCGCTTTGCCGCAGCGTCTGCCGCATCTGGTCGCCCAGGTCCGACTCGTCCGTCATCACCTGCGAATAGAACCACAGGAAATGACGCATCTGATCGAGCACTGATTTCAGCATGTCCAGCGCTTCCGTCTCGGTCACGGCGTGCAGCGCCTGCAGTAATTCCGGACGCCCCGGGGCCTGAATGGCTGCGGTGTTGAGTTCGCGCTGGATGACGCGCAGATCGTCCGCTACGCGCAGAATGCGCAAATTGATGTCGTCGATGGTGTCGTTTTCGCCCATGGCGGATGCTGCAATGCACCCAACATCTCACCTGCTGGGCCGCGCGCCCAGATGTCCGCTGTGCATGCGCTTTCGTAATTCCTCATTACTCTGGTGCGGATGCCGTCGCGACTGTGATACAAACCTGCGATGCCGGAAAGCCGGGAAAAGCTGGTTCGCGCCATCGGCCGCTGGAGCCTGGCCGCGCTGATGCTGAACATCATCATCGGCAGCGGGATTTTTGGTGTGCCCGCTAACCTGGCGACCGCTGTCGGCCGCTCCAGCCCCTTGCTTTTTCTCATTGCGGCGGTCGCATTTGCCGTTTTTGGCGGCTGTTTTGCCGAAGTCGCTTCCCGCTTTCGTGAGGCGGGTGGACCCTATCTCTACGCCAACACCGCCTTTGGCCGCTTCTTCGGCCTGCAGACCGGCTGGTTTACCTGGCTCACGCGGCTGACCGCTTCCGCCGCCAATGCCAACCTACTAGTCACGTACCTGGGAGAATTCTGGCCGGAAGTAACCGCTCCCTGGCCCCGAGCGATGGTGCTGACACTGATGATTGGTGGCCTGGCCTGGATCAACCTGTGCGGCGTCAAGTTCGGCACGGTCGTAAGCAACGGCTTCACCCTGGCCAAGGTGGCAGCACTGACCGCTTTTGTGGCCGGCGGATTGATTTTCCTGTCGCACCATCCCCCGGCACCCGCGCTGGCCCATCCAGCGCCGGCTGAAGCCTGGCTCGAGGCCTTGCTGCTGGTGGTTTTTGCTTATGTCGGATTTGAAGCTGCGCTCATCCCCGCCGGTGAGGTGCGCGACCCCGGCAAGGATGTACCCATCGCTCTCCTCTGCTCCATCGGCGCCGCCGCGGTCTTGTTCACGCTCATCCAGGTGGTGTTTGTCTACACCGTGCCCGCTGGCGTGCCCGTAGACCGCCCTCTCGCCACCGCCGCGCGCATCTTTGGCGGCCCCATCGCCGCTACCGCCATTTCTCTCGGCGCCGTGATTTCCGTCTTCGGATACCTCGCGGCAGGCTTGATCGTCGGCCCGCGCGTCACCTACGCTCTCGCCGAGCACGGCGATTTCCCCCGCTGGTTCGGTCGCGTCCATCACCGTTACCGCACCCCACACACCTCCATCCTCGTATTTGCCGTGTTGCTCTGGCTGCTGTCCATCTTCGGCAACTTTCGCTGGAACGCCACTCTCTCCGCCGTCTCACGTCTCTTCACGTATGGAGTGGTGTGCGCCGCCCTGCCCGTGTTGCGCAGAAAACTTCCCAACACCGGCACCTTCCGCCTACCCGCCGGCCCACTCCTGGCCTGGCTCGGCATCGCCTTCGCCGTAGTGATTGCCAGCCGCATGGGACGCGGGGAACTCATTGCCCTCGCCATTACCACCGCGTTCGCGTTCGTGAACTGGCTGCTGGTGCGCGGCCGCGCGCGGCCGGCGGAGTAGCACCGCAACAATAATGACGACCCGTCATTGAGCCCGACCGCCGCGGGATGCTAGCCTACCTTGCCCATGAAAACCATCTTCCGGATTGCCACCCTGTTCGTCGCCGTCCTCCCGCTTCGCGCTCAAACCGATGGACTCGTCCTGGCCAAGGATGTCCCTATCCCCATGCGCGACGGCGTCACCCTGCGCGCCAACGTAATGCGTCCGCAGGGCGCCGGCCCGTTCCCCGTGCTCGTCTACCGCACCCCCTATAACAAGGAGGAGGCTCTCAAGAACCACGCCACGTTTCGCCACGCGTTGGAACGCGGTTACGCCGTGGTGGTGCAGGATGTGCGCGGGCGTTACGCATCCGACGGCGAGTTTCGCCCCTACGAGAACGAAGGTCGCGACGGCTACGACACCATCGAGTGGGCCGCGCGGCAGCCGTGGTCGAATGGCGCGGTCGGCACGTTTGGGCTTTCGTATCCCGGCGCAGTGCAGTGGCTCGCTGCCATGGAGAACCCGCCGCACCTCAAAGCCATGGTCCCGGCGATGACGTTCTCCACCTACCAGAATTTTTTCTATGCCGGCGGCACCTTCGACATGTCGTGGATTGACTGGCTCTGGTTTAATATCGCGCCCGATATCCGCCAGAAAAAAAATCTTCCCGGACCCCGCACGGGAAAGGAAGTGGCGGCGGCATGGAAAACCGCCGGCCCCGAAATGCACGCCAAGCTTCCGCTCAGCGCCATGGATGCGTTCCGCGCCAGCGCTCCTTATTACTACGACTGGATGAAGCATCCGGTGGACGATCCCTGGTGGGACTGGTGCGAACTGCGCGACAAGTATGGTCGCACGCAGGCCGCCGTGCTCAACCTCTCCGGCTGGTACGACGACAATTACGGCCCCGAAGGTGCGACCACGAATTTTCGCGGCCTGGTAGCAGCTCGCGGCGGCCAACCCGACCGCACGGCGCTGCTCATCGGCCCCTGGGTCCATGGCGTGGAAGAAACGGGAATCGCCAAAGCAGGCGAGCGCAGCTTTGCCCCCAATGCCGCCATCAACTATGACGAAACCATTTTGCGGTGGATGGACCATTATCTTCGCGGCGTCGCGAACGGCGTGGAGAAGCAAGCGCCGGTGCGCTACTACGTGATGGGCGACGAGAAGTGGCATGAAGCCGCAGCGTGGCCGCCACAGGCACAGAGCACCACCTACTACCTCGGGCCCGCAACCGCCGGAAAAAAGGCTGGTGCACTCACACCCACGCGGAAACCCGCCCGTGCTTTCAGCGCTTTCGTTTCCGATCCCGCTCACCCGGTCAAAAATCCCTACGACAGCTCCGGCGCGCACGATTACCGCGCGCTTGCCGAACGCGCGGATGTGCTCACGTTCGACACAGCCCCGCTCTCCCACGACCTGGAAATCACCGGCAACCTCGAAGCTGACATTTTCTTGAGCTGCGATTGCCGTGATCTTGATCTTTGGGCTCGCGTCTACGATGTCGCGCCCGATGGCGCCGCCTTCAACCTGATGAGCCCCGGCACCGACGTGCAGCGCGTCAGTTATCGCGAAATCAAGAAAGGCCGACAACTCTTGCAGCCAGGGAAGATTTATCGAGTCCGGCTTCCAAACCTGATCACCAGCAATCAGTTCAAGGAGGGACACCGCATCCGCCTGCAGATCTCAGGGTCGTTTTTCCCCAACTTCTCGCGCAACCTGCAAACAGGAGAAAACGAAATCATCTCTGCACCTACCCGGAAGGCAACCATCCGCATCTATCACGACCGCGATCACGCCTCGCGCATCGTGTTACCTGTGGTCGCCGGAAAAGAAGCAGACAGCGCGGCCCGGTAGCAGGTTGTCATCCTGAGCGCAGCGAAGGACCTCTGCACTTCTCGGCGATTGCATCGATGCTTCGTTCCACTCAGCATGACAGCGTGCCCGATGCCAGCCCGCTATAATTCCCGCCCAGACCGTCCCGGAGGCCACCCGTGTTTTCACCCCGCCGTCTGCTGCTGATATTGCTGCTCGTCCCCGCCGCCTTCGCCCAGCGCGAATACGTGCTCAAACAGATTGACGTGCCGCATCCCTACTACAACCGCGAGATGTATTTGCCGCAACTGACCACCGGGCCCAATACCGCCGGCTGGCTTGACGCGAAGACGCTGATCTACTCCATGGGTGGCTCACTGTGGAAGCAAGCGCTCGATTCGCCCGCGACGGAGCAACTCACCGCCGGCCCCGGCTACGACTATCAACCCGATTGCACCGCTGGCCGCTGGATTGTCTACCAGAAATACCATCACGATGCGATTGAACTCTGGTCGCTCGATCTGCAAACCAAGCACGCGCAAGCGCTGACGCAGAACGGCGCGGTAAACGTGGAGCCGCACTTCTCGCCTGACGGCAAGCGCATCGCCTTCGTCTCCACTTCCTACAACAAGCGCTTCCACATTTTTGCGGGGGATTTCCACGACGGCCAGCTCACCAACGTGCAACGCCTCACCGGCGAAAATCGCAGCTCCCTGCCGCGCTACTACTACAGCGTCTACGATCACGAAATCAGCCCCACCTGGTCGCCGGACGGGACGGAATTGATCTTTGTTTCGAATCGCGACCGCCTCTACGGCACCGGCGGGTTGTGGCGCATGAAAGCTGCGCCCGGCGCTGAGGCCCACCATATCTATGACGAAGAGACGACGTGGAAGGCGCGTCCGGACTGGTCATCCGACGGCAAGCGCGTGGTCTGGGCTTCCTATAATGGCCGCGTCTGGCACCAGCTATGGCTGCTGGCCGCAGCGGGCGGTGCGCCCGTCCCGCTCACCTACGGCGATTATGACAACACCAATCCGCGCTGGTCGCCCGATGCCAGCCACATTGCGTTCATTTCCAATCGCAGCGGCAACACGTCGCTGTGGGTGGTCAGCATTCCCGGCGGCAAGCAGCAGGAAGTCATTGCGCGCGATCGCCAGTACATGCAGCCCATGGGCATGCTCACGGTGCAGGTGCTCGATCCGCAAGGCCAGCCCACTCCGGCGCGGGTTTCCGTTACCGCCGCTGACGGACGCGCCTACGCCCCAGACGATCTCTGGATGCACGCCGACGATCAATTTATCCGCGGGCAAGCGACCGGCGAAGCACATTATTTTCACCTCAACGGTTCCGCCACGCTCACCGTGCCCGCCGGCAAGGTCGAAGTCGAAGTCATGAAAGGGTTCGCGCACAAGCCCGAACGCCGCACGGTTGCGGTCAGCGCCAACGGCCGCGCCGAAGCCGCCTTCCGCCTGCAAACGCTCGATCTGCCCGCCGAAGCGGAAAATTGGGTGAGCAGCGATCTCCACGTGCACATGAATTACGCGGGCACGTATCGCAATACGCCGGCGCATCTCGCCCTGCAAGCCGAAGCGGAAGACCTGGGCATCGTGCAGAATCTCATCGTCAACAAAGAGCAGCGCATTCTGGACATGAGCTACTTCAGCACGCAGCCGGATCCCGCTTCCACTGCGCACGCGCTGATTCTTCACGGCCAGGAATTCCACACCAGCTACTGGGGCCATCTCGGGCTGCTCCATCTGACCGACCATTATCTGCTGCCCGGCTACGTCGGCTACGACGACACGGCCGCCGCCAGCCTGGTGCCCACCAACGCCGACATCGCCGACATGACGCATGCGCAGCATGGCCTCGTCGGCTACGTGCATCCGTTCGAAGAAATCCCCGATCCTGCGCACGATGCCAAGCTCACCCACGAACTGCCCGCGGATATCGCCCTCGGCAAGGCCGACTACATCGAGGTCGTGGGCTTCGCTGATCACAAAGCCACTGCCGCCGTCTGGTATCGCCTGCTCAATTGCGGATTCCGCTTGCCGACCGGTGCGGGGACCGACGCCATGGCGAATTACGCGTCGCTGCGAGGCCCGGTGGGATTGAATCGCGTCTACGCGCGCGTTCCCGGCGGCAAACTCGACAACACCGCATGGCTCGATTCCTTGCGCCAGGGTCACACCTTCGCCACCAATGGCCCGCTGCTCGGCTTCACCCTGGGAAAAAAATCTCCCGGCGACGAACTGCAGTTAGCGGCGAAAAAGGAAGTCTCATTCCACGCCTGGCTGCGTTCCATCGTGCCGCTCGACCACCTGCAGATTGTTTGTCAGGGAAAAGTGGTGC
This sequence comes from Terriglobia bacterium, assembly GCA_041495845.1. GTDB lineage: Bacteria > Acidobacteriota > Terriglobia > Terriglobales > Acidobacteriaceae > JBGQDM01. The sequence continues at coordinate 15,336 of JBGQDM010000053.1, read as the reverse complement.
GCGATCTTGCACTCTCCGGCGATCGCACCCGCGCCGATGTGGAAGGCACGCTGCCCATTTCTTCCAGCGGCTGGTGCGTGCTGCGCGCCTTCGCCGACAAGCCCGAGCACCCGATCATGGACATGTATCCCTACGCCACCACCAGCCCGGTATATGTGCGCGTGGGCAACCAGGCCGTGCGCTCGCCCGAAGACGCCGCGTATTTCATCGCCTGGATTGATCGCCTGGTCAAAGCCGCCAGCGAAAACGAAAACTGGAACGCCGGAGCGGAGAAAACGGCGGTTCTGGAAATGTTGGCTCGCGCCCGCAAGGTGTACGAAGCGCAGACGCGTTAGCTCGGGCCTCGAACCTTTGGAATGTCGTTACCATTCCAGAATTGTCATCCTGAGCGCAGCGAAGGATCTCTGCACTTCTTGGCAGGTTGCATAGGTGCTTCGCTCCGCCTGACAATGGGATGCAGAAAACACCCGCTCTACGTCGCCGCCTGTTCCAGCGCCAGCAATTTCCGCTTGCGCTCAATGCCCCAGCGATACCCGCCCAGCCCGCCATCACTGCGAACCACGCGATGGCACGGCACGGCCACCGCCACCGGATTCGTCGCGCACGCCCGCGCCACTGCGCGCACCGCGCTCGGCCGTCCGATCGCACGCGCCACCTGCTGATACGACCGCGTCGCGCCGCGTGGAATCTTCTGCAGAAACGTCCACACCCGCCGCTGAAATGCGGTTGCGCGAATGTCGAGCGGCAACGAGGCCGCGCGTTCGCCGTCCATTTGCCCAATCAGTTGCTCGGTGTAGTTCCGCAGCGTGTCATCTTCCCGGCGGCGATTGGCAAACGGGTACTCCAGCCGCAACCCCTGTTCCAGTTCGCCATCCGAACCGGCAAAACGAATCGCGCAGATGCCGCGCTCCGTCGCCGCTACCAGCATGCGTCCCAGCGGTGACGCCACCGTAGTAAAACGAATCGGCATTGCAATCGCCCCGCGCCGGTACTTGTCCGGCGTCATGCCCAGATGTGACGCCGCGCGCTCATAAAGACGGCTGCTCGAGCCGTACCCCGCCTCATACAGCGCCGTGGTTACATTCTGCCCGGACTTCAGATTCTGTTTGAGCCGGTCCATGCGCCGCGCATCGGCATATTCACGCGGAGTGATTCCCAGCGCCGCCTTGAAGGTCCGCTGCAAGTGGAACGGGCTCTGCTCGAATTCCTGCCCCAGTCGCGCCAGCGTCACCGGCTCGTCCAGATGTTCCTCAATAAAGCGGCAAACGGCGCGCACCATGCGGCCCTGCGGATTCCCCGCCGTGGCCTTGGGGCGGCAACGCAGGCAGGCGCGAAACCCAGCCTGCTCCGCCTGCTCCGGCCGCTCGTAGAACGCAACGTTCTCCCGTCGCGCCCGCCGCGAGGGACAAGACGGCCGGCAAAACACTCCCGTCGTCCGCACCGCATACACAAATTTCCCGTCCTCGCTCGCATCACGATCGAGAACTGCTTGCCAGCGTTCGTCCTGGTTCGTCAAAGGCATTGTCTGCTCGCTGAGTATCGCATTGGTGGCCATGCTCACCAAACTAGTGGATGCTCCACCCCCCCGCTATCCGGACCTTGCGGTCAAATTTTCCAGGTGCCCGCGCCTGCACTTTCCGCCTGCACTATTATGGATGCCGTGCTACTCATTTTGTCACTTCTGTTGTTGGCTTCGCCTATCCTGATGGCTCAATCCTCTGGTTCCGGCTGTTCCTCCGCGACGAAGGAAACCGATGAAATCGTCGCCGCCCACGTTGCTCGCGCCATCGCGCTCAATGCCGCCCATCCCGATGCTGCCTGGACCCGCGCCCAGGCTGCCACGTTCTGCGCCGACTGGCAAGGCAAGAGCGCCGACCCCGGCCGCCAGACCTCCGTGCGCGCGCTCTGGTCGCGCGAACATCTCTATCTCCGATTCGAGTGTCGCTATCGCGAGATTTACGTATTCGACGACGCCGGCCCCAACGGCCGCCGCGATCAGCTTTGGGACCGCGACGTAGCCGAAGCCTTCCTCCAGCCCGACCCTTCCCAGCCGCGCCACTACAAAGAATTCGAGGTCAGCCCCAACGGCTTCTGGATTGGCCTGGATATTTCTCCGGCGGGAGGGGTCAACCTGAAAAGCGGCCTGCAGCGCTCCGTCTGGCTCGATAAAGCGAACCGCGTGTGGGTAGCCGAACTCGCGATTCCACTCAAAGCGTTAGCCGGAAATTTTGATCCCAACGCCGTGTGGCGGGTTAATTTCTTTCGCGTGGAAGGTCCGGAACCGCGCCGCTTCTACTCCGCATGGCGCGCCACCCATACGCCCGAACCGAATTTCCACGTGCCCGCCGCCTTCGGCAAATTGCGCTTCGCCGCGGGAAGTTGAGCGGTTTTGAAAGGGCGCGGCTTTAGCCGCGCTGCACAACGTCCTTCACGACACGGGCTTTCTTGTGTGCGTGAGAACTACTCTCTCATTGGATGTGGTGGAAAGAGAACTTCGGAAATCAGCCCCGGAGGGGCGTCTGACAATAGCCCGGCGCTTCAGCGCCGGGGAAAAGTGGAAACACCGAGCAAGTCCCGGAGGGACGACTGAAGTTCTCACGCACACACTTTAGCCCCTGAGGGATTCTTCGCAGACTCAGAAAAGGCGCTTAACTGAGAGCTGAAAGCTGAGAGCTAGCAGCTACCCCGCTAGTGCGCGTACGCCTGCTTCGCGTTCAGCACCGCCGGCAATCCGGCCCGCCGGCGCAAGTCGGTCAGCAGTGCCAGCGCCGCGTTCTGGTAGGTCTTATTGGGATCGGACGGGTCTGCCCACACCGCTTCGTAGATCACCTTGGTCGCGTCCTGAACATCCATGTGCAGTGCCGCTTCCAGCCGGTCAGAACGTTCCTGGGCTCCGTCGTAGCAGCTCTGGCAAATCGCTGCCGTCGCCGGCACCCCCTCCAGATGGTTGGCGTCCAGCCCGCAACGCACACTGTTTCCTGGGTTGATTTGCACGTGCGCCTGAAAAACCTGTGCCTTGAGCTCGCGCAAGAATTTCTCGCGCTCCAACTCAATTGCTTCCGTACTGATTGCCCCAGTCGTGCCGGCCGCCGATGAGGCCGCTGCGGATGGAACGGAAGGCAGGCTCGCGGCACGGGCGGTGACGCGTTCGGTGGTTCGGCAATGCGGGCACGAACTCTGGTCCGCGGTGTAGTACATGCCGCACTTCGCGCACGGTAGCCCGTAGCCGACACGCTTCGCGGGTGCACCCGTTGTCAATATTGCTTCCGTCGCCTGCGTTAACGAGGCTGGCTCGCGCCGCGCCCGCAGTACCGGCGCCGGCGTTGCTGTTTCGCCCGCACTTCTCGGCCGAGTTTCCATGGACCACCCCCGCTGTCTCGCAACTGTCCGTATTCTAGTGTCGCTGCGGGAGTTACCGTGTGTGACGGCGGTGCATGTACGATTGGGGCGCACCCGAGAAACAGCATTCTCCACCCGCCTGCACCCTGTTGATCTGACGAGACTTATGCCCAACCCCGCAGTAGCTGCCTGAGGACGGCGCCCTCGCCGCGGGTATCCTGCCGGTAAACAGCGTGTCAATTGATAATGCCCGCGGAAAAACCCCGGGAGAGGCCGTCGCCACGCAACCTGGACTCCGGCCCTTTCCGCAACCGCAGAAAGCGGTACCGGATAAGCCCTTTGCCGGTTTTGCACAAATCCCGCGCCTCCTACCCGCTCCGGAGCCCGCGCACTCCCGCGCGAAAATTGCGCCCGCTCTTGCCCCTGCTGTGGAAACGCGGGCCCGACTGCACCGTTTTTCGTCATGCCCTTGTGAACCAGCTGCACTCGATTGAAAATACGCCAGATAAAACTGCACACTTGCCTCTTGACGTTTTTTGGCAATGCGTTAGAGTCACACTCGTTCTTGGACAGCTACTGAGTTTTGCCGATTGGTACAGCGTCCGGGGCTCAAGCTCAGTCACCGAACACACCGCAAGGTGAACAGTTCGGAAGGCAGGCAAGGGTCGATCGCAAGGTGCTGGTCGAGGAGAACAGGGAGCAAAGTCTGAGGCCACATAGGGTCCCGACGGAGTCGGGGTGGTTTGTCCGGTTGGCGGTGAGCCCGGAGCCCGAGCTTAGATCGCGCATTGCAACCCGCGAGGGAAGCGATGAAATGCAGGTCGGCAAGGGTCTAACGCGAGCTACTGGCTGAGATGAACAACCCAGAACCAACCTCGGGACCCTTAATTTTTTGCTCGTAGCCGCTAGCTTCTGGCTTCTAGCTTTGTGCTCCTTCGCGTCCCCCTTTTCTCTGCGCTCTCTGCGGCCTTTCTCTGCGTCCTCTGCGTTTCAAGACTTGCCTTCACTTCTGCAATCTGCAATCTGACTTCTGCCATCGTTGGCCGTTCAATTCGACAATCCGTAAATTCGACAATTCGACAATTTGAAAAGGTACAATGCCCCGTTCCGGAGATCAGGAGGGTTGCGTGTCCCAAAGCATTCGCTGGTTTGCCTTCGGCCTGTTGCTGGCGGCATGCGCGGCAACCGCCCAGACCGCACCCGATACAACGCTGACGCCAGAGCAAAAAACGTCGCGCTATCTCGACTCGGTCCGCCACCAGCCTTCCCTGTTGCTCGCATTTCTGCGCGACCTGCCCAAGGGGGCTGACTTGCACAACCATCTTGGCGGAGCCATCTATGCGGAAAGCCTGATCAACTTCGCCGCCCAGAACGGCCAGTGCGTCGACCGCGTTACCGCCCGGCTGCTGCGCACCACGTGCGACTCCTGCGAAAAGTACACCAACAAACCAGCCGTGAAGTGTGCCTTTCAGGACCAGCTTCTCTACAACACCATGGTGGACGCGTGGTCCATGCGCAACTGGCACGCCGCCGAGGAATCCGGCCACGATCACTTCTTCGGTACCTTCGATAAATTTTTCCCGGCGTTCGATCAGCACATCGGCGACGCCCTGGCCGAAGTCGTCGCGCACGCCGCCGCCGACCACCTGCAATATGTCGAACTCATGCACACCGCTGACGACATGCAGGCCGCCCAGCTCGGCGCCAAGGTGGGGTGGGACAACAATCTCGGCAAGCTGCGCGACAAACTGATGGCCGCCGGCCTCTCTGACATCGTCTCCGCCACCCGCAAACAGCTCGACCAGGACGAAGGCACCATGCGGCAGTTGCTCAAGTGCAAGACGCCGGACGCCGATCCCGGCTGCTCCGTCACCCTGCACTACCTGTATCAGGTCTTGCGCGGTCTGCCCAAAGAGCAGGTCTTCGCGCAGATTGTGCTGGGGTTTGAGCTGGCGAAGGTTGATTCGCGTTTCGTCGGTCTCAACCTGGTCATGCCGGAAGACGCCTACACACCCATGCACGATTTTTCCCTCCACATGCAGATGCTGGGGTTTCTTCATGAAGTCAGTCCCGCGGTCCGCATCAGCCTCCACGCCGGCGAGTTGGCGCCTGGATTGGTGCCGCCCGAGGGTTTGCGCTTCCACATTCGCGACTCCATCGAGAAAGCGCACGCCGAGCGCATCGGCCATGGCGTCAGCGTGATGTACGAAAACGAGCCGCTGGAACTGCTGCAAGACATGGCCAAACGCAACGTCATGGTGGAAATCTGTCTGACGTCCAACGACACCATCCTCGGCGTCCGCGGCCTGGAACATCCGCTGCCCGTCTATGTGAAGTATGGAGTGCCGGTGGCGCTGGCCACCGACGATCCAGGCGTTTCGCGCGGCAACATGACGCAGGAGTACAAGCGTGCCGTGGAAACGTATGATCTCAGCTACGCCGACCTGAAGCGCATGGCGCGGGCCAGCGTGGAACACAGCTTTCTTTCGGGAAAAAGTTTGTGGGCGGACGGAAAAAGTTTTCACCGGGCATCCGCGTGCGCCAGCGACGGGCCGGACACGGGCCGCTTCTCCGCCCCGTGCACCGCGCTGGTGAACGACAACGAAAAGGCGCGCGTCGAGTGGGAATTGGAGTGTGCCTTCGCGGTGTGGGAACGCAAGTTTTAGAGGAGACCAACTGTGGGACGCTTCACCGGCATTCTCGGCTTGCTCACTGTAGTGGGGCTGGCCTGGCTTTTTTCCGCTGACCGCCGCGCCATCCGCGTCAAAACGGTGCTGTGGGGACTGACGCTGCAAATCGTCTTCGCTTTTTTCGTGCTCCGCGTGAATTTCGGGCGACAGCTCTTTCAGTGGGCCGGCAACATCACCACCCAGTTCCTCGGCTATTCGTTCTATGGCTCGTCGTTTCTCTTTGGTGATCTGGGGAAAAAGGGCCCGCCCTTCTATCTCGCCTTTCAGGTGCTGCCCACCATCATCTTTGTCGCCGCGTTCTTCGCCATTCTTTATCACTATGGCGTCATGCAATTCCTCATTCGCCAAATGGCACGGGTGATGATGCGCTTCATGGGCACCAGCGGCGCGGAGTCCATGAACGTCGCCGCCAGCGTTTTTCTCGGTTGTACGGAAGCGCCCCTGACCATTCGCCCGTTTCTCACGCGGCTGACGCGCTCCGAACTCATGACCGTAATGACCAGTGGCATGGCCCACATCAGCGGCGCGGTCATGGCGGCGTACATCCTGCTCGGCATCAGGGCCGAGCACTTGCTCACTGCCGTCATCATGACCGCGCCCGGCACGCTGCTGATCGCGAAAATGCTGGTGCCGGAAACTGAAACCGCCGTCACCGCCGGCCGCGTGGAGCTCACCGCCGAGGAAATGCAGGGCGAGAAAAGCGAAAACCTGTTGGGCGCAGTCGCTCGCGGCACCACCGACGGCCTCTATCTCTCGCTGAATGTCGCCGCCATGCTGATTTCGTTTCTCGCCCTCATCGCGCTTGCCGACGGCGTTCTCGGGGGTGTGCATAACCTGCTCGCCCACCATGGCTTCGCCTATTTCCCTTCCAGCTTTGAACAGATTTTCGGAGTCATCTTCGCCCCGGTGGCCTGGCTGATCGGCGTCCCCTGGCATGACTGCAACGCCATTGGCAACCTGCTGGGCACACGCATGATCCTGAACGAATTTGTCGCCTTCTCGCGCCTGGCGCCGATGCAGGCAACGCTGGATCCGCGCTCTTACCTGATCGCCACCTACGCGCTCTGCGGTTTTGCCAATCTCGGCAACATCGGCATTGAAATCGGCGGCATCAGTTCGCTTGCACCCAACCAGCGCACTCTCCTGACCCGGCTGGGCGTGCGCGCCATGCTGGCCGGCACCATGGCCAATCTGATGTCGGCAGCAATCGCGGGAATGTTGGTGTGAGAAGGGCTTTCAGCTTTCAGTTGTCCGCTCTCAGTTGTCATCCTGAGCGTAGCGAAGGACCCATGCAATCGCCGGCTAGCGCAAGAACTTTTTCTGCGGTCCCTATGACAAGCAGTGCACAATAACTCGACGATGAACCCGCCCGACTCATTCACCCGCGCCGAGACCGCCGCGCAGTTCTTGAGGGCACAGACCACGCTGCGGCCACGGGTAGCACTGGTTTTGGGATCTGGGCTGGGCGCATTTGCCGACGGACTGACCGGCGCCAAACGAATCCCCTTCGCAGACATTCCCGGATTTCCGCGCTCGACCGCCGTCGGACACGCCGGGCAGATGGTCATTGGCGCTGCCGGCAAGGTCGCGGTGGCCGCCATGCAGGGCCGAGTGCATCTCTACGAAGGCTATTCGCCGGAAGAAGTTGTGCTTCCGATTCGCGCGTTGTCGCGGCTCGGCGTGCAGGCCGTGGTGCTGACCAACGCCGCCGGCGGCATCAACGTCGACTATAGCCAGGGCGCGCTGGTCGTCATCCGCGACCACATCAACCTGACCGGACGCAATCCGCTGGTGGGCGGTAACGACGACCGCTTCGGGCCACGCTTCCCCGACATGACGCAGGCCTACTGGAAGCCGTATCGCGAAATCGCGCTCGAGGAATCACCGCGTCTGGGCATTCCGCCGCGCCAGGGTATCTACGCAGGAATGCTGGGCCCAAGTTTTGAAACACCGGCGGAAATTCGCGCCCTGCGGACCATGGGCGCGGACCTGGTTGGCATGTCCACCGTGCTCGAAGTCATCGCCGCGCGGCACCTGGGAATGAAGGTGCTGGCCATTTCCTGCGTCACCAACATGGCGGCGGGTATCCTCGACCAGATTCTGACGCATCAGGAAGTTCTCGAAACCGGCGAACGTATGAAAGAGAAATTTGTCGGGTTGCTGCGCGCAGTACTGCCGCGCATTGCAGCCGACGTGAGCGACTCCACCAGAAAGGAAGCACCATGAGCACACTGCAACAGCGGCGACGGTTTCTGCGGTATCTGGCGGCCAGCCCCCTGCTGGCTGCGCCTGCGTTCGCTTTCAACCCGCTCTCCGAGTGGCTGGCTTTCGCCGATCCGCTGCAGCGCGCCATGTCCGATCTGCAAACCAAGGCGCCCTCCGCTGAAATCACCAGCCCGGAGCAGGTGCTTAACGTGATGGAGTTTGAAGGCCTAGCGCAGAAAAAACTGCCTCCGGCACACTTCGGCTACCTCGCCACCGGCGTGGATGACGACGCCACTGTGCGCGCCAACCGCGAAGGCTTTACCCGCATCGCCCTGCGCTCGCGCCGGCTGGTGGACGTGGAACATCTGGACACCTCGGTGAAATTGTTCGGCACCACCTGGGAGACACCGATCACGTTGCAGGCGGTAAGCGCGCTCAAGGCGTTCCATCCGGAAGGGGAAGTTGCCGTGGCGCGGGCGGCGCGCGCCAAGAAACATCTGCAAATGCTCTCGACGGTAGCGACGGCATCGGTGGAGGAAGTAACGGCGGCACGGGGTACGGCCATCTGGCAGCAGCTCTATCCAACCAATGACTGGAACGTGACGCGGGCGATTCTGAAGCGCGCCGAAGCTGCGGGCTGTCCGGTAGTCGCGCTCACCGTGGACTTGCATGAGGATAGCAACCGCGAGACGTTGTTCCGCTCGCGGCGGGTGGACACCCGCGACTGCACGAATTGTCACCAGCCGGGGCTCGCCGGCTACGTCCGCCGCAAGCCCATGTTCGATGGGCTGGACGTGTCGAAAGTGACCGGGTTCCACTTTCCCGGTATGAACTGGGACTTCGTCAAGCGACTGAAAGATGCGACTCCGCTGAAACTCGTGCTCAAGGGCATCGTGACCAAAGAAGACGCGCAGCTTGCAGTCGAGCACGGTGTCGACGGGGTCATCGTTTCCAATCACGGCGGCCGCGCGGAAGAAACGCTGCGCGGAACGATTGAATCGCTGCCCGAGGTGATCGAAGGCGCAGGCGGAAAAATTCCCGTACTCATGGATGGCGGTGTGCGGCGGGGCACAGATATTTTCAAGGCACTCGCGCTGGGCGCGGCTGCGGTTGGCGTGGGCCGGCCGTATGCGTGGGGGCTGGCAGCCTTTGGGCAGGCGGGAGTGGAAGCGGTGTTGTCCATCCTGCGCCGCGAACTGGAAACGGTGATGCGGCAGGTGGGCACGCGCTCGGTCGGAGACATGACGCGAAGCTATCTGGTGGAGCGGAGGTAGAGGCGGCAGGTTGTACAAATCTCGGCCCAGTGAGCTTCCTCTGCGTTCTCCGCGAATTCCTCGGCGGCCTCTGCGTTTGAGATTTTTCTTCCCCTGGATCGTCAAGTCCGCCCAGGTGATGACTGGATCGGCTATAGCTTGGAGATGACAACGACACACGGCGACCCCCAGGAGCCGCGAGCACGATCTGGCCATGGGAACGGATGATCTTCCCCCGCCGTTCGCTCCTGGAGGCTCTCAAGGTCGTTAAATGGCATCGTGGGTGATGAGGCAACCGGGCAACAACAGGCAAGGGAGCCAGCCTTCCCGACTCTTTTTCTAATAGCTTAAAGATAATATATTCCAAACAAAGAACTTCCCAGTCGGCGAGCGGGGGCGATGCAATCGCCCGACTAGAACTTCACCTTCAATCCCAGCTGAATCACACGCGGACCGCCACCGCCGAGTCCGGGATTGCCCTGGGCGACGTCGGGGGTCTGGGTGATGAGGCCCGCCGCGAATGGTTTGTTGGTTGCCGGGTCGAGGTCAGGGATCCCGAACTGATCTAAACCGGGAATCACACTCCCGCTCGGTAAGGCGAAGTTGGGGTGATTGAAGATGTTGAACACCTCGGCGCGAAACTGTAAACCCACGCGCTCAGTAATTGCTGTTTCTTTGTTGATCGAGAAATCCACGTTGGTGTAACGCGGGCCGTAGACGGAATCACGGCCCACATTGCCGAACGTGCCATCGGCGGGTTGCTGGAAGGCGGCGGCATTCAGATAGCCGGAAAACGGCGATATCCATGTCGTTCTTATCGCGCACCACGCCCGGAGTCAGGGACGTGTTGCTGACCGGAAAGAAATCCAGAACCTTTTCGAGAGCAGGATTGATGCCGTTGGGGAGCAGATCGGAGTCTAGCGCGATCTGGCGGGCAGCGTCCCGCTCGGCCACGGTTGGCACCTGCAACAAGAAATCTGAGCCCACGCGTTCCCGCTGGCCTTCGTAGGCTCCGAAAAAAAACGTTTTGTCTTTGACGACTGGACCGCCCACAGACGCGCCGAACTGATTGTTCTGGAACGTGGTCTTGCGCGGCTCGCTGTTGAAGAAGTTGCGCGCATCGAGGTGGTCGTTGCGCACGAAGTAAAAGAGCGAACCGTGGAGCGCGTTGGTGCCGGATTTGGTGAGGATGTTGACGACGGAACCACTGTCGCGGCCGTACTCAGCGCCAAAATGCGATTGCAGGTTGAATTCCTGGATGGCATCAATGGGCAGGAGTGAGGCGGGCGCGCCGGTGATGCCCACCTGGTTCAGCGCTGAGTTGTTCAGAAACGGGTCGTTGTTGTCAGTGCCGTCGAGGGTGTAGTTGTTGGAGCTGTCGCGATTGCCGTTGATGTTGAACTGGCCGAAACCCTTGGTGGTGCCAGCCACGCCGGAAGGTTCCACGGTGGCGCCCGGCGTGAGCGCGACGAGCTTGCCAAAATCGCGCCCGTTGAGCGGCAGTTCAGTGACCAGACGCTCTTCCACCACCTGACCGAGGACGTCGCGCGTGGTTTCGACGATGGGCAGGTCGGCGGTGACGATGAGTTGGCCTTGCACCTGGCCGACCTGGAGCTGGATGTCGGCGGTTGTATCCACGCCGACGTTGACCTTGACTTTGGCTTGGGCGACCGCGAAACCCTGAGCCTGGATCTTTACGTCGTAATCGCCCGCTGGGATTTCTGCGACGACGTAGCCACCATCGGACTCGCTGGTCACCTCCCGCACCTGACCGGTGCCGGCATTGGTGGCGGTAACTTTGGCGCCGGCGACCACAGCGCCGCTGGGATCGGTGACCTTGCCGCGAATCGATCCGCGGAAACTCTGCGCCCAAAGCGCAGCCGAGGTAAACAGGACAACCAGAACGACGAGGCGGGTGGCGAGACGGCGAGTCATGACAGGCTCCTGAAGCACGGGAATTTCATTTGGCCGGGCGCGGGATGAGCAGCGCGACCGGGGGTTGAACGTTGTAGATGCGGGAGGCGTATCCCTGATTCACAGAAAAACTCAGTTGGCTGCGCGAATCAATAAAGAGCAACGGCTTGCCCACGGGAACGTCGCTGAAAGTTTTGACGAAAGGGGCAACGATTTCCTGATCGCCAAGGCGGAAGCGGACCTGGTCGCCGAGTTTGTAGCCCAGGTGAGCAAAGAGTTCAGCTTCGATGTTGGTCTTGAGGTTGCCGAAGGGGCCGTCAATGGCAATCACTTCGCCCTTGAGACCAGCGTCGTCGATGGTAGCGGCAGAAGTCTGGAGGCGGATGATCTGGGCGAGCGGGAGTTCGGGGCCGACCTGGGTCCAGTCATCGCCGCGAGCGAGGTGAGCGCCAACGGGAGAAAAGATGTCGCGGCCGTGGAAGGTGGAGGAGAGTTTGCCGCCGACCATCCAGTCGCGATTGGTGATTTCACGGACGGAGTCGAGGCCGTCGCGATCCGCCACCAGCGTGATGAGGCCGTTGTCGGGAAGAACGAAATATTGGCCGCGTTTGGTCCTGATGACGATCGCCTTGCGCGCGCTGCCGACACCGGGATCAATCACGGTGACAAAAACTGTGCCCGCAGGATAGTACGGCGAGGCGCCGTACAGGAAGCGGGCGCCATCGAGGATGGAAAACGGCGTGACCTGATGCGTGAGGTCCACCAGGCGGAGATCGGGAGTGATGGAATACATGACTCCGCGGCAGATGGCGACGGAGTCGTCGACTACGCCAAAATCGGTCATGAAGACGATGGTGGGCGGAGCCTTCTGGGCGGCGGCGAAAAAGCCGAGCGCCAGTATGACCAACAGAACGGCGGCGAGGCGAGAGCGCATGGTTTCAGAGCCTACTGGTTTTCAGTAAGGTTGATATTTTAGACGGTGGAGCGGGAAAGGCAAAATCGTAAACCACGAAGGGCACGAAGTCGCGCCAAGGAAAATCCTAACGCGCAGGGAGCAGGCTTCCGTCCCCGCGCAAGCAACGGCGGGCAGCTATAATCTCAGGGTTTGCAGGAGGAACTGAACCATGGCAGAAGTGATTCCGGAGAAATATCGTGATTTGTTTGACAAGAAGGCGTTTGCCAGCCTGGGGACGGTGATGCCGGACGGGCGGCCGCAAGTGACACCGGTGTGGATCGATCTGATCGATGGGTTGCTGGTGATCAATTCGGCCAAGGGGCGGCAGAAGGACAAGAATCTGCGGCGCGATCCGCGAGTTTCGCTGGCGGTGATTGATCCGGACAACCCGTACCGGTATCTGGAAATTCGCGGCCGGGTGGTCGAGATCACAGAGAAGGGCGCGGCCGAGCACATTCATAAGATGGCGAAGAAATATCTGGGAGTGGACAAGTACCCGTATGCGCAGCCGGGCGAAGTGCGCGTGCTCTATAAGGTGCAGCCGGAACACACGACGATGATGGGGTGAAACGGACTTGCCGTCGATGGAATTGGTATGCGCCCGGCGCAGCGCAGACATTTGATGTGCCGCCGGCAAAGTACAGAGATCCTTCGCTGCGCTCAGGATGACACCTAGGGGGAGTGATTCGCGAATACAAGTTGTGTTTTCTGGGTTTCGGCAACGTGAACCGGGCATTGGTACGTTTGCTCGCGGCCAAGGACGCGGAGTTACGCGAGCGGCATGGGATTGCCTGGCGGATTACGGGGATCGCTTCGCGGCGGCTGGGATGGGTGGCGAATGCGGGCGGGATGCGGGCAGAAGATGTGTTGCAGTGGGGCGCTGAGGGAAGCCCCGCTCAAAGGCAGACACACGACGTAAAGAGCTGGCTGGCTGCGACGCAGGCGGATGTTTTGTTTGAAGCAACGTCGCTGAACGCGCAAAGCGGGCAACCGGCGATTGATCATCTGCAAGCGGCGCTCGAACACGGGGCGCATGCCATCACCGCGAACAAGGGGCCGGTGGTGCACGCGTATGACGAGTTGCGCGATCTGGCAGCGGCGCGAGGACGGCGATTTTTGTTTGAGTCGGCAGTGATGGACGGCGCGCCGATTTTCTCCCTATTCCGGGAAAACTTGCCGGTGGTGCAACTGCGCGGATTTCGCGGCGTGCTGAATTCGACAACCAACGTGATTCTCTCAGGAATGGAGCGGGGGCTCAGTTTTGCCGATGCCCTGAAAGAGGCGCAAACGCTCGGCGTGGCGGAAACGGACGCGACCGATGACATTGATGGCTGGGACGCAACGGTAAAGGTGGCGGCGCTGGTGCGCGTGCTAATGGGGGAGAAACTCGCGCTCGGACAAATTCAGCGTGCGGGAATTGGTGGACTCACAGGGCAGCAGGTGCAGGCGGCGCGGGCGCAGGGCCGTCCGTATAAGCTGGTGTGCCGGGCGCGGCGCGGTGAAACCGGCGTGGTCGCTAGCGTGGGACCAGAGCAGGTTGAGCTGAGCGATCCGTTGGCGCTGGTCCAAGGGACGTCGTCGGTGGTGTGTTTTGAAACTGATATTTTTCCGGGGCTGGCGATCGTGGAGAACAATCCTGGATTGGAAACTACGGCGTATGGGATGCTGGCGGATTTTGTGCGGGCCGTGGGAACTTGAAGCGCAGAGAGCGCCGAGTACGCGGAGAAAAGCTTTAACCACGAAGGGCACGAAGGATTAAAGCAGGCAGATGGGGTGAAGACATGTTGAGTACGTCAATGCAAACAGACGTGGAAATCAAAACGAAATTGGATTTGGGATGGATTCGGGCACAGTTCCCTGCCCTGGCGCAGACGGTGAACGGACAGCCGGCGGTATTTTTCGACGGGCCGGGTGGAACGCAGGTGCCGCAGCGGGTGATTGATGCCATCAGTTCCTACCTGGCGCACGACAACGCCAACAGCGGCGGCAATTATGAAACCAGCCGGCGCACCGACCAGATGCTGCTGCAGGCGCGGCAGGCGATGGCGGATTTTCTGCACTGCGACTGGGACGAGATCGTGTTTGGGCAGAACATGACGACGCTGACGTTCATGATCAGCCGCTCGCTGGGGCGCGAACTGCAGGCGGGCGATGAGGTTGTGCTCACTTATCTCGATCACGACGCGAATTTTTCGCCATGGAAAGCGCTGGAGGAACGCGGGGTGGTGGTGCGGGTGGCGGAATTCCGGCGGGAAGACTGCACGCTGGACATGGCCGACCTGGCGTCCAAGATCACGAGCCGGACAAAGGTGGTGGCGGTGGGCTATGCCTCGAATGCGGTGGGCACGATCAACGATGTGAAAGAAGTCGTGCGGTTGGCGCACCAGGTGGGAGCGCTGGCCTACATCGATGCGGTGCACTACGCGCCTCACGGGGCCATCGACGTTCGCGCGCTGGACTGCGATTTTCTGGTGTGCTCGACCTACAAATTTTTCGGACCGCATATGGGCGTGCTGTACGGAAAGCGCGAGCACCTGCGGCGGCTCACACCCTACAAGGTGCGGCCGCTGGTGAATGACGTGCCGTATCGCTGGGAGTGGGGCACGCTGAACCACGAGTGTATTGCCGGAATTGCAGCGTGTGTGGAGTATCTGGCCGACCTGGGGCGGCGCGTGGAGGCGACGGCGAAAGACCGGCGGGCGGCGCTGCTGGCGGCATTTCGTGGGATTGAGAACTACGAGCGCGGGCTTTTGCAGCGGCTGATGGAGGGATTGCTGGCGATTCCCGGGCTCAAGCTGTATGGAATCACGGACCCGGCACGCTTTCAACAGCGGTGTCCGACGGTCGCGCTGCGGGTTGAGGGGCATCCGCCGGCGGAACTGGCAAAGAAACTTGATGCGCGCGGGTTCTTTACCTGGGACGGAAATTATTATGCGTTGAATGTTTCCGAGCGCATGGGGATGGAGTCGAGCGGAGGGTT
>JBGQDM010000052.1:0-22512 GCA_041495845.1 Terriglobia bacterium | reverse complement strand
GGGCACGGCGACGATATCCGCCAGTTTGTCCGGCTCGATGGCGCCGATCTTGTCTTGCATCCCGAGCAACTCAGCGCCACCAGCCGTCGCCGAGTGAATCGCCTGCATTGGCGTCATGCCGTACTTCACCATCAACGGAAACTCCACTGCCGGATTAATCTTCCAGTCGAACCCGCCCGCATCCGTGCCAAACGCGATCTTCACCCCCGCCCGCACCGCCCGCCGGAACGTGTCCCCGTGGATCTTCACCATGTCTACCCATACTTTGGCGCCAGCCGCAGCTCGGCCTTCCGCCACATACTCGCCCACGTAGATGGTTGGCACGTAATAGATTCCGCGCGCAACCATCTTCTGCATATCTTCATCGGCAATGTACTGCCCGTGCTCGATCGAATCCACGCCCGCTTCCACGGAGTTGTGCACGCCGTTCAGCGCCGCCGCATGCGACGCCACTTTCCGCCGCTCGCGATGGGCCTCATCCACGATTGCCCGTAGTTCCTCGAGCGTGAACGTCGGAATGTCGTCGAGCACACCATCAGCTCGCACCCGATAACTACGATCCGAGTACACCTTGATCCAATCCGCACCAAAGCTAATCTGCTCGCGGACAGCTTTCCGCGCCTCATCCGGCCCGTCCACCACCTGCACCCCGTGCGGCACCGTTACGCCAGGCGCGTATCCCTGCAGCGGATACGCTCCCGTAACATCCAGCGCCCGCGTCACCACGTGCATGCGCGGGCCGGGAATCACGCCGTCGTTGATCGCCCGCTTTACGTCCACGTCGGCATAGCCGGCGCCCTCGGTTTCCACATCACGAATGGTGGTGAAGCCATATTCGAGAGCGCGCCGCGCATTCACCGTGGCCAGAATCGTGCGGTACTCGGGTGACTGCTTCAGCAACTGCGCGTCATAGTCCTCCGCCGTGATGTCGCCCTGCAGCAGAACGTGCGTATGCGCGTCAATTAATCCGGGCAGGCAAGTCTCGCCCGAAAGGTCAATCACGTTCCCACCCGCAGTTTTCGCGCCAACTTCCACAATCTTTTCGCCGCTGATGGCGACGGTCACGTTCTTGCGCGGATGCTCCGATTTGCCGTCGATCAGCGTCCCGCACCGCAGATAAATCGTTTCCGCCGGCTTGCTCTGCCCCGTCGCCAGCCCCGCCGCTAACAACATGGCCATGACCACGCTAGTTCTTCGCATCATGCATCCTCCAAACTCAAGAGCCCCCGCATTATAGCCGTGGCATGGAAACTGGCCTACGTCCACACCCGCAGCGGTTAGAATATTCTCCCTTGTCCCTCGCTGCCCGCCTCGCCGTCGTGCTCGTCGCCCCGCGCAACCCGCTCAACATCGGCGCCGTTGCCCGCGCCATGAGCAACTTTGACTTCTCTGATCTTCGCGTCGTCAACCCGTATGCCGTGGCATTTCGCCAAGCCCGCTCTGCGGTTGGCGCGTCCGAACTCCTCGCCAACGCCCGGGAATTCCCCAACCTCGCCGCAGCCATTGCGGACTGCACTCTGGTCATCGGCACCACCGCTGGACGCGCTCGCGAGCTGCAGCAGCCACTGCACCGCCTCGACCAGGCTGCTGGCCTCATCCGTCGCCATCGCGGCCGCATCGCGCTTCTCTTCGGCTCCGAAAAGCGCGGCCTCTCCAACCACGACTTCAGCCACTGCCACTGGCTGCTCCATATCCCCACACGCGAGCAACACGTCTCCATGAACCTCGGCCAAGCCGTGGCTGTCTGTCTTTACGAAGTTGCACGTGGCGCAAAGCCTGCGCTTGCCGCAAGAAAAGCGGCGGGCAAGCCAGCCGGAAAGAATGCCAAGCCAGCTCCCGCCGCCGCGATCGACCGCCTTACTCAAATCTTATTGGAATCCTTATGCGTGAGCGGCTACCTGCCGGAGCCAGCCTCACCCGTCACCGAAGAAAAAATCCGCCGCCTCGTCCGCCGCCTTCGTCTCTCCGCCGCCGATGCCGAACTCTGCCTCGGCATGCTCCGCCAGCTCCACTGGAAGCTCCGCTCCCCAAAGGCGCCCTGAATCTGCAATCTGACTTCTGCAATCCCTAATACACGCCCAAGTCCTTGGCTGAGACCATCGCCCCCGCATACCTCGCCCGCACCTGCTCCAGCAGGTCTCCCTCGGGTATCTCTCCCATCCCCTGGTGATACAGCACGAGCAGCTTGGGCTTGGCTCGCTGCGCAATCTCCGCCAACTCTTCCGGCGAAGTATGAAACGCCCGGAAGTACGCCAGCCGCTTGGGGTCCTCCAGAATCTTCCGCCGCTTCGGATTGTAAATTTCATGCAACAGCACATCGCAGCCGTGGCAGGCCTCCACCACGGTTTCGCTGGGCGCCGTGTCGCCGGAAATCACAATGCTGCGGCCCGCCGTGTCAAAGCGGTAGCCGAACGCCTGCTTCCAACTGCCGTGCTTTACCGCGAATGCCGTCACTCGCACGTTCGCATCGCGATAAATCTCACCCGGCGCAATCTCTTTTACCACCACTCTGGATCCGGTCCGGTTCCCGCCCTCCAGACCCTCAGTACGAACGCGAACGTCTTCCTTCCACGCCTTCTCGATGTGGCCGGTCATGGCCCGCAGCCCGCGTGGCCCATAGGCCTGCAGCGGCTCAGTCCGGCCCAGTACCCAGGGCGAAAAAATCAAGTCGGGATATCCCAGTGTATGGTCCGAGTGTAGGTGAGTGATGAAAACAACCTTCAGCTTCTGCGGCGCCAGCGCGTGGATGCCCGCCCGCTCCGCTGCGGCTGCCCGCCGCACCACCCCCGGCCCGCAATCCACCAGATACGCGGCGTCATTCACCACCACCGCGACCGCCGGCCCCGACCGCTCTGGGTCCGCCTGCGGTGTTCCCGTTCCCAGCATCACGACTTGCGTATGCGCAGTGCCAGCCCCGCCGCTCTGCGCTCCGCTCACTTCCGCCGCAACCAGCATCACCAAGCAAGAAAACAAAATTCTTCGCATGTGCGCGAGCGTACCACTCCCGCGATGTTGCGTGCCGTCTCTTGTGCTCTGGCTGTGGACGCCTGCTGCCCTACTCCACCTGCGGCGAGGGGTTGGGCCCCTGCTGGTTAGGAGGTTGCTGCTGCTGGAATTGCTGCTGCTGTTGTTGCAGCAGTTGCAGGCGCTGCTGTTGCTGCTGCAGATCTTGTAGAAGTTGTTCTGGCGTCCGCGCACCCTGCGGGCCGGGGTTCTGCTGCTGCTCGGCGCCAGTTTCTTCCGGTGTCGGCTGGACTTCCTGCTCGTCGGTCACATCCGCGGCCTCATCCTCGACCGGAGCTTCCGGTTCTTCCGCCGTGAGCGGCTGCTGGATCACCGGTGGCGCGCCAAAATTGTTGACCACCGGCTGCTGCGGCTGGCTGTTGTAGACAGCCGAGCTGGCGCTGCTGGCTGCGCTCGAAGCAATCCCCACCCGCGGAATCAGCACCAGGTGCGCCAACGCCCCGGGATCGTTCCCCGGGCTGGTCATCACATAGTTAAACGACGAACCGTTGAGGAGCTGGGTAAGCACATCGCGTGCCGGTCCCGGGCCCAACTGCCCGATCACACGTTCGCTGGTGTCCGCTGGCGGAATGTCCACCGCCGCGCCTGTATGGCTGCGCACGGCATTCAGGATGTCGCCGAGAGTCGAGTTGGGCGCGACGATGGTCAGCAGACCATTCTGATAACTGACTTGTGGCGGAGTGGCCGGCATTTGCACCGGCAACAAGACTGCGGGAGCTGGGGCAGGAGCGACCGGAACTGCTGCCACGTTCTGGCGTGCCACCCGGTGCGGTCGTACGCGGCGGACCTGGGCGGCAGCAGAAACCGCACACAACAAGAACAGAGAGAGCGCCAGCCCCAACGTCTTGGCCCGGAACCACGACATCCCAACCCCAGGCGCCGTGTAAAACCGACGGCTGGGGAGTATTCTAACACCGTTTTGCGAGGTACCCGGCCGCGAAGATGCAGGCGAAAACGGCCACCGGCAGGCGTTTGCGGGCATCGTACAATACAGACGGGAAGGGTCATGGCACGAACCTCGCGAAGCTGGTGCAGGTTATTGATTCTGTGGACGTTGGTCGCGCCTGGCGCGCGCCTGGCGGCGCAGACCTGCCAGACGGTCGAAGATCTCCTGCCCGCCGACAAGTCCGCCATCGAGGCCACCGCTCGCCGCTACTTCGACCTCTTCGCGAAGGGCGACAGCGAGGGCCTGCGGCAGAGTGCCATTCCCAGCCTGGCTGCAGATTTCGCCGGCGTCACCGCTGCCGTCAAAGAAAATCAGGCCACCCTGGCCGGCGCCACCGCCAGCCTGCGCTCGCTCTACGGCCTGAATGCTGATGGCACGGCAACCTTTGACCGGGCTGAGTTTCTCTGCGGCGTCTTTGGGGCCCACGGCCAGACCGCTTCGAGCGCCGTGTTTGTGCTCATGCAGTTGCCCCCGGGGCATTATGCGGTCGTGATTCTGGAAGCCGCGGCCAGTGCAGGCCGCTTCACTGTTTCATTCGTTCTGCAGCAGGTTGCTACGGAG
Organism: Terriglobia bacterium; assembly: GCA_041495845.1. Classification (GTDB taxonomy): domain Bacteria; phylum Acidobacteriota; class Terriglobia; order Terriglobales; family Acidobacteriaceae; genus JBGQDM01. The sequence continues at coordinate 17,981 of JBGQDM010000052.1, read as the reverse complement.
TGGAAGCTGGGCGGTTTCTATGTCAAGGCCGCCGACTCCGCAGGACATGATGCGGCGTGGTTTGCCGAACAAGCGCGCGCCTTTAAGGCCAAGGGACAAACGCATAACGCCTGGCTCTACTTCCAGCAAGCCCGCAATCTGGCCTCTCCCGTGCCTTTCCTGAGCACGCAACTCAGCGATCAGCTCTTCGACGAAGCCCAACAGATGCAGCCCGCTGACTTTCCCGCCGACAAGGCACTCGAACTCACGAGCGGCGCCAGGACCTATCGCGTGCGTTCGCTTTTCGCGCTCGGTGTAGCCGGTGAAATTGCGCTGATTGTGAAATATGACGCCGCGGACATCTCCGACATCAAAGCCGCCTACGCCGACAATCAGGCTGTGGCCCGCGCCCTGCTGACGCGCTACAGCGAACTGGCAGACGGCTTTACCGCGATCGTGACCCGCGCCACCGACCCCACCGGCAAGGATTACGGCACACTCGTGCCGGTCAAGGACATCAACAAGGGCGCGAAGTAGAGCGCTCCCGCCGTCAGCGTGTGGTTTCCATCTGCTCCGGCAGTTCGCATTCCTCAGGCGATTTGTCCTCGCGCAAGCCGAGAAATACCGGGGACCGCAACTGCCGCTCGTGGGTCCACTCGGCGAACTTGATCTCCGCCACCAGTTGCGGCTTCACCCAATGCACCGCCCGCAGCGCCTGCACTTCCCCCGCAAACGGGTTGCGCTTGCTGGCACGCGCCTCCAGCAGCGTCCAGATTTCCTTTTGCATCTTCTGGTCGAACCCGCTGCCCGCCTGTCCCACATGCACCAGCTTCCCTTGACGATTGTGAAGGCCGAGCACCACCGAGCCGAAAAACTCCCGACTGCCCTGCGGTTCCGTGTACCCGCCGATCACGCATTCCATGCGCTGCGTGATCTTGATCTTGCGCCAGTCCGTGCTGCGGCGTTCCTCGTAGAAGCTGGCACGCCGCTTGGCGAGAATCCCCTCCAGCCCACTCTTCTGCGCGACGGAAAGCAGGGCCACGCCGTGCGCAACCTGGTGGTCCGAGTAGCGGAGGATCTCGCCCGCCTGCACCACCGCTGCCAGGGCTTGCTTGCGCTGCTCCAGCGGCACACGTCGCAAGTCGTAGCCATCCAGATAAAGCAGATCAAACGCGTAATACACGACCGGAACCTGGGGATCGCGGGGCCCTCGACGCCCCCTCGCGGAAAAGCCCGAACGCTGCTGCATCAGGCTGAACGACGAGCGCCCTGCTTCATCCAGTGCCACAATCTCGCCGTCGAGCACCGCCGTCTTCGCCGAGAGATGCGCCGCGATTTTCTCCAGCTCGGAAAACTGCGCGGTCATGTCGTTCTGGTTCCGCGAAACCAGCCGCGCCTTGCCGTTTCCCACGAAGGTGATCGCGCGGTAGCCGTCCCATTTGATTTCGAAAAGCCAATCTTCACTGTCAAAGGCGTCATCCCACGGTGTAGCCAGCATCGGATGGACGACTGCCGGCATCGGCGCACGCCGCTTTCCGGGAAAACTTTGAATCACCCGCGGCGCCCCATCTCGCTCTGGCTCTCCCGAGCCCTCCGCGGTGGGAGCTTTCGTTTTTCTCTGCGATCTCCGCGAATCCTTCTGCGCACTCTGCGTGTCAGAATTTTCCCGATGTTGATCCGTGCCGCTCCGTGAAATCCGTGGCCCGACTTGCTTCGCTTTTTTCTTCTCCGCGCTCTCTGCGCTCTCTGTGGTTGCCTGCTTTTGGCGATCAAGCTTGGCCACCGCTTCAGCCAGCCATGCCGCCTTCAGCTTGCCCCGGCCCGCCGGACGGCTCACCCACTCTGCATCACGCTGCACCGCAATCTCCTTCATCGTTCGGTTCGACAGCACCGACTTGGTCTCCTGCTCCGGGTCGTAGCCCCCCACCACGTGTTCATCGCGTTTCTTGATGAGGAGCCATTCCGTTCCTTTGCTGCCCGGACGCCGCGACCGCATGCGCACCAGCGCAAAGTCGCCGCTGATTTTCTTCCCTGCCAGCCGGAATTTGAAATCTCCCTGCGTCAGCATGGCGAGCGCTTCTTCGTCGGTGCCCGGCACAAATTTCCCCTGCACCGGCTTGGGCGAAAGCGGCTGCCAGGTGCCCACGTCCCACACCATCACCGTCCCCGCACCATAATTGCCCTCGGGGATCACGCCTTCAAAATCAAAATAGGAAACCGGATGGTCTTCGACCTGCATCGCCAGCCGCTTGTCGGCGGGATCGAGCGACGGGCCCTTGGGCACGGCCCACGACTTCAGCACCCCTTCGAGCTCCAGCCGGAAGTCATAGTGCAGCCGCGAGGCTTCGTGCCGCTGCACCACAAAGCGATGCTGTGACTTTGGCTGCACCTCGGGTGGAGGCTCAGGGGTGGCTTCAAAACGGCGTTTGCGCTTGTATTCCGCCAGGGACATGCGGAAACGATTGTAGCTCTGCGAAAGCTTGCGTAGGGGCGGGTGCCCGCGCTTCTTCCACTCCGCAGCTGCTTCTACTCCTGGAGATATACCGGCTGGGTTTCCACGCCCGGGGACACAGGCTCCGCATTCGCCCCGTACTCGTAGCCTTTGTCAAACGCCTTCAGATTCAACTCGCGATACGCCTCCGGCACGGAGTCTGCCACCGCTTGCCGCACCGCGTCAGCCTCCAGCAACCGCGTCACCGCGGTGAAAAACCCCACCATCACCATGTTGAGCACCATGCGCTTGCCCAACTCCTCCGCCAAACGCGTGGCCGGAATGCTGTACACCTTCGTCTCCGCCGGCAGTTCGCTCACGCGCACCAGGTCCTGCTCGATGATCAGCGTGCCTCCGTCCTTCATCTCCGGCGCAAACTTCGCATACGCTTCCTGCGACATGACCACCAGAATGTCTGGCTGGGCGACGTAGGGATAGAGCACGGGCTGGTCCGAGACGATCAGCTGCGCGCTGCAAGCGCCGCCGCGCGCTTCCGGCCCAAAGTTTTGTGTCATGGTGGCGAAGTCGCCCTCGAAAATGGACGCGGCCTTCCCCAGCACGATGGCGGAGAGGATGACCCCCTGACCACCAAAGCCCGCAATGCGGATTTCCGTTAGATGTCGCTGCAGCTGCATGACGTCTCCGTTGGCTCTACGTAGCGCTCGCCCAGCGCGTGCCTCATTTGCGTGCGCTGCATGGTTTCGTAATCGGGGCGGTCGCGATCCACAAATTTGCCCACTGTGATTTCCCCTGTCAGGGAGAGGCCCAGTTCGCTGGTGGGCGCGCCGTGCTTCACTTTGCTCACTTCTTTGTAAAACTTCATCGTATCCAGGCCGTCGCCCATCTTGTTGCGCCGTTGGTAGAGCGTGGGGCAGGGCGAAATGATCTCAATGAAGCAGAACCCCTTCTTGGCAAACATTTCCTGCATGGCGCGCGCCAACTGGCGCACGTGAAACGTCGTCCAGCGCGCCACGTAGACCGCGCCCGCTGCTTCTACCAGGTGCGGCAGATTAAATGAGGGCTCCGCCGCTCCATAGGGCGAAGTCGAGGTCAGCGCGCGCTCCGGCGTGGTGGGCGCGGTCTGCCCACCCGTCATGGCGTAGATCAGATTGTTAACGCAGATCACTTTGAGGTCGAGGTTGCGGCGCGCCGCATGAATCAGGTGATTGCCGCCGATGGCGCTCAAATCGCCGTCGCCCGAGTAAACCACCACATTCAGTTTCGGGTTCGCCAGCTTGAGTCCGGTTGCGAACGGGATGGCCCGCCCATGCGTGGTGTGGAACGAATCGAACTTCACATAGCCGGCCACGCGTCCGGTGCAGCCAATGCCGGAGACCACCGCCACCGTGTCCAGATCAATCTTTGAATCCACAATCGCGCGCGCGAAGCAGTTCACCGTAGTGCCGATGCCACAGCCCGGGCACCAGATGTGCGGCATGCGGTCCGACCGCAAAAATGACTCAACCGGATTGACTGGCGGAACGGCAACACTCATCGACTGGCCTCCACAATCACGTCCAAAATATCTTGCGGCCGGTGCACGCTGCCGCCCGCGTGGGGCACCGCCAAGGTCCGCGCCAAGCCGTTGGCTGCACGTTCCACTTCGCGCACCATCTGCCCCAGGTTGAGTTCGGGCACCACCAGCGCTTTCACTTTGCCGGCAATCTCACGAATGCGTTTCTCCGGAAACGGCCACACCGTCATCATGCGAAATTTTCCCACCTTCAAGCCCTGCTCGCGCGCCATGTCAATGGCTCGTTGCGCCACGCGCGACGTAATGCCGTAGGAAACCACCACTACGTCGGCGCCCTCCACACCCTCTTCTTCGTTGAGCGCGATCTTGTCCGCGGCGTTGCGGATCTTGCTCTGCAGCCGCTTCAAGAGCTTGTCTTGCGTCTGCGGCGTCATGCTGGGATAGCCGTGCTCATCGTGAGTCAGTCCGGTAATGTGGAACTTATAGCCTTCGCCCGCGTGCGCCATTTCCGGCACACCGTCGCCATTGGTAGCGTAGGGCAGGTATTCCTCGTGCGATTGTTTCGTGTGACGCCGCGGAAAAACTTCGATCTCCTCCGCCGCTGGCACCACCACCTTCTCCGTCATGTGCCCCACCACTTCATCCATCATGAACATCACTGGCACGCGGTATTCCTCCGCCAGATTGAAGGCCCGCACCGTGAGATCGAAGCACTCCTGCGGCGAGTTGGGTGAGAGCGCGATGATTTCGTAGTCGCCGTGCGATCCCCACCGCGCCTGCATCATGTCGGCCTGCGCCGGCAGCGTTGGCAATCCCGTTGACGGGCCCCCACGCTGCACGTTCACAAAAACGCAGGGCGTCTCCGTCATCACCGCGTAGCCAATGTGTTCCATCATCAACGAGAAGCCTGGGCCGGAAGTGACGGTGAAAGCCTTGGCGCCTCCCCAGACCGCCCCTTGCAACGCGATCGACGCCGCCAGTTCGTCTTCCATCTGAATAAAAGTGCCCCCAATCATGGGCACGCGGTTGGCAAAGCGCTCAACGATCTCCGTGGATGGCGTGATGGGATATCCCGCGGCAAAGCGCGCACCCGCTGCTAACGCACCCTCACAACAGGCGTGGTCGCCGTCCATGAAGTGCACCCCGGTCAGCACGCCCCGCGGATCGGCTTTCACGCTTCACCTCCGTCGTCCTCTGCCGCCGCAGCGGCGGCGGCTTTTGCCGGCAACGCGGTCTTGTAACCGTAAATGGCAAAATCCGGACAGTACATGCCGCACAGGTCGCAGCCGCTGCATTTCTCACTATTCACCACATGGGGCGGGTGATATCCCTTGGAGTTGAAGGCCGACGAGAGCGCCAGCACCTTGGTGGGACAAAACTCGACGCAAAACCCGCATGCCTTGCAGCGCTCAACGATGATCGAAACGCGACCCTTAGCAGCCACTGTGCCTCTCCCCGGCTGAATGCCGATATAAGGATTATGGGATTTCCTTATCGCAAGCCGGTGTGACACGGGTCACGGCTGGAGGTGAGGCAGCGCACAGGAGGGCGCGGTGGGGCTGCTGTAGCGACATTGTAGCGACATCCCACGCTCGACCGCCCCCCTGGCTTTGCGGTCGCGGAGGCAATTTCAGGGCCCGCCCTCAGCCCAGCAACCGAGTGAATTTGGCAGCCCAGGCTTCGCCGACCCGCCAACCCGGCGCGTATCCGCGCAGCCCCGGGTTAAGAGCCAGAGTTTCCTGAGACCCAGGCTTCAGCCTGCCGCCAACGTGAAGCCAGCAACAGCAGCGCAGACACGACAGCAACGCCCGCCGACAGCATAAAGGGGAGACGCGGCCCATACTGTTTCCACAGCTCGCCGGTGATCACGCTGGAAAGCAGCGCCGCCACGCTGGTCACAAAATAGTAGATTCCGAAAGCCCGGCCACGAATTTCCGGCGGCGCCTTTTCCGCCACCAAGGCACGCAGCACCGGATTCGTCAGGGCATAGAACAGGCCATAAAAAGACATCGCCGCCCAAATCGCCGCCCGCGATGGCGCCACGGCAAAGATGGCGTAGACCGCGGCAAATACCAGGTAGCCCAGGGCGGCCATGGTTCGGCGGGAAAGATGATCGCTCAGCGCCCCCGCCGGCCAGGAAAATGCCGTGTAAGTCACATTGAAAGCCAGCCCCAGCAGTGGCGCCAGAACCGGAGCAATGCCCACATTCTCCGCCCGCAGCACGAGAAACATGTCACTAGAGTTGCCCAACGAAAACAGGGTGACGACGCCGAGGACGTAATAGAAGCTGGTCGGCAGAGCAACTGACTTTGTTTTTTTGCTGACCGCAACCGGAGCCGCTTGCGCCCTCGGTGCTAAAAGTGGCCTCCTGGTCTCCCGAATTGCCACGAATGCAATGAGAATACTGAGGCTGCCGGGCACCAGTGCCGCCCAAAACACGTCGCGCAGACCGTGAGAGCGCAGAATCCAGATGGCCAGCAGTGGACCCGCAATCGCCCCGGCGGAATCCATGGCTTGCAGCAATCCAAAGGCAGATCCGACGCGTTCCTTGGGTACTGACTCTGCCAGCATCACGTCCCGCGGCGCACCGCGAATGCCCTTGGCCAGGCGGTCGGAAAAGCGAATCAGCAGGACGTGCCACCACACTGTGGCCAGCGCCAGTACCGGCTTGACCGCGCTAGCGATGACATAGCCACTCACCACCAGGGGCTTGCGGCGCTGCACGCGGTCGGCCAGATAGCCGGAGAACAGCTTCATCGCCGAGGCCACACTCTCCGCTACCCCTTCGATCAGTCCGAGTTTGTCGGGGCCGGCGCCGAGTGAGGTCAGGAACGCAGGCAGGACCCAGTAGGCCATTTCGCTGGCCGTGTCATTGAAGAATGAAGTAGCGCCAAAGGCATAGACGTTACGCGAGGGAGGGGAACTGGATGGCTGGGCATCTTGCGCCATGTGGCAGTTGTATCACGGCGAAGTGGGTGAACTTTTCAGTACATGGCGTCGTACTTGGTGACGCGCAATTCGCTGTCGCGCGGCTCGAGTGTCACCCAAAAGTGTTCACGGTAGTAGCTGTTCTCTCCCGGGGCGTTGCGGCGCGTGCCGCGATAGTGGAGGATGACCAGCGGCGGGCGGTCTTCCCAGTCGACCAGGTTCCACTGTAGCAAGGGATGTTGCGCCTCAGACTCGCAGATGAATTTCGCATACTTGCGGCGGTAGTCCTTCTCCCAGCCGGCGAGTACTTCCGTACAGTGGCCATCCCGCATGGCGCGGATGAATGGAAGCGCAGCGCGTTCGGTGCTGCGATCGCGCAGGGGATTGAAGATGACGGACTTCGGCGTCTGGGAAAGCGGATCCTTTTCTTCGGAGCGATACAACACCGGCCCCTGGCTGGAAAGCCACCACAATGTGCCGACCGAGACCAGCAGCAGCACGATGCCTGCGCCAGCCGCGATCGCCAGCCCGGTGCGTGAGATTGCCATGGAGTGGGCCCTGATACTTGGCATTGTAGGACCAAACCAGCCCACGAAAAGCAGCAGGGATGCATCTGGTCAACAGGCAAAAAAGAAAGCGCACCCGCGAGGGGTGCGCTTTCGCATTTGGCGCAGAAAAGCCAGGACGGGATTACTCTTTCTCTTTTTCCTTCTTTTCGGCAGCGTCTTCGGTGCCGGCCTGGGCTTGGGCCTCTTCCATCGCCTTGCGGGTCTCTTCGGCCCGCTTGGCGCGGACGTCCGCCCGCTTCTTGCGTTTCTCTTCCTGCAGTTTTTCGCTGCCCAGCAACTCGACGATGCAGGTTTCCGCGCCGTCACCCTTCCGCCAGCCGGTGCGAATAATGCGTAGGTAGCCACCTTGCCGGTCGCCAAACCGCGGCCCCAGCGTGTTAAACAGTTTGTCCACGGATTCGCGAGTCATCAGGTAGGCGGCAGCCTGGCGCCGCGCCGGCACGTCGCCGCGCTTGGCCAGCGTAATCATCTTCTCCACATGCGGCCGCAGCGCTTTGGCTTTAGCCGGCGTGGTTTCGATCACTTCGTCCATCACCACCGAAGTCACCAGGTTGCGCAAGAGCGCGCGCCGGTGGCTGGTGTTCCGCCCCAGTTTCCATCCTCCAACTTTGTGACGCATATCAAGTCCTCAATTCCGTGGAATCGCTCTCACAGCATGTCGTCGCCGTAGACCCCGAGCATCGGGGGTTGCGGCGCGCCGGGCACAGCGTTGCCATGCTCGTCAATCTTCATGCCCAGGCCCAGACCCATGCTGCCCAGGATCTCCTTGATCTCATTCAGCGACTTGCGGCCAAAGTTCTTGGTCTTCAGCATTTCGCCTTCGGTCTTCTGCACCAGCTCGCCGATGGTCTGAATATTGGCGTTCTTCAGGCAGTTGTAACTGCGCACCGAAAGTTCCAACTCTTCCACCGAGCGGTTCAGATATTCGTTGCGAATCTCCGGCTTCCGCTCCTCCGACGGCGTTGACGCCTCCATCTCCTCTTCGAAGTTGATGAAGATGTTCATGTGGTCTTTGAGCAGCTTGGCAGCCAAGCCAACCGCATCGGGCGGGGTCACCGAACCGTTGGTCCAGACTTCCAAGGTCAGCTTGTCAAAGTCGGTGACCTGTCCCAGACGCGCGGCTTCCACCGAGTAGTTCACTTTGCGCACCGGCGAATGTACGGAATCAATGGGAATGAACCCCAGACCCAGATCGTCGTCAAAATTCTTGTCCGCGGAAACATAGCCGCGGCCGCGCTTGAGCCGCATCTCCATGTCCAGTTTGCCGCCTTCGCTCACGGTGGCGATGTAGACGTCTTTGTCTAGCACTTCGACATCGGCGTCGGCCTCGACCATGCCGGAAGTAACGATGCCGGGGCGGTCGGAGCGCAGATAAATCTGCTTGGGACCGTCTCCGCTGAGCTTGAAGGGAATCTGCTTCAAGTTCAGGATGATGTCGGTGGCATCTTCCACCACGCCGGGGAGGGACTGGAATTCGTGCAGCACACCTTCGACCTTGACCGCGGTAATGGCCGCGCCTTCGATGGCGGAGAGCAATGCACGGCGCAGAGCATTGCCAATGGTGGTGCCGAAGCCGCGTTCAAACGGTTGTGCCCAGAAGGTGCCGAACTTGTCGGTAAGTGTGGAAGCGTCGACTGCCAGACGCTTGGGTCGTTGAAAGCCTTTCCAAAGCATGGTGCATTCTCCTTCGGCCATGTGGCTCAAGTCCGGCATTCCCAGGCGGCCCAGCCTGGGTCAGGCGCCGGACAAGGCGATCTGGCACGAACGGTGGGCCAAAAAAATCGGTCCTTCGCTGCACTCAAGATGCCGTTTGCCGGGCGCAAATGCCCGGCAAAACAGCGCTACTTGCTGTACAACTCAACGATCAACTGTTCGTTGACGGGCAGGTTGATATCCTCGCGCTTGGGCAAAGACAGCAGCTTTCCCCGGAAATTATCGCGGTCGATTTCCAACCAGTTGGGCGCGTTCTGGTGCGCGGCAAATTCCTTTGCCGATTGCAGCACCGCCATCTGGCGGCTGTTTTCGCGCACTGCGATTTCGTCGCCGGCCTTCAGCTGAAACGAGGGAATGTTGACCTTTCTCCCGTTGACCTGAATGTGTCCGTGGCGGACGAACTGCCGGGCCTGGCGCCGTGACAAGGCAAATCCCAGGCGCAGCACGGCGTTGTCCAACCGCCGTTCCAACTGCTGCAGCAGCTTTTCGCCGGTCACGCCCTGGGAACGGACCGCGTTTTCAAAGTAGTTGCGGAACTGGCCTTCCTGCACGAAAAAAATCCGCTTTGCCTTCTGCTTTTCGCGCAGTTGCAAACCGTAACCCACGATTTTTGCTTTCCGGTCCTTACCGTGTTGCCCGGGAGCAAAATTCCGTTTTTCGATAGGGCACTTCTCGCTGAAACACTTCGTGCCCTTGAGGAACAACTTCATGCCTTCGCGACGGCAAAGGCGGCAGACCGCATCTTTATAACGTGCCAAGTTTCTTCTCCTTAAAAGCGACCGGTTTACGGGACTGGCTTCCCTTCTTCCCGGTCGAAAATCACTCTTGCACGCTGCCCATCAAACGCGGCGGCGCTTCGGCGGACGGCAGCCGTTGTGCGGAATCGGGGTCGAATCCTTGATGGTCCGCACTTCCAGACCAGCGGAAGCCAATGCTCGGATGGCAGACTCGCGGCCCGAACCCGGCCCGCTTACCCGCACTTCCACCACCCGCATGCCATGCTCGCGCGCCTGCCCAGCCGCATTCTGCGCCGCCTGCTGCGCCGCGAACGGTGTACCCTTACGCGACCCGCGGAACCCGAGCGACCCGGAACTTTTCCAGGACACTACATTTCCCACCGGATCGGTAATGGTCACGATGGTGTTGTTGAATGATGCCTGAATGTGCACCAGTCCCATCGGAATGTTCTTGCGCTCTTTGCGCTTGAACTGTTTCTTCTTGCCTTTTTTGTCGGGCGCCGGAGCGCCTGCTGCTGCTGCTGCTGCCGCTGGTTTCGCCATAAGTTAGGTCTTCGACGCCGCTTTCTTCTTGTTGGCAACCGTGCCCTTGCGCGGTCCCTTGCGCGTGCGGGCATTGGTGTGGGTCCGCTGACCACGTACCGGCAGGTTGCGCCGGTGGCGATAGCCACGATAGGAGCCGATTTCGATGAGCCGCTTGATGTTCATCGAAATGTCCTTGCGCAGATCGCCTTCCACGCCGCCTTCACCCTCAATCACCTGACGGATGCGGTTGACTTCTTCTTCGTTCAAGTCCTGGACCTTTTTCACCGCGTCCACATGCGCCGCTTCCAGAATGTGCCGGGCGCGCGAGGTGCCGATACCGTAAATGTAGGTCAGCGCGATATTCACGTGCTTCTGACGCGGAAGATCAACGCCTGCAATGCGTGCCATGAGTCTACCCACTCCTTGCGCCACCACTGGTGGCGGAATGCAGCCGGGGCTAGCCCTGGCGCTGCTTGTGTTTCGCGTTTTCGCAGATCACCCGCACCACCCCGCGGCGGTGGACAATCTTGCACTTGTCACAAATCTTTTTCACAGATGCGCGTACTTTCATGACCCCAGTCCTTCGTCTTCAGGCGGCCGGAAACCCGCCCCGCCTCATTTGTACCGGTACACGATGCGGCCTCGCGTCAGGTCGTACGGTGAAAGTTCCACCGCCACCTTGTCCCCCGGCAAAATGCGAATGAAGTTCTTGCGCATCTTGCCGGAAACGTGGGCCAGCACCTGGTGTTTGTTTTCCAGTTCCACCCGGAACATGGCGTTGGGCAGCGGTTCCACCACCGTTGCCATGACCTCGATCGCGTCTTCTTTACTCATGCACTCCTTAGTTCCAGAATCCGTTCCCTGCCCATCACGCGGTAAGAATCACGGGACCATCTTTGGTCACCGCAACGCAATGTTCAAAGTGGGCGCTGATACTGCCGTCGGCGGTCACCGCCGTCCACTTGTCGTCCAGCACTCGCGTCTCCGGCCGCCCGGCGTTCACCATGGGCTCAATCGCCAACACCATGCCTTCGCGCAAGCGCGGTCCCTGGCCGGCGACTCCGTAATTCGGTACCTGCGGTTCTTCGTGCAACTGGCGGCCGATGCCATGTCCCACAAACTCGCGTACTACGCTGAAGCCCTCCGCCTCAACGTACTGCTGCACCGCCGCGCCCACATCGCCCACCGTATTGCCCACTCGCGCCTGCTCGATGGCGCGATAGAGCGAAGCTTCCGTCACGGCCAGCAGCTTGCGGGTCTCCGCATCCACTCCATCCCCCACCGGCACGGTGATGGCGGCATCGCCGTAATATCCATCCAGCACGACGCCGCAATCAATCGAAACGATATCGCCTTCTTTCAGCACGCGCTTCTCGGACGGAATCCCGTGCACAATCTCCTGGTTCACCGACGTGCACAGCACACAGGGATAATCAATGTATCCCTTGAACGCCGGCTTGGCGCCGAGCTCCTGAATCTTCGCCTCCGCCGCGCGCTCCAGATCCATGGTGCTCAGGCCGGGGCGCACCATGGCGCGCAACTCTTCCAGCACCTGACGCACGATGCGGCCGCTGCGCCGCATCTTTTCAATCTCCGCCGAACTCTTGCAAAAAATCGCCATGCCTGCTTTTCTGCTCTGCAACGCCTACTGTCCATGCCCCTCGATGGCGTCAATGATCCGTTCCGTGACTTCGTCCAATGTACCGTCTGCCACGACGGGGCGCAGATGGCCCTTGGCTTCGTAAAACTCCGCCAGCGGCCGGGTCTGGGCTTCGTAAGCCCGCAAACGTCCGGAAATGACTTCCTCGCGGTCGTCATTGCGCGTGACCAAAGGCGTGCCGTCGTCATCGCACGTCTCGTTGGCCAGCGGCGGCTGAAAGTGGACGTTGTAGATACGCTGGCAGGAGGGACAGGAACGCCGCCCCGTAAGCCGGTACAACAACTGAGTATAGTCCACATCCAGACGCACCACAATCAGGCCCGAAGCCTTCTGGTTGTCAAAGAACTCGTGCTCCAAAAACGCTTCCAGCCAGCCCGCCTGCGGCGCAGTGCGGGGAAACCCGTCCAACAAAAACCCGCGTGCACAATCCGGCTGGCGCACCCGCAACGCCACCATGTCGCAGACCAGGTCGTCCGGCACCAGCTCGCCGCGCGCCATCACTTCCTGGGCGTGGCGCCCCAACTCGGTCCCCCGCTGCACGTTCTCCCGCAGAATATCGCCGGTCGAAATCTGCGGAATCCCATAGCGCTCGGAAATCCGTTTGGCCTGCGTGCCCTTACCGGCCCCCGGAGGCCCCAGGAAGACCAGCGGCCCAACCTTGCGGGTCTGCTCCGCCATACGCGTCTGCGTCAGCCTCCGTGGATCCGTCCCGCCTTGCTTACCGCCACGTCTGCCGGCCACGGATGCGTCCGCTGCGCGGCGTAAAGCCATCATAGTGGCGCATGATCAACTGCGCCTCCACTTGCTGCACCGTGTCCATGGCCACACCCACAACAATCAGCAGCGAGGTGCCGCCAAAATAAAAAGTCACGCCCAGACCGTTCGTCACCCAGGTGGGCAATCTCTCAAACACACTCCGCCCTAACCAGACCGGCATATGGTGCAGGTGAATGCCGGTGATCATCCACTCCGGAATGAAGGAGATGATGATCAGGTAAAACGCGCCAATCAGCGTGATGTTGGTCAACACCGTATTGATGAAGTCGGCCGTCCGCTTGCCCGGACGGATCCCCGGAATAAAGCCGCCGTACTTGCGCATGTTGTCGGCCACATCGTTGGGGTTGAACACGATGGAAATGTAAAAGTATGCGAAAAAGATGATGCCCGTGGCGTAGAGCAGCGTGTACATGGGCTCGCCCCACTGTAACTGGCTCAGTACGGGACCGAAGTAGCGATTGTCTTTATAGGCGTAGAGGACAGTCTGGGGCAGGGTCAAAATTGAAGACGCGAAAATCACCGGCATCACTCCGCCGGCGTTGACCTTAAGCGGCAGGTGGGTGGATTGTCCGCCCATGACGCGCCGTCCCACCACGCGTTTGGCATACTGCACCGGAATGCGCCGCTCGCTGCGTTCCACAAAAACGATGAACGCCACCACCGCCACCATCAGCACCAACAGCATCAGCACCGCGGGCACCGTCAGCACACCCCACGCCTCCGTGCTGATTTTCTGATAGAGGTCGGCTGCGGCGCGAGGCAGACCGGTGACGATACCGGCAAAAATCAGCAAAGACATGCCGTTGCCGATGCCGCGTTCGGTAATCTGCTCGCCCAGCCACATGATGAACGCGCTGCCCGTGGTCAGCGTGATCATGGTCATGAGGATGAACCCGTAACCGGGATTGACTACAAAGTCGCCTTGCTTCTGCAGCGCCGTGGCGATACCCAGAGACTGCACCGCGCTCAAAACCACGGTCAGGTAACGCGTCCACTGCGTAATTTTCCGCCGCCCCAGTTCCCCTTCCTTTTGCAACTTGGCCAGCGGTTCATAGACCACGGTCAACAATTGCAGAATGATGGAGGACGTAATGTAGGGCATGATGCCGAGCGCGAAAACGGTGAGCCGGCGCAGGTTGCCGCCGCTGAACATGTCCACAAAGCCGAGAAACGAACCCCGGTTCTGATCGAAAAACTGAGCCAGCTTATCCGCGTTGATTCCCGGCGTGGGAATGTGCGCGCCCAGCCGGTATACCGCCAGCAGCGCCAGCGTGAACAGCACCCGCCGGCGCAGGTCAGGAATGCGAAAGATGTTGGCCAGTTTCTCGAACATGCAGGCTTCCTAAGCGATTACTTCGATCTTGCCACCGGCCTTGGTGATCTTCTCTTCGGCCGTTTTGGAAAACTTGTGCGCTTTGACGGTGATCGCCGACTTCAACTCGCCTTCGCCAAGAATCTTGATGCGGGCGGAAGCGCGCCGGACCACACCGGCCTTGCGCAGAACTTCCGGCGTGACTTCCTTCTCGCCCAGTTCCGCCAGCCGCTCTAAATTGACGATGGCGTATTCCACGCGAAAAATGTTGGTGAACCCGCGTTTGGGCATGCGCCGGTGCAGCGGCATCTGGCCGCCTTCAAAACCACGCAACAGGCTGGAACCGCTGCGCGAGTGCTGGCCTTTGTGGCCGCGCGCCGAAGTCTTGCCCATGCCCGAGCCCATCCCCCGGCCCACGCGCTTCGGTTTCTCCGTTGCCCCTTTGGGGCGCCGTATCGTGGAAAGATTCATACTGTCACTTCCTGTCTGCCTGGTTGCTGACCACGGTCACCAGATGAGGCACCTTGGCGACCATGCCCCGGATCGAAGGCGTATCCGGACGCTCCACGATCTGGTTCAGCCGGGTAAAGCCCAGCCCCTTGATCACTGCCTTGTGCTTCTTCGGCGCTTGAATCGCCGAGCGCACCCACTTCAACCGCATCGTGGCGCCCGCTTTGGCCGTCATTACAGTTCCTCCACCGACTTGCCGCGCAGGCTGGCCACTTCCGCCCGGTTCTTGAGCGAGCGCAACGCCGCAAACGTGGCCTTGATTACGTTGTGCGGGTTGGTGCTGCCAATGGATTTGGTCAGCACATTCTGGATCCCGATCGCGGTCATGACGGCGCGCACCGCGCCACCCGCAATCACTCCCGTACCTTCCGGGGCCGGCTTCAGCAGCACTCGTCCCGAACCGTAACGGCCCAGCACCATATGGGGAATACTGGTATGGGTAAGGTGGGCGCGCATCAGGTTCTTCTTGGCCGCTTCAATGCCCTTGCGAATCGCCTGTGGCACTTCGCGGGCTTTGCCGGAACCGAACCCAACCACTCCGGCAGAAGGGTCGCCGACCACCACCAGTGCTGCAAAGGACAGGTTCTTGCCGCCTTTGACCACTTTGGTCACGCGGTTGATGGTCACCACCTGGTCCTTCAACTGATACTTCCCGGGATCAAGCTTCTTGATGACAGTTGGCATCCGGCAAACTCTCTTTTCCGATTCCTAGAATTGCAATCCGGCCTCGCGCGCCGCATCTGCCAGGGCTTTCACGCGCCCGTGGTAAATGTAGCCGCCGCGATCAAATACAACTTTGGTAATGCCTTTGCTTTTGGCCCGTTCAGCCACGGCCTTACCCACACTGCGGGCAGCGGCCACATTGCCGCCGCTCTTACGCTCCGCCTTCTTGCCTTCCGCACTGCTCGCTGAAACCAGGGTCACACCCTTCAGGTCGTCGATTACCTGCACCGAAATGTGCTTCAGCGAACGGTACACGCTCAAGCGAGGGCGTTCCGTCGTTCCCGTCAGCCGCTTGCGGATCCGTTCGTGGATCCGCACCCGATTCGTATTGCTCGATACTATGTTCAGCATCTTCGTTGTCCTTCAAGCAGGATCGCCGCGGACGCGAACGCCGCGACTCCCGATTACTTCGCGCCGGTCTTGCCGACTTTCTTCTTCAGGCGTTCGCCGGCATAGCGAACTCCCTTGTTCTTGTACGGGTCCGGCGGACGCAAACTGCGCATCTCCGCCGCCACCTGCCCAATTTTCTGCCGGTCGATGCCGCTGACCGTCAACTTCGTCTGCTTCGCATCCACCACCACATCCACGCCGGTGGGTAAGGGATACTCAATGAGGTGGGAAAACCCGAGACTGAAAACCACAATTCCCTTCCCCTTCATTTCCGCGCGGTAGCCTACGCCGACAATTTCCAGGTCCTTGTGCCAGCCCTTGGTCACACCGTCGACGGCGTTGTTCACCAACGCCCGCGCCAGGCCGTGGACGGCCGCCTGCGAATCTTCCTGACGCAGGGCCAACAACTTGCCGTCTTTCTGCTCCAGGCGGATCCCCGCCGGCAGATGGGTTTCCACTTTGCCCTTCGGTCCCTGCACCGCTACCGTATTGCCTTGCACGGAAACCTGTACGCCATTGGGCAGATCAATCGGTTTGTTACCAATTCGCGACATAGCCAGCTCTCAGTTCCAGTTCTCTCCGCTCTTCGCGGGACATCCGTCTACCACACTTCGCAGAGCAGTTCCCCGCCCACGCCTTGCCGGCGCGCCTGGCGGCCGGTCATGACCCCACGCGGCGTGGTCAGGATGTTGATGCCCAATCCTCCCAGCACCCGGGGAATTTCCGTGCGGCGCACGTACACCCGGCAACCCGGCCGCGATACCCGCGACAGGTTGGACATGACCGCCTCGTTGTTCGAACCATACTTCAGGTAGATGCGGATGAGCTTGTGGCCCTCCTCCTCCGCCGCCTTGAAGTTGGCAATATAGCCCTCTTCTTTCAGAATACGGGCAATCTCCAGCTTCAGTTGGGAGGCTGGAACATCTACCTTCTGGTGCCGGGCACGGAGCGCATTGCGCAACCGCGACAGCATGTCTGCGACCGGATCGGTCAACCTCATCGTTTTGCCTCTCCTCGATGCCGTTCGTTTGCCGCGGCGGTATCGCTCTGCCCTCGCGCCGCGGAACCTGCAACGGTCCGCATGGTCTGCCGCACCGGAAGCAGCGCAGTCAGACTCGTTCCTCCAGCCCGCGGCCGGAACCTACTCCTACCAGGACGACTTCGAAACCCCTGGAATTTCCCCCCGCAGCGCCAACTGCCGGAAGCACAACCGGCACATGCCAAACTTCCGCATATAGGCCCGCGGCCGTCCGCACAAATGACAGCGGTTGTGCTGCTGGCTGGAAAACTTCGGTTTCTTCTTGTGGTCCTTAACTCGCTTTGCTGTTGTTGACATAAAAGTCGGGTTCCTTATGCCCGGAACGGCATGCCCAGATGCCGCAGCAGGGCCCGCGCCTGATCGTCGGTGCGCGCCGTGGTCACCACGGTGATATTCATTCCCTTGAGTTTGTCTACGCGCGCGTAGTCAATCTCCGGGAAAATCAACTGGTCGTGCAGACCCAGGGTGTAATTGCCACGCCCGTCAAAACTCTTGGTCGAGATGCCTTTGAAATCCCGCATCCGCGGCAGCACCATGCTGATCAAGCGGTCCATGAACTCGTACATGCGGTCGCCGCGCAAGGTCACCATCACCCCAATGGGCATGCCTTCCCGCACTTTGAACGCCGCAATCGATTTCTTGGCGCGCGTGATCACCGGTTTCTGGCCCGAGATCTGCGTTATTTCCGCCGCCGCCGGATCCAGCACTTTGGCGTTCTGCGTGGCCTCACCCATGCCCATGTTGATCACCACCTTGTGCAGGCGCGGTACCGCCATGTGGTTGGTGATGGCCAGTTCCTTCATCAAGGCCGGCGCCAGTTCCTTCTCAAAACGCACGCGCAGCCGGGGACGCTCTTTGGCGCCATGCCGCGGACGTCCCGCCACCTTTTCCGGCGCCCCTGCTGCTCCAGATTTTTCCTTCTTCGCCATTCGCTTCAGTTCCTCCTCACGGTTTCGGAGTGGTTACCGGTTCGTGAGCCAAATCTATTTGTCGAGCACACCATCGCACTTGCTGCAAACCCGCACCCGCTGGTCGCCCTTCTTGTCGTGTCCAATGCGTACCGGACGCTGACAGGAAGGACAGACCAGCATCACATTCGACAGCGACACCGAGCTTTCCTGCTCCGCCACGCCGCCTTTCACGTTGCGCTGCGG
>JBGQDM010000051.1:0-22638 GCA_041495845.1 Terriglobia bacterium | reverse complement strand
CACCGTGGTCGAAGATGTCTACGACGCGAGCAAGAAAGAAGTGACCGCACTGAAGTTGCGCAACCTGAAGTCCGGCAAAGTCTGGAACTTTCCCACCAGCGCCATGTTTCTCGGTATCGGCCATGTGCCCAACGCCAAGATGTTTGCTGGCCAGCTCGACGCCGATGCCGAGGGCTACCTGGTCACGCAGAAATACGTCTTTACCCGTGTGCCCGGCGTCTTTGCCGCTGGCGACGTCATGGACCGCCGCTACCGCCAGGCCATCACTGCCGCGGGTACCGGCTGCATGGCTGCTCTGGAAGTAGAAAAATTTCTCGAAGAGGAAGGCCACTGAGGAACCTGGGCTTGCGCGGTCACCGCCAGCCTGCCCTCGAGGCAAAGCCGAGTGTTCTCGGTTGTCCCTGCCCCACGTGCAGTTGTGACCCCGTCCCTACTCCCCGCGCGCAGCCTGTGATACAAAATTCTGTGCACCGCATGCCCCACATCCCCCAGGTCCCGCGGAGAACGCCACCGGCATGTTGAGAGCTTTCTTCGTCCATCTTTCTGAAAACCGCGCCATGCGTGCCGTTGCTGAGCGCTCTTCCATCGGGCGTCGACTCTCCGGTCGTTTCGTGGCCGGTACGACCATTGCCGATGCCATCGCCGCCACCCAGGCGGTGAACCAGCTCGGCATGCACGTCAGCCTGGACAATCTGGGCGAGAACGTCACCAATCCCGACGAAGCGCGCCATAGCGCCGGCCTTTACCTCCAGATGCAGGAGGCGATCACTGCGCACCAGCTCGATGCCAACATCAGCGTCAAGCTCACGCACATGGGTTTTGATGTGGATGCGCAACTCGCGTTTGACATCGTCCACGACCTGGTCAACCGCGCCGCCCACATGCATCCGCGTAGCTTTGTCCGCGTGGACATGGAAGGCTCGCCCTACACCCAGCGCACGCTCGACCTCGTGCACGAGTTGCATCGTCTCGCTGGAAATCAGGGTTCGGTCGGCACGGTGATCCAGGCGTATCTCTACCGCAGCGAGAAGGACATCGAGAACTTGCTGGCCGAAGGAATCCGGGTGCGCCTGTGCAAAGGCGCCTACAAAGAGCCGGCGGAGATTGCGTTCCAGAAGAAATCCGACGTGGACGCGAATTACGTGAAGCTGATGAGGGCGCTGATGAAAAGCGGAATTTACCACGGCCTGGCGACCCACGATGAAAACATCATCCAGCAGGCAGTGGCCTTCGCGCGCGCCGAGAAAATTCCGGCCAGCGCCTTCGAGTTCCAGATGCTGCACGGCATCCGCCGCGACTTGCAGCAGCAGCTGGTGAAAGACGGCTGGAACATGCGCGTCTACATCCCCTTCGGCACGGAGTGGTACCCGTATTTCATGCGCCGCTTGGGTGAGCGCCCCGCCAACGCGCTCTTCGTCTTCAAGAACTTGCTTCGCTAGGAAAACTCAGGTGGAGTAGCGCGGGCACCCTCGCCCGCGAGTTTTGTACGAGCAGCCGGTCCACCCGGCCGTCCTCATTGATTCTCCGCGCACTCTGCGCTCTCTGCGGTTGGTGTTTGCGGCTGGAAGGAACTACGGCTGCGGTTCTTCCGCGCCGGGCGCTTCCATGGGTTCGGCCAGTGGCAGTTGCGCAATTCCGCCGAGCAGATTGCGCTCTTCGGGCGAGTACATGCTTTTGAAGCGGGGAGAATCCATCAACTGTTGCCGCTGAGCCGGGGGCATTTGCCGCAACGTGCGAACCGCCGCCGTCAGCGCCTGCTGCCGCTCCGGCGGTAGCTGCTGCATTCGCGCAAACAGTCCGCGCGCCTGTTGTTTCTGTTCGGGCGTCAGGTGCTCCCACACTTCCATGCGTTGCAGGACGCGTTCCCGGCGCTCCGGCGGGAGGCTGCTGAACTGCTGCAAGCGTTCGCGCAGCCGCTGCTGCCGTGCGGCCGGCAATCGTTGGAATTCCGGATCATTG
Source organism: Terriglobia bacterium (assembly GCA_041495845.1). Taxonomy (GTDB): domain Bacteria; phylum Acidobacteriota; class Terriglobia; order Terriglobales; family Acidobacteriaceae; genus JBGQDM01. The sequence goes on along the minus strand of JBGQDM010000051.1, from coordinate 20,679 downwards.
GCCAGCGCTTTTTCCTGCTCCGCCGGTGGAAGGTTGTGATAGCGGCGTAGCCAATCGCCCGCGTGTGCTCCGGGACGGCGCAAGGCCTGGCGCTGGGCCCGCTGCTCCTGGCGCTGCATTTGCCGTTCGCGGCGCTGCGCGTTACCCTGCGCGTTGTTCTGCGCGACAGCCGCCGGAGCCGTCGCCAGCCATACCGCTGCAGTCAGCGCCGTTACCGTCTTGGAATTCCACCACTGCACGCCGCGCCTCCCCTGCTCTGACCCTGGCTACTGCTCTTGCACACCCTGCTGCGGGTTTTCCTGCTGTACCTGCAATTCATCTAACACATCGAAATCCGCATACAACTCATCGTTCTTGTCGAGTGCCTGCAAATCGCCCACCGCTGTGCCCGGCTGCTGCACCGTCGCCATTTTCGCACCTCCACCCGCCGGTGTGCTGTGTTGGGTGGTGTAGAACCCCACGCCCGCCACCACCAGCACCGCGGCCACTCCTGCCAGCGCTGGCCGTCGCAGCCAGCCGAACCACTGCGCGCGTGCCGCTTCGCGCGCCTTTTCCTCTCGCAGCAGCGCCTGCATCCGCGTGTCGAAATACGGCGAAGGTTCCGGCGCGCGCCACCCGTCCAACAGCGCCATGGTCTTCCGCATCTCGGTCAATTCGGTGGTGCACGCGGCACAACCCTGGAGATGAGCGAGCGCTTCCGCTGTCAACTCACTTTTTCCCGCCGCTGCATCGGGCATCAGCTCCTGCACTTGGTTGCATTTCATATCCGCCTCACAAAAACTCCCGCAATTCTTCGCGCAACGTCTGGTAGGCGCGAAACAACAGTGACTTGGTTGCCGAGTCGCTCAACTTCAGCACTGCTCCGATCTCCGCGTAATCCATGCTCTGGTATTTGTGCATGATCACAGCCATCCGCTGTCGTTCCGGCAGCGACATCACTTTCTGCCGGATCGCCGCCAAACGCTCCTGCCGCAGCAGCTTCTGCTCCACGGACAGCGAGTGGTCCGCCAGATCAAATCCTTGCCCCGTTTCCTCGTCCTTCTCGTCCACGCGCACCGTATTTTCCGGTCTTTCGTACTTCGTGTCGCGGGCATGATTCATGGCCAGGTTGGTGGCGATGCGGTACAACCAGGTGGAGAACTTGGCGCTCGCCTCGTAACTCTGACGCGAACGGTAGACGCGCAAAAAAACTTCCTGCGCCAGTTCTTCCGCTGCTCCCCGATCGCGCGCCGAACGATACAAGAAATGAATCATCGCCCGCCGGTACTTTTGCACCAGGAAATCGAACGCATCATCGTCGCCCGCCTTTACCCGCAGCATGACCGCGGCATCGTCGGTCGCGCCTGTGGCGACAGAACGCACGCCGTCGTCCGTCCCTTCGGCGGTCATGGTCAGCAGTCCCGGCTCCAGCGCTGCGCTGCTCACCTCAGTAGAAACCCGTTCCCGTGCAGAAAGTCGCGCATGAGCGTTCGTGCCTGCTGGCGAACTCCGGATTGGCGGCGGTTCCCCGGTCATGACCTGCAACTCCGCCAGGAACAACCACTTGCGACGGTTGCCTGGAGGTGTTCCTCCCCAAGGCTAGCATGTACCGCGGTGACCGCAAACCGGCGCGTTTGTTACAATGCTCAAGTTGCACGTGGGCGCTTAACTCAGCGGTAGAGTGCCATCTTCACACGGTGGAAGTCATAGGTTCGAATCCTATAGCGCCCACCATCGTGTTTCTTGCGGCCCTTCGCTACGCTCCTCAGCGAGAAGTGGCCTCATCAATATAGGTCGTATCAGGCCACGGTTTTCAGCCGTGCGCGAGGAGCCATGCAAACTGCGGGCTTTGTTTTGCTCCACGAAAAGAACAGGAATCCGTGTGAATCCGTGGCGAATCACGGTTTGCCCGGCGGAGCGCCGAGCGGGCTCAGGATGAGTAACTGCGACAGCGTCGCGAAATCCTACAAGGGCCCCGACGTTGACCGGAACAGGAAACCAATTCGGCTCCCAGCGCCTCGACGGGGCCCTTGCTTCCCCATCTGTATGCGAAGACGAACGAAACCACCAGTTTGCTAACACGTCACAAAAATATTTTGTCACCGGAAAACATTGAAACCCTTGGGTTTTCTGGACAAACCTGTTGACGCTCCCGTTTTCCTGCCATAGCATCACTAGCGTACTCGTGGTCGCTTTTCGACCCGGCGCATCTCCCCATCCGCAACCCATGCATTCGGAACGAGCATTTCATCCGGCACATCTCGCTGAGTTCACGCGCGCTGAGAGGCAGCGGGTTCCCGGCTCGCTCGAAGAGCAGTTGGTGGAGTTGTATGTCCAGACGCGTCCGGCGCTGCTGGGCTATCTGCGCCACCTCGCGGGTTCCACGGGCGAAGCGGAAGACTTGCTGCAAATTACCTTTCTGCGCCTCTTTGACCAGCTGCAGAAGGGTGAAGCAGTGCAGGAGATGCGCGGCTGGCTGTATCGCGTGGCCCACAATCTCGCCATGGACCATCTGCGGCGGCAGGGAAGAGCGGAATCGGCGGCCAGTGTTTGGCTGGAAGACCGCCGGCGCGACGGTTTGGCCGGCTCGGTGGAAGACGAATACAGCAATCAACAGCAGATCAACCAGGTTCTCAACCTGCTCAATCCGCGTGAGCGCCATTGTTTGCTGCTGCGGGCGGAAGGTTTGAGTTATCGCGAGATTGCCGGCGTCGTCGGCATCAGTGAAAAATCCGTCAGCGTGTATTTGTCGCGCGGTTTGAAAAAATTCGGGAACGCGGAATGAGCAACGCACGAGCATGAAGTGGAATCAACCAACTGGCGCAGGTGGCTTCCGGCACCCGGATGACGAGCAACTCGTGTCATTTTTTGACGGCGAGCTGGATCCGGCGATGCGGGTGGAAGTCTCCGCCCACGTGACTTCCTGCTGGCAGTGTCGGGCGCGGCTTAAAGAGATGGAAACGAAAATCCAGGCGTTTCTCGAAGCCCGCCGCAAATCTCTCCCCAGCCCGGAAGTGCTGGCGGAGCCGCCAGTCGAGCAGTTTCGCGAGCGCCTGCTGCGCCACTCGGCCGAGCAGCGCAGTCAGATGCCTCTACTGCTGCGCGCCTGGGGCAGTGTGCGCCGTGCCTGGCAGCCTTCCGCTACCTGGATTGCCCAGCACCAGCGTCCTGCGCTTGCCGTCGTGGTCATTGTCGTAGTCCTGGTGGCCACGTTTACAGATCTCTTCAATAACACGCTGGCTGCGGAAACGGTTCTACTGCGTGCTCGCGATTACGAGATCGCCCACCAGCCGCGCTCCGGTGAGGTTGCGATCAGCGCCGTTCACCTCGAGCGCATCGATCGCCGGACGCAGGCCAAGTCGGACCTGGGCACGTTCGAAGTGGCCCACGATTCTGCGACTGCAGCGTTTCTGCTGGATGCGCAGGGAAGTATGCCGCAAGTGGTTTCGGGACCGCAGGCGGAGACCCGTCCCGCACTGCTCCGTCTGGCTGCCACGCAAGCCATCGCGGCACCTGTGTTGGAGTATTTGGCCGAACGGCGCTGGACGCCGGAAGTTTCGGTGCCCGCTTTCCGCCGGTTGCTGGAAAGCCGAGGCAGCGAGCAGAGCTCCGCTCGCCGTGACGGGGACTCCATTGAAGTGCGCTACGAATTTTCTTCCGGCCATCGCTCTACCATCACCGAAGCCCGCCTGCGGGTGGACGCCGCCGGCTATGCTGCCCGTCAGCTCAGCATTCTGACGGCGGACGCCGCCGGCCAGTGGGAGTACCGTTTGACGCGCCAGGAACAGCCGCCGCAACTGCGCACGCAGCAGTGGGCGACGTTGTTTGCCGCGCCTGGACTGCCCGGCGCGCGAGTTCACGCCAGCACGTCTGCGCTCAATCTGCCGCCAGCACGGATCACGCCGCTGTCGTATGCGCAGGTCCCCGCCAGCGAGCGCGAAGTCGCCGTGGCCGGCGCGCTTCACCAGGCGGACGCCTGCCTTGGCGAAGAAATTCACATTTTCCCCATGTCGGATGGATCGCTGCTGGTGCAAGGGCTGATGGATCGCCGGGAGCAGCGGGATAACACACGCCGCCGGCTCGCCGCCGTGGGCTTTCCGTTGAGTGTGGAAATCTATCTGCCGTCCGAGGTCAAACGCGGCCAGCGGCTCTACGACTCGCCGGATGGGCCGACGATTCCTTTGGAGGCTGCCACCGCCACCACCGTCGCCACGCTCGCCGATTTCTCCAGCGAGCAGATGCCGCTGCACGAGAAACTCACCGCATACTTTTCCAGCCGGTCGACGTCGGAGGACGATGCTTCGAAGAAAATCGCGGCCTTCTCCAATGACGTGGTCTCCATTTCCCGGCAGACGTTGCTGCACGCTTGGGCGCTACAACGGCTGGACCGCGCCTTCAACCCCACCCGCGTTCGCTCGCTGCCCGCCGCTTCGCTCCAGGAACTCGAGCGCCTGCGGGCCGATCACCGGCGTTGGATTGGCATTCTTTCGCGCCAGGAAGCCGAATTGCTGGCCCCGTTCCTAGACCCGGCTCAGCCTCCCCCCGCCGCTGGCCCCAACCCGTCAGACTCCGCTTCCCTAGTGCGTTTGGCGGAACAACAGGGTATGCTAATCCGGGCTCTTTTTACCGTCTCCAGCGCGGCTCCGGATGCCGATGCCAGTCTGCACCGTTTGATGACGACGCTGCGCCAGATGGAGCGGTAGCCCTGGATTTTGCGAAGTGCGCGTATTCAGGATTTTGTTGTTTACGTGTTTTGTTGTGTCCAGCGCCGGCCTGGCTTGGGCACAGCGCGCCACTCTGGGCGGGCAAGTCCGCGATAGCTCGGGTGCTTTCCTGCCGCATGTCCGCATCATTGCCCTCAATCTCGATCAAGGACTGAAGCGCGAAACGCTGACCGACGTGCACGGCGCTTTCACCGTCCCGCTGCTCCAGCCCGGCCGCTACGTGGTGCAGGCAGAGAAGGACGGTTTCGCCACCGCCGAAGTCACCGGCATGGTGTTGCACGTGGGCGATACGCGCGCTCTTGACCTGGTATTGCCGCTGCGTACCGTCCGCGTGACCGTGGTGGTGCATGACGAATCCGCCACAGTGGAGCGCGTCAGCCCCGCCCTCAGCTACGTCGTTACCGGCGAAAACCTGCGCCAGGCGCCGCTTCTCAGCCGAGACGTGCTTGATCTCGCGTTACTCCAGCCGGGTGTGCTGCCGATTAATCCCGATGCCGGTGGCGCCAACAACTTCAGCATCACGGGCAATCGCAATGACTCCGTGACCTTCCTGCTCGATGGCGTTGTCAACAACGATCTCCTCGACAACGGTGTGGTCTACGATCCGAACCCAGACGTGGTTGCCGAGTTCCGCATCCTGACCAGCACCTACACTGCGGACTATGGTCGCAACGCTGGCGGAGTGATCAGCCTGATTACTCGGTCCGGCACCAACCACTTCCACGGCAGCGTTTTCGATTACTTGCGCAATGACGCGCTCAACGCCAATAGTTATTTCAACCGGGCCGCCGGCTTGCCGCGGGATGTGCTCAAGCGCAATCAGTTCGGTGGCGCTTTCGGCGGGCCTCTGCTGCTGCCGCACGTTCACAGCCGCGACCGTTTCTTCTACTTCGTCGGCTATCAGGGCCATCGGCAGCGGGACACGGAAACTTCCCGGACCACGACCTTTACACCCGACGAATTGCGGGGCAATTTTTCCGACTTGAGCCGGGGCGGCAAGGAAAACCCCGTCGCCATGTTTCTGGAGAACCACCCGGCCTACCAGCCCAATCCTGACTTGGCGGCGGGCGGTGTCATTGCCCCCAGCGCGATCAACGGTGTCGCCCGCAATTACATCGCTCAAGGCTTGATTCCCACTGCGCCGGATGGCACCCTTGCCTCCCAGCAGGCGGGCTCTTTCAACCGCGATGAACTTACCGTGAAGTTCGATGTAGAGGCCTCTTCCCGCAACAAGTTCACCCTCACCACCGGCGGCGACCGCAGCCGTGAGCTATCCCCATTTGCCTTTGCCAACGTTCCCGGCTTCCCCTCAGCTGTCGAATTCCACGACGGTTTTGCCGACCTCGCCTTTTATCGGACGATCACCGCGAACCTCCTCAACGAGGCGCGCGTCGGTGCCCATCGTGTGGACGTCCTCAACAATCAGCCGGCCCTGCGCTTGCCCAATCCGAACGATCTCGGCATCCAGATCAACTCAGACAATCCCTCGGGTCCCACCAGCCTCACTTTCGCTTCCGGGCTGAACATTGGCTTCAGCTTCAACGGCCCGTCGCGCATTGCGGACAACACCTACTCCTGGTCCGATACGCTTACCTGGATCCACGGCCGACATCAGTGGAAGTTTGGCGCCGGCGGCGCAGCCTTCCAAAGCAATCCGCACTTCGATTTCTTCGTGAACGGGCAGTTCTTTTTTTCCAACCACTCCGACCAGTCACAGACTGGTTCCGGCAATGACTTGGCGGACTTCCTGCTCGGGCTTCCCACCGACTTCACGCAAGGCCCTTCGGCCGTTTCGAACATTCGCACCCACTTCACCAACGCTTTCGTTTCCGATGAGTGGCATGTGCGGCCGAACTTGGTGCTGACCCTCGGCCTGCGCTATGAATACAGCACGCCCAAGACCGATACCGAAGGTCGGCTCTTTTCCATCATCCCCGGACGCCGCTCGACTATCTTCCCCGGCGCGCCCGTCGGCATGCTCTTTCCCGGAGATGCCGGCGCACCCGTCGGTACCAACTTCCCGGATGGCAATAACTTTGCCCCGCGCCTGGGTTTTGCCTGGGACCCCACTGGCCGCGGCAACACCAGCCTCCGCGCCAGCGTTGGCGTCTTCTACGACATCCTTAAGGCTGAAGACAGCTTGCAGTTCAACGGGCAACCGCCGTTTTATCCCCTGACGGGACTCGTGTTTCAGCCCTTTCCCACCGGTCCCGACGCCGCTGCTTCAATGGCGTTGATGCATCCCTATCTCGCCGCCAACACCCGCGACCCTTTTCCCTCGCGTTTCCCCGATCACAATCTCGACTTTGACGCTGCCGGATTCTTGCCCATCAACTCCTCGGGCGCGGTCTTCGTTACCGATCCTCATTTGACTACGCCCTTCAACTATCAATTCAACCTGAACTTGCAACATCAGCTGACGGGCAGTTCCATTCTCGAGCTCGCCTATGTTGGTTCCAGCTCACATGGCCTGACGGCGCTGACGGACGCGAATCCCTTCGTGCTGGGCACCACCACCCGTGTCCTGAACAACACGCCGGGCAATAGCGACAGCAGCTTTGCCTCGTTGCCGGAGTTCCGCAACGTGGTCCGTGCCCATTTCAACAGCTTGCAGGTCAACTGGCGCAAGCAAATGTCTGCTGTACGCTGGTGGGGATCGTCTTACTTCAACCTCGCGTACACGTACGCGCACAACATTGATAACGCTTCCGGTTTCCAGAACCGCAACTCGGCGGTGCCCTTCTACGATCCAGAGCGTTTTCGCGCCGCTTCAGATTTCGATCTGCGCCATCGCGTGGTCCTGAGCGGCGGCTGGGACTTGCCCTTGGCACGGCTCACGCCCTCCGCTCCGCGCCCGCTAACCCGCGGTTGGAGCGTGTTTCCCATCATCAGTTGGCGCAGTGGCTTTCCACTCGATATCTTCGCCAACCTGCCCAGCGCTGTCGACCCCACCAGCCAGGGACCTTCGGGCGCCGGTGATGCCAACTTGGTGCGTGCCAATGTGATTGGGCCCATCCGCTACCTTGACCCACGCCACAGCCAAACTTTCGTCGGCAATACGGGAAACTTCTGGTTTGATCCCGCCAGCTTCAGTAATGCGTTCCCCTCCGATGACGACGTCCTCGCCAATCCTGCGCTGCGCACCTACGGCAGCCTGCCACGCAATTTTCTGCGCGGCCCTGGACGCTTTAACGTCAACCTCGCCGTCGCCAAGAAAACCGCGCTCGGCAGCGAGGCACGCGAGCTCGAGTTCCGCGCCGATTTCTTCAACCTGCTCAATCAAGCCCAGTTTTCGAATCCCGTCACCGATCCCGAGGATAGCTTCTTCGGCCAGATCATCAGCACTGCCTCGCCCCGCATCCTGCAGCTGGCTTTGCGCTTCAGTTTCTGAAGACGAAGTTCTGCCTTACCCCAAGAAAAAAGGCCCGCCGGAGCGGGCCCTCTCTTGTTCATCACAAAACGGCAAGTCGCAAAAGCTGAACGCGGACGGGACTATTTCAGTTCCAACGCTTCCTTCAGCTTGAAACTGAGCGCCGACTCCGCCGGCAGAATGATGTCCTTGTTGCCGGTGAAGGCCGCACCGGCTGTGCCCGCGCCGCCGCCCGCCAGTCCGCCAATCAGAGCGCCTTTGCCGCCGCCCGCCAGGCCGCCGATCAATGCGCCGACCGCCGCGCCGCCGCCGGCCAGCACCGCCGTACGCTTGCCTTTGCCCTTCATCTCGCGGTCAACGGCGCTGGTCGAAACGGTATAGGTCTTGCCCTTTACTTCAATCGAGGTCAGCCGCACCGCCAGCGACGCACCACCCTTAAACCGCCCCAAAGGATGCGCTTCCACCACTTCGCCGGTCACGTTGGATCCCGACGGAATGGCTTCCGCTCCGTCCACGCTCACCGCCTTCGCCAGTGTGCCCTGGAAAGCTTCGCCGCTCTGGCTGGTCTTCGAACTCAAAGTCGAACCCAGCCGGATGGTCAATGCTGTACCCGCCGGCACGACCACAGGTTTGACTTCTGGCGCTCTTGAGGACTTGCTGGCTGTGCCGGTTTTCGAGGCATCTCCACCCGCCGCCGGCTCCTGGCCCGTCTGGTCCGCCGACTTGCTGCAGCCGGTGAAGGCCAAGCCAACACATAGTGTCATCGCTAAAAACTGAAGTCGTAGCCGCATAAAATACCTCCTGCTGGATTTCTGCCCGCTCAGAGTAATCGCCTGCCTCGGCCTTGTCAATTTTGCCCGAGCGAGGCGCACCAAGCCCTTTGTGGAGTACACTCTGTAGCCGGCCTTCGATCGGAGACACGCCCATGAAGAGCAGCGAACTGATCAAGCCCTTTCGCGTTACCCAGGGCAAGGACTTCCGCCTCAAACGGATTCGTCCCGGCGACACGCTGGGCCTGAAGGACGAATTCAAGAAAGAGGCGCGCAAGCACCTGGAGAAAAACGTCGCCCGCCTCACCGAACTGCAGGACAAACTCTACGCCCAGGACCAGTGGGCGGTGCTCCTCATTTTCCAGGCCATGGACGCCGCCGGCAAAGACGGCACCATCAAACACGTCATGAGCGGCATCAATCCCCAAGGGTGCGAGGTGTATTCCTTCAAGTCGCCCTCCACCCAGGAACTGGACCACGACTATCTCTGGCGCTCGATGAAATGCCTGCCGCAGCGCGGCCGGATCGGCATCTTCAACCGGTCTTACTATGAAGAAGTCCTCGTCGTTCGTGTCCATCCCGAGTTCCTCGGCAAGCAGCGCATGCCTGCCCAGCTCATGGGCAAGAAAATCTGGGAGCACCGCTTCGAAGACATCAACGGCTTCGAGCGCTATCTCTCTCGCAACGGCATCATCGTTTTGAAGTTCTTTCTCCATATTTCCGAAAAGGAACAGAAGCGGCGCTTCATGGAGCGCCTCAATGATCCGGCCAAGAACTGGAAGTTCTCCACCTCCGATGTGGAGGAGCGCAAACACTTCCGCGATTACATGGAAGCCTACGAAGACATGATTCGCAAAACCGCTTCCGACCACGCGCCTTGGTTTGTCGTCCCGGCCGACAACAAGTGGTTCACCCGCATGGTCGTCGGCTCCGCCCTCATTCATGCTCTTGAGGCGCTGGATCTGAAATACCCAAAAGTGGATCAAAATAAAAGGAACGAACTCAAGGCCGCCAAACAGTCGCTCGACCAGGAATAGTCGGCGGCAGACACGATGGTGGAAGGTTCTCGCCTTCTGCTATGATTCCCGCGCCAGCCGGGCGTCCCCCCGTCGACGCTCCAGGAGGTCTCCATGAAAAAGATCCTGCGCTACCTGCTGATCGCCGTGGGCGTGCTCGTTCTTCTGCTCATCGCGATCCCGTTCTTTGTCAGTCCCAACCAGTTCCGTCCGACCATCGAAGAAAAGCTCTCCGCGGCCCTCGGCCGTCAGGTCAAAGTCGGAAACCTCGGCCTCTCGTTGCTCTCCGGAGCGCTCTCGGCGGATGATCTCTCCATCGCCGACGACCCCGCCTTCAGTAAGGGCCCTTTCCTCACCGCCAAGTCATTGAAGGTCGGTGTCGAGATGATGCCGCTGATTCTTTCCCGCTCGCTGCACGTCACTGGCATCACCATCGAGAAGCCGGAAGTCACGCTGCTTAAAAACCTTGAAGGCCGCTGGAATTTTTCCTCACTCGCTTCCGGGTCGTCGGGATCGTCCGCGGCTTCTGGCTCCTCCGCGAAGGCTCCCTCCGGCAATAGTGGCGGCGGCTCGGACTTCACGGTGAAAAAGCTGGAACTCGTTGACGGACGCCTGACCATCGGCTCCACCGGTTCCTCGAAGCGCAGTGTCTACGAGCAGCTAAATCTCCAGGCCAGCAACGTCGCCTTCGATTCCAATTTCCCGGTTACGCTGACCGCCAAGCTTCCCGGCGGCGGCGGCCTCAAGCTCGACGGCAGGGTTGGCCCCGTCAATAACAGCGACGCCTCGCTCAGCCCGCTTGACGCCAAGCTGGCCATCAACGGCATGGACCTTGGCGCTACCGGCTTTGTGGACGCCAGCGCGGGCCTCGGCGGCCAGATGGATTCCGGCATCACGCTCAACTCCGCCAACGGCAAAGCCGAGGCCAAGGGCAACATCAAGCTCAATAAATTGCAGTTGGCCCGCGGTGGCACCCCGGCCGGCGTGCCGGTGAACGTGGACTTCGATTCCGCCTATGATCTCCGCCGCAGCGCTGGCGTGCTCAAGCAGGGCACGGTCAAGATCGGCAACGCGATCGCCCGCCTGGCGGGTACTTTCGAGTCACGCGGTGAATCCACCGTTGTCAATCTCAAGCTCGACGGCCAGAATCTTCCTGTCAGCGACTTGCAAGCCGCTTTGCCCGCGTTAGGAGTGATGTTGCCCAAAGGCGCGTCCCTGCAGCAGGGCACCATCAACGTGAACCTGAACGCGCAAGGCCCTACAAATAAACTTGTCACCACCGGCAATGTCGGCCTTTACAACGCCAAACTCGCGGGCTTCGACCTCGGCTCCAAACTCTCCGCCATCTCAGCTCTTTCCGGCACCCAGACCGGCGCGGATACATCCATCGAGAAACTCACCACCAATCTCCGCGCCGCGCCCGAAGGCATCACCGCCAGCAACCTCAACCTGGTCATGCCCGCGCTCGGCAACGTCACCGGCAACGGCACCATCAGCGCCGCCAACGCACTGAACTTCAAAATGGTTGCCGAGCTCAGCGCTTCCAGTGGTATGGCCAGCACTCTCGGTGGCCTCACCGGCCGTTCCATGTCGAAGAACACGAAAATCCCGTTCACGATTCAGGGCACAGCCTCCGATCCGAAGTTCGTGCCCGACGTTGGCGGCATGGTGGGCGCACTCGCCGGTTCGCAACTCGGCAACGTGCTGGGGGACAAGACGGGCGGTCAGGCCGACGGCCTCGTGGATGCCTTAGGTGGTTTGTTCGGCAAGAAGAAAAAGAAGCAGTAAAAGCCCGTGTGGCGCGGGCGCTCTCGCCCGCGCGCTTCGGGGTTCAGCCACCTGCCCTCAGTCGTCCAAACCGAGCGGGACGGTGAGTGCCGCCGCCGATCAATTCCCCGGCAGACCCGCGTCCTCCCGCATCAATCCTCGCAAGTCAGGGTAGGGAAGCTTGATCTCGCTCGGACCCATCGCGTAGGGGGCAATTTCGTAGTCGTTGTAGAAAAAGACGAGCCCCTCCGCGGTGATACCGAAATTATCCGTGAGCGTGAACTTGCCATCCTTGAAGGTAAAACCTGCGTCCGTCAGGCTGCTCTTGGCGTCAATCTCATGAATCTTGCGCAGTTGTTTTTCCGCTAGCGCCGCCACTTTCGCCAGCGCTTCCAGCTTGACCACATCCGCCAGTGCCATGGCCGCTCCCGTCGCTGGCCGGAAGTTGGCGTAGCTGCGTCCATGACTCCCGTGCGCCCCGCCTAGATAGGAGTCGTTTTCTACCAGCACGCTAAAGATCTTCGCCGTGTTGAGCAGCACCGTGGCCTTGCGGTGGTCGTGCCAAGGCTGTCTGGAGCCGGTGGCATCCGCATCGTGGACTTGGTCTTCCGTCAGTTCCTCGAACAGCTTTTGCCCCGAATTCGGCGGCGACGGAAACAGCTTGGCATGGATGCCGGCATTGATGGCGCGCACGGCTGTGGTGTCGCCTTGCACCAGCGGAAATTCAACAAGTACCGAGACACACGGTTTGTCGCCGCAGCCAGGCGCCTCTCGCGCAAAACGCAGCGGGACCCAGCTCAGGTGCCCCGCCGGCGCAGGAGCAAGTTGCGTGAGGAATGCCGAGAGTACGACAACAACACCGGAAATCGTCGGGTGCACGCGCTCCTCCCACTCCAGCGAAAAGACTAGAGGCCGTCCGCTTGTGTGTCAATTCTTGCCTGCGGTGCGTCGCAGCGAAGTCCGCCATCACACTGGTACGCGGCACGGTAAAGTTTTCCCGGCCGTTATCCGATGGGAGATGTTGGAACCTACTGTGTCCGCACCCAGGATTGTCGCTGCCTTGCAGCCCCCGCCGGGCTTACGCTTTGTTGCGCGCCAGCCCATTCTCGATCGCGCGGAACAGGTCTATGGATACGAAATCCTTTTTCGCGACGGCCTGGAAAATCACTACAATGCGCCCGACGCGGAAGACGCCTGCCGCCAAACCTTGCACAGTTCCTTCCTCATGGGACTGGAGCAGTTGACCGACGGCAAGCGCATGTTTCTCAACTGTACCGGCGACGTGCTGCTGGCGGATTATGCGCATTTCTTCCATCCCGAGAACGTGATCCTGGAAATTCTGGAAACGGTCGTTCCCGGCAACATTATTGAAGATGCCTGCCGCCGTCTGAAAAAAGCGGGCTATGGGCTGGCGCTTGATGACTATGTCGCCAACGACCCGCGCCAATCCTTGCTTCCCATGGCTTCGATTCTCAAAGTCGATTGGCCCCACGTCAGCCCGGAAGAATGCGGCCGCATGGTGGCCGAACACCACCCCCAGGGCCGCTTGATGCTGGCCGAGAAAATCGAAACTCGTGAAGACTTCGCCCTGGCCAAAGAACTTCAATTTGATTACTTCCAGGGGTATTTTTTTCAGCGCCCCGTCATTCTTTCCGTCCAGGAAGTGCCAGCGCACAAACTCAGCGCGCTGCTACTGCTGAGTGCGCTGGCGCAGGCGGAGCTTGATCTCAAGGAAGTGGAACGCCTCATCAAGTCGGACGCGGGGCTTTGTTACCGCCTCCTCCGCTATCTCAACTCGCCCCTCTTCTCCATGGCTTCTGAAATTCGCTCGGTTCACCACGCCCTGCGCGTGCTCGGGGAACGCAACACGCGCAAGTGGATTTCCCTGGTTGCCGTGATTGATGCCGGTCGCGATGCCAGCAACATCCTGCTGCAAACTGCGCTCGCTCGCGCCCGCTTCTGTGAGCTGGCCGCCACCGAGGCCCGACTCGATTCCGAATCTGGATTCTTCCTCGGGCTCATGTCGCTCATGGACGCCATCCTCCAGGTTTCCGTCCCGGTGCTGCTGGAGCGCGTCGCCCTCGCCCCACAAGTCAAGCAGGCCCTGCTGGAAGAGGCCGGCCCCATGGCGCCGCTACTCAACCTGGTGCGTGCCCAGGACAGCGGTGAGTGGGAAATCGGCCGTCACTACGCCGCTCAACTCGGCATGAGCGAAGACCAGGCCTTTAGCCTTTTCTGGCAGGCCGCTGCCTGGGCGCGCGAAACGTGCAAGGGTTAGCGGGGGAATCTGGGGTCGGTGCGCTCATTACTTTTGAGCAATTCACAGGCGCGGGGGGCTTGCGTTCCTTCTTCGCCCTTAGTACCATCTTCTTGTCCCCAACGGCCATGCTCCCGTGCTGGCCTTTCCCGTGCGCGACTCCGCCGCGGGAATGAGGTGTGATCGCAAAACTTGAATTCCCGCCGTTCCGGGTACCGGACGCAGTCTGAGTGTTGCCACTGTCCCGGCGGGGCCCGGCGGAATTGAGCGGACAGATTTCCTTTACGCGGCATATGTGACATTCGCGCTGATCGCGACATCGCGCAATCTAACACCGGAGTTTCCGGGAAAGAGAACAACTGTATGAATGCAGGATCGAACCGGCCTCCCTCAGGAGGACGTGGTAGACGGCGGCGCGGACGGCGTCCGCCCCATCGTGGTGGCGGGCAGGGACAAGGTCAAGGTCAGGGTCAAGGCCAGAGTCAGGGCCAAGGCCAACGTCACAGTTCCGGCCCCCGCGTGCGGCAGAACGAAAGCGGCATTTACACCGCGCCCATGGACCACAGTTATCGCGCCTCACAAGGTGGAGACAATGCCCGCGCCAACCGCGGCCCCCGCGGCGGTTATTCCGCCACCTTCCAGGTGCCAGAACCCGAACCGCTGCCGCTGCGCGCCGACGCCAACTCCCGTATCTTTGTGTTTGTCGACGACCTCTTTTTCCTCGCCAAAATCCAGGAGACCGCGCGCAAGTTGAACGTGAAGGTCGAGTTCGTCAAGACCGAAAAAGACATCTTTGAACACGTGGCGCAGAACGGCGAAGAGAAACCCTCGCTCATCATCTTCGACCTCAACAACGCCAACGCCAAGCCCTTGGCCACCATTACCAAACTCAAGAGCAAACTGAAGAAGGGAACCTCCATCATCGGGTTTCTTTCCCACGTGCAGGGTGATCTCAAGCTCAAAGCGCAGGAAGCGGGATGTGACATGGTGTTGCCGCGCTCCGCGTTTTCCACCAACCTGCCGCAGTTGTTGCGTCGGCATGGGGCACCGGAAGACGAACTGGACGGAGTCCAGTAGTCCGCGTTTTAGCTAGAGATACCAAGGGCGGTGTGGGTTTCCAGCCCACCTACTCCGTCTTTCCCATCTGGGTGAAGAGCCCGGCAAACAACTCCATTCCATCCCACAGGTTCTGCAGGCGCAGGTTCTCGTTGAAGGTGTGCTGATTGTTGTCGTGATTGGCAATCGGCAGCAGCAACACGGGCACGGTTCCACCCTCCTGGAAGAGATACATGGGCACACTGCCACCAACCGTGGGCATGCGGATGGGCGGCGCGCCCTGGGTTTGTTCCATGACGCGGACGATCTGCTTGGCCAGCGGCGAGTCCAACGGTGTACGCGCCGCGGGATAACCGTCACCCCAGGTGACCTTCACGATGCGAGGGTGGGAGCGCCGCGTCTCTTTGTCCGGTGTGGTCGTGGTGAGAAAGTAGCCTTCCTGCCGCAGAAACGCTTCCACTCGCTCCCGTACTTTCTCCGGCGTCTGCTCGGGCACCAGGCGGAAATCGATCGAGGCAGTGGCCTCGGTCTGGATCAAGTTCGTCGCGCTCGCGCCCACGTGTCCGGACTCGATGCCGTGAACGTTCAATGCCGGTTTGAGAATTTGCGCGGCGAGTGAAGCGCCATCACCCTCGGTCGCGGCCAGCGCCAGCTCCTGCTTGAGGCCGGTCTCAACTTCGGGTGCGGCCGCCAGCGCGTCCTGTTCCGCAGCAGTGAGCGGGCGCACGTCATCATAGAAGCCAGGGATCAGGATGTGCGCGTTGTTGTCACGCATGCGGTCGAGCAGGTGGGTAAGCTCCATGATGGGATTTGGCGCCCAGTTGCCGTAGTGCCCGCTGTGCACTCCATGGATGGGCCCGTAGACCGTCAGGTCGAGCGCTGTGACCCCGCGCGCGCCGAAGAAAAGCTGCTGTCGCCGGCTCGGGTGCACCGGCCCGTCGCAGAGAATCCAGGCGTCGGTGCGAAGTAGGTCCGCATACTTGGTCAGGTAAGCGCCCAAGTGTGGCGAGCCTGCTTCCTCTTCGCCTTCAAAAAAGAAATTGAAGTTCGCCGCGGGCTGCATGCGCGCTTCACTCAGGGCTTCGAGCGCGGTGAGCATGGCCGCAATGGGAGTCTTGTCATCGCTGGCCGAGCGTGCGTAAAGGCGCCATTCCGGATTGAGATGCTCGGGCAGAGAATTCCAGTCCAGGTCGTGGCCGCCGGCTTCGAGCGGGGCGTCGCGCAGCACGGGCGTGAAGGGCGCGCCCTTCCACTCGGCAGGATTCACAGGCTGGCCATCATAGTGGGCGTAGAACGTCAGCGTGCGTTTCGCGCCGGGCGTGCGCCATTGTCCATAGACCACCGGCGGCGCATTTTCCACTCGCAGCAACTGCGTCTCAATCCCGCGCTGGCGCATCCAGCCCACGATCAGGTCGGCGTTGCGGTTAATGTTGGGAGTGTCGGAAGCAATATTGGGCACGGCCAGCAGATCGCGAAAGCGGCGTAGGATCTCCCGCTCATGAGCGACACGATACGCGCGGACCTGGTCGCGCACCGCCGCGCTTGAGGGACTCTGGCCGCTCGCGATTCCGGCGGCCAACAGCAAACAAAGGGTAAGGCATGCTGCTTTGGGGATCATGAGACCTCCACGAAAACAGTTTCCGGAAACTTGGTTTTTCCGCCGCCGATTCGTTGCTAGCCCGGTGGCCAGCGCAGTACGCGCCCCCCGACCAAGTGGACGTGTAGATGGAAAACGGTCTGCCCCGACTTGGGGCCGACATTAGTGACCGTGCGATAGCCGTCTTCGATGCCACGCTCGCGGGCAATGTGCGCGGCGGCGAGTTGGCAGCGCCCCAGCAGTTCTGCGTCCGCGGCGCGCGCTTCCTTCAGCCCGGCCAGATGCTTCTTCGGAATCACCAGAACGTGGGTAGGTGCTTGGGGGTTGATGTCTTCGAAGGCGAAGGTGTGTTCGTCCTCGTAGACTTTCTTCGCTGGGATTTCACCGCGCAAGATGCGGCAGAAAAGGCAATCCATCATGATGGCGTTCCGGCTGCGGCGGCTGCGAGTAGAAAGATAACACGCCAGCCGGAACACAGTTCCGGGACGCCGGAATCTAGGAGAGGTTGCCTTCCAGGTCGAGCGAGATCTCTACTTCAATTTCCGAGTCCACCACGCCGCAGTTGGCCGGGCGCGGCTTGTATTCCCACGCCGCGATGCTCTCCGCCAGTTGCCGGTCAAATTCCTTGATGCCGGTTCCACGTACGACGCGCACCCGGCGTACCCGGCCGTCTACGCCAATCTCGTACCGCACCAGCGGAGCCTGTGGGCGCTGGCCGGGCTCGAGCTTGAAGCCGGAAGCATGGACTTCCGTCTGCACCGGTACGGGAGAACAATAACGGGGAGGGCGGGGGGAGGGCGCCACGGCCTGGGCCGAAGAGCACACCAGACCGCAAAGCAGTAAAGTCGCAAAGGGTCGCATTCGCCTGGGACGACGGGGGCTCCGCTGGGAGATGCGGGCCGAAGTGAAATCAGCTTAGCCTAGAAAGCGCTGGCACGCATGTGGTCTTTCGTACAGGAGCGGGGAGTGGGTGTGCAAGAAACCGTCATCGCTGTCGAGCAAGCTGAGTGTGCAGAAAGTTGCCATCGGAGCGATCAGCGATCAGCCCTCAGTTATCCAGTGCCTTCGTGGACCTTGGTGACCTTCGTGGTAAGAGTCTTTCCCTGCGGATCCCTCAGCGCCCTCGGCAGTTCTAGGGCTTCAATCCAGCCTCACCAGAAAAATCGCGCCTTCCTCGGTGCGAGTGTCGTGCGCAACTTCTTCTGCCCGGCCACGGTCGTCTTTGAGCACGCGGACCCGCACCCACCAGTCGCCGATGGGGCTGGCAAACTTCAGCACCTTGGCGGTGTGATAGCGGCGTTCCAGGCGCGATTGCAGTTTCGCAGCTCCGGTTTCGTCTTCAAACGCGCCAATCTGCACGGCCCAGCGGCCCCCTTGTTGGAGGGAAGCGGGCGTCTGCAAAACCTCAAGCTTGACCTGTGCCAGGCCCGGACCGACGACATCCACTTTCGTGGCCGCCGCCAGCGAAAGATCGACAATTCGTCCCTCGATGAACGGCCCGCGGTCGGTGATGCGGACCAGCGTCGAATGGCCTGTCGTGAGGTTGGTGACCCGCGCGACCGTGCCCAGTGGCAGCGTGCGATGCGCCGCCGTCAATGCGTGCATGTTGTACAGCTGCCCGTTCGATCCGCGCCGATTGTGATACGGCGGGCCATACCAACTGGCGGTCCCGGTTTCAACCGCGAGCGGCTTTGCGTCCGGCGCAAACGTGGGAAAGATGTCCACGCTGGCGGCGGGTACGGATTCTTCTTCAGCGGAATCAGCCGGCCCGGGCGCGACCCGCGGGTTGCTGGTGGTGCTTTCCTGCGGTGGGCCAGCAGTCGCCGTGCTTTCAATGGCGGGAGGGGGTGGGACGCTGACGCGCGCGTGTTTTTTCCCACCGCACGCGGCCAGCAGCAGCACGGTGCAAAGTAAGACGGCGGCACCGCGGGATTTCCAGAGAGCCATCAAGAGCTTTCAGCTTTCAGCCGTCGGCCCTCAGCCCTCTGCACACGCTGAGAGCTGGGAGCTTCAAGCCGAAGGTTCTCAGTGCGAGCGAGTGGTAAATCCTGTGTCGATGGTTTTGCCGAAGGAGCCGGCCCACCCCACGTTGGCGGAGCGCATCGGATCATTCAGCGGTTCGGCGGAAACGATATAACTGTCCAGCGGCACGCCGGTGATCGAGTACGTTCCATCGGGCAAGGTGAGCGTCCCGATGGGGCTCTTCCGGATGCTCACGAATCCAACAGCAAAATAAGGGTTAGCAGCCGTCGTCGAATCGGCAAACACGTGGGCGCCGAAAACACCAGTGTTGTTCAGCTTCACTGTGCCCTGGATGGTGCCGGTTGGCACATCCTGCGCTGGTTTCGGATAGAGCGACGAAATACCCGCCACGTCATCAAAGCTCAAATCGGTCTGGATGGATGGAGCAAACGGGAACATGACCGCGCGCACCACTGAGGAGTGGTCCAGTCCGAAGAAGTGGCCAATCTCGTGCGTGGCCACCGTCTGCAGGTCTTGTGGCAGGTCCGAACCCACGGGGCAGGTGCTACTCGACGTAAGGATCACGAAGCACACGCCCGAAGTGGGTGTGGGGTTAAAGAAAATGCCGCCTTGCGAGATCACCCCGGTACTAGTGTCCACAGTGGTCACGGCCACCGCCAGTACGCCTTCACCAGAGGAGAAGTTCAGCCCGTTGCTGCACACGAAGCAGATCAGGTTCACCAACGTTGTCGTCGGGTCGGTATCGCTCGAATCCAAGCCCTGCACATCAAGGCTGGGCCCCGTGTTGGGCGCACCGTCCCAGGTGAAGAACGAATCCTGGATGACCGCTCTTGCGTTGGCTTGCGACATATTCACCTTGGCGCTGAGCGTAGGATTCAAGCGCCACGTGACCGGAGTCGTGGCCCAATGGTCCGGGTTGACCGTATTCCCGGAGACTTCGACCGCCGGCAAGAACGATTGCGCCGGACGGACCGCGACCAGCCCGAGCATCAGCACCAGCAGCGGCGTGGATATGACTAGGAGCTTCCGTTTCATTGCCGCACCGCCTTCTGCACGCGAGCCTCGAGCTCGGCGAGCGTCATTTGGCTCCCGTGGAATTCGGTGACCTGATGTTGGGCCGGGTTGTAGGCCATCGTTCCGGGCGAGCCGTTGGTAACGGTTACGCCGCCCGCGGAGCGACTGACCAGGAAATTGCCTTGCACCATTCCAGTCACGACCATGGTTCCGTCACGCTCTTCCGCTGGCCGGAGGAAGAGGACTGCCTCTTCGCCTGGCCGCCAGTAGCGCACCCCGGCGACCCTTTGCTGCGTGTGGCCGACGGTGCCGCCGAGTTGTTTGACGATAACGGTGGCTGGCGCTTGCCCCTTCAGCGCGTTGCCAACGGCAAATCGCGTGTAGGTGTAAATCATGCTGTGCTGCTGGTTCCAGGCGCTCCACGTGGATTGCGAGCGACCTTCCAGCACGTGCGTGGAAACCTGCGTCAGCCGCTCCACTGGCACCGAGATCAGCGTCGTGGCCGAGAGCGATGCGGTGAGCGCGAGCGCCCAGAAGAAAGTCAGAAAGTTTTTCACTAGATCACCTCCAGGCCGCCAGTGAAGGTTGTGAGATCGTTGTTGACGTCGGTCAGATAGATCGTGCGCAGGCCGGGTTCTGCCCCAGGCGGAACGCCGACCGTGACCGCGATTCCAGGCGTGCCCCCGGTCGACGAAATCACGTGTGCATTAGTGAGCGACAGGTCACTGCCGCTGATGCTGACGCTCGTGACTTTGTCCAGCCCAGGGCCGAAGAGAAACACGTCCTGGGTATCACCCCGAAAAATGACCGACCCGACGTTGAACGCTTGGTTGCTCGGCGTCACTCCCAGAAATTGCGCATTGGGTGTGGGGTTCGAAGCGGGTGCGAGTGCTGTAATATCCACGCCGGTGAGAATGCCTCCGCTCACGGTGATGGTTTGTGGATTGTTGGCCGGATTCGGGCTTCCTCCTGAGCTCTTGCCGCCGCCACCGCCGCAAGCCATCAGGAAAAAGGTGGGAAGGAGAAAGAATAGACGCTTGAACACAGAAACCTCCCGCGGGTACTTCAAGCTTAGACGCGTGCTCGTGGAACGAAGTTGCACTCGCCCTGTTGAAACCATGTTACGGCGGCACACCCAACTTTGGT
>JBGQDM010000050.1:0-22639 GCA_041495845.1 Terriglobia bacterium | reverse complement strand
ATCGACAAACGTAAATTGCGAAAAATCAAGTGACAGTTGTGCCAGCATTTCGTGAAAAAGCGCTGGATCGGTCGGTTGGTAAGGAGAGTGGAAGTGGCCGAGCAAGCGTTCGCGCCAGGGGACGCCCGCGGACATGGTGTTCACGCGGTGGTCCCAGTCGTAGGCGGCATCGCCGAAACGCTGCCGGCGGCTGGCGGGAGAGGACTGACGCAAGAAATCGGCAAGCTCGCTGAGGAACGCGGCAGCGGTGGCTAGTCTTCCCTGCCGCCGGCGACGGTCCCGCCACCAGTCGTGGACGGCGGTTCGTAGCGAAACTTGGCTGGGCGCAGACTCGGGCACAGTTCAGGTGTAGAGTTCCGCGAGCAGGGCGTAGGCGCGGCGGAGATGTGGAATCACGATGCTGCCGCCGACGACGAGGGCGACATTGAGCGATTCTTCCTGTTCGACGCGGCTGGCCCCCAGGCGATACGACTGGATGATGTGGTAATTGATGCAATCATCACAGCGCAGACCGGCGGAAACCACCAGCCCCATGAGCTCTTTGTATTTGGCCGGGACTGAGCCTTCCATGTAGGTGTTGTGGTCAAGATTATAGAAACGCTTGACGAGAAAATTGTCGGCGGCGTCCACGGTCGCGTTCAAGCGGCGGCGGGTTTCGATGAATTCGCGCGCCCGGGCGCTCTTTTGGGCCGCCTGGTCTTCCGTATAGAGGTACACGGGTTCGTTGCGTTCGGGGGGCATGGAGCAAGGGTAGCAGAGGGGCGCTATTGACGGCTTTGCGTCCGACAGGTCATGATGCGCGGTTGCTTTTCGAGACCCGGAGAGACGATGAGCGCGAACAACGTGAAGGTGCTGGCCAAGAATTACGGCAAGAATATTGAGAGTGATCTGGCGCTGGAGTTTCTGCGGGTGGTGGAGAATGCGGCCATCGCTTCGGCGCGGACCATGGGACAGGGCGACCGCAAACTGGCCGACCATGTGGCCACCGAAGCCATGCGCGCCACCATGGACACCGTACCGATGCGCGGGCGCATCGTGATCGGCGAAGGTGAACGCGACGAAGCGCCCATGCTCTACATTGGCGAGGCGGTGGGGGCGAGTTTTCCGGACGGGACGGAAGTGCCAGAAATTGATATTGCCGTGGATCCGCTGGAAGGGACAAACCTGTGCGCCACGGGAGCTCCGGGTGCGATCACGGTGCTGGCCGCGTCGGAAAAAGGCGGCCTGCTGCACGCGCCCGACTGCTACATGGAGAAGATCGTGGTGGGGCCGTCGTGCAAACACGCCGTGCATTTGGACGCGCCGGTGGCGGAGAACTTGAAAAACATCGCCAAGCGGTTGGATCGCGATGTGGAAGATCTGGTCGTGATGGTGCTGGAACGGCCGCGGCACGAGAAACTGATTGCTGACATTCGCGCCGCCGGGGCACGCATCAAGTTAATTGGCGACGGCGATCTTTCCGCCGGCATCGCCTCCGCGGTGATTGGCACCGGAGTTCATGTGGTCATGGGTTCCGGCGGCGCGCCGGAGGGGGTGCTGACGGCGGCGGCGATCCGCTGCTTGAACGGCTACATGCAGGGGCGGCTGCTCATCAAACCCGAGCAGGAAGAGCGGGTGGCGAAGATGGGAATCAAGGACAAGAACCGGGTTTACGAAGCGGAAGATCTGGCGCCGGGCGAGCAGATTATTTTTGCCGCGACGGGAGTGACGGAAGGGGCGCTGATGCGGGGCGTGCGCTTCTTTGGCGAAGGCACACGAACGCAGTCGGTCATTCTTACGCTCCATACCGGCAAAGTGCGATTCATTGACAGCATTCATGTGGAGAAAGGGCCGGACGTGAAGATCCGGTTCAGCTAGCGGACAATGCCCTGCCGGGGCGATCATCGCCACGGGATTTGTGGGTGGTGGCAGCGAGACAAGCTTAAATCGCAGAGGACGCAGAGAACGGGCCGCAGAGAGCACAGGGGAAACCCGCGCCACCCCTGCCGTTTTTCCCTGTCGAAAAACGTGGGGCCCGGCCCACACGCTCAAAGTAACCAGTAGCACGAGCGGCCGCGTGCTGGCGCAGACAACGTTTTTCTACGGAACCGCGAATTAGCGGCTTGCTCTAAAGATCGACTTTCATCGCCTCCGGAACCGGCGGCCACTCCTGCGAGGCGCCTTCGAACAGGCTCGTGGTCTTCTCGCGGCGGCGGGTACCGTCATGGACAGCGATGGTGTGCGGCTTGCCCGGCTCGTAGCCAGTCCAGAGGGATACACCGGCGTAGACACTATCTTTGCGGAGAATGTAGTAGGTCATGTCCACATACTTCAGGCGCTCCATGTCGCCGTTGTAGTTGCGGACGATGCGTTTGAGTGCGTCCATGCCAGCGTCGAATGGGGACATCCCTTTGCGCATGTTTTCAATGATGGTGTGCGCGCCCGCCACTTTGATATTTTCTTCGCCGCTGCCAGTGGCGCCGGCAGAACCCACATCCTGATCGGTATAGCAACCGGCGCCGATGACGGGGGAGTCACCGCAGCGCCCGGGTAGTTTCCAGGCCAGGCCGCTGGTGGTGGTCGTGCCGGAAATTTCGCCCTTTTGGTTCAGCGCCGAACAGTGAATGGTTCCGGTGGACGGGAACAAAACTTTGCGGATGGCGTCGCGTTGCAAAGCAGCGGGAATGCCCAAGTCGGCGGCGACCGCGTACATGCGCTGGATCCGTGGGTGCAGGTCATCAGCATGTAGGCGTTGCTTCATGCGCTCTTTCCAACTAGAGTCGGCAAGCCCGGGCCCCCACCAGTCGGAGTGTGTTTCCTTCCACAGCAGCCACACTTTGCGGGAAGCATCCGTGAGCAGGTCCTCGCGCGCAAAGCCACGAGCCACGGCAAAGCGTTCTGCGCCCTCGCCGACCAGCATGACGTGGCCGGTGTGAAACATGACCTCTTTGGCCAGCAGCGAAACATTTCTGATATTCCGTACGCCGCCGACGGAACCCGCCCGCCGCGAAGGGCCGTGCATGCAGCAGGAATCCAGCTCGACCACACCTTCTTCGTTGGGCAGTCCGCCCAGGCCCACGCTGTCATCGTTGGGATCGTCCTCGGGGCCCTTGACGACTCGCAGGGCAGCGTCGAGCGTGTCACCGCCGTGGCTGAGGAAATCGAAAGCGGGACCAAGATGCTCGAAGCCGTTGCCCGCCGAGATGATGATGTTGCGGACTCCTTCCCGGGTCATGCTCTGTGCTTTCAGGGATTCCTGGGCGCTGGACTTCTGGGGGTTGAGACCGGCGGCAAGCGCGCCCAGGGCGGTGCGGGCGAAGAAATCACGACGGGAAAAAGTCATCTTGAGGCTCCGAGCTGGCTGATCTGCACGGCGGGAAAGAATATCATGCGGGGAAATCTTAAAACGCAGAGATCGCTGAGGAAGGCGCAGAGGACGCGGAGAAAAGTAAAATCACTGGTCTGAGGAGCGAGGAATTTCTCTCCCGCTGTGCAGGTTAGCGAGCCGACAGCGATTCAATCGCCTTCCTCGCTCAAGCCATGACCGGTTTCTCGGCAGAAGATTTTGGCGCTGGTGGCGACGCCGCGTTGGACGTGGGAAGAGTACGGCGGAGATGATCGCGGGCCCGAGCTACGGACTGAACGACTTCTTCGGCCGTCCGGTCGGTGATGTTGGCGATTTCTTCCGCAGTAAAACCTTCGACTGCGCGCAGCAGGAAAGCCTCGCGATCCGCGCCGGAGACGCCGTGGAGGGCGGTCTGCACCAGCGCCACAAGTTCATCGGCGGCGAAGACGTCTTCGGGGGTGGGTGCGCTGCGGTCGGCGAGCACGTCCTCTTCGGTCAGCATCTCGTCGGGTTGGTGAAATTGCAGATGCGGCTCGTTGCTGGCACGGACGTTGGGCGGCCGCACAGAAATCTCCAGCGGAACATCAGACGCAGCCCGGCTGGCTTGATTGGCAGCGGTATCGAGCGCGCGGCGGGCCAGGCGGTAAAGCCAGAGTTCGAGGGCGAGTTTTTCGGGTTTTTCCAAGGCATCGCCCAGCGCCAAAACAATGGTTTCATCCACCACATCGCCGGATGTAATGGTGTCTGGCGGCAGCGTTCCGGCACTTTCGCGGAAACTGAGTTCACGATCGACAAAACGTTCGAGACGGGCGAGGTTGGCGTTGACAAATGAGCGTACGTCCTCGGCGGAGACCAGCGCGAGAGGCACAGCGGCGATGGTCTGCTCGAAAGGCACTTCGCTTCCGGAGCGTGTCGACTGCATCTGGCGCCGGCGGGGCCAGCTGTGATGGTTGCGCAGCAAGTCTTTGTGGCGCGTGATCTGCTGCAGCAGTTCGTCGAAGGCGCCGCGCACAGCAGTGCTGGCGAGCTGGGCCGAGCGTTGCGCGGCCAACTGACCGGAAGGCAGACGCAGGTTGAGCGCCACCACGATCCCTTCGCGGACAGAATTCTGTTCCAACGAACCTTTCAGGTGCACCAATTCCGGCCGGAACACCTGCAGCCGGCGGCGCAGTTTGTCGATTTGAAGTTGCAAGTCTTTTTCAAGGTCGGGAGTTTTGTGGATTTTGTAGGTAATGTGTACGTTCATGTCAGCCTCGATGCAGGGTGCGGATCCCTTGAAGCTTCATGCTCTATGAAACAAATTCTACACCCGCGGGCAAGGGGCGGATGTGAAACACGTCACCGAGCTTGGGCTGCGCAGGAACCCCCAAAACCCTAAAACGCAGAGGGCGCAGAGAAAAATCCGCAGAGTTCGCTGAGAACGGCAAGAGCTGCCAACGCTGGGCCGCGAGCAGAAAAACAAGTTCTTAGAATTTGGCGGTTCCCCGCGTGCTCTGCGGCTGTCCTCCGCGTGCTCTGCGTTTCACGCTTTGGACTTCCGCGCGGCTAGACCGCTACGGTGACGCTGGTCTCGGTGCGGACCACGGGGCGGTAGAGGGTATCGCGCTCGACGGGTTCGCGGCCGGCTTCGCGAATCAGGCGCACCAGTTCCTGGCGCACCATGCCTTGGGGTGTGGTGGCGCCGGCGTCGTGGTAAATCTTCTCTTCGATCACGGTGCCGTCCAGATCGTCGGCGCCGAAACGCAGCGCAATCTGCGCGATCTTCGGCGTCAGCATCTGCCAGTAGGCTTTGATGTGGGGAAAATTGTCGAGCACCAGGCGGCTGACCGCGATTTGCTTGATGTCCAATATGCCCGTGGTCTTGGGCAGGTGCTGGAGCGGAGTGTTGTCAGGATGAAAAGCAAGTGGGATGAAGGTCTGGAAGCCGCCAGTGTCATCTTGCAGGGTGCGCAGCTTGAGCAAGTGGTCAACGCGGTCTTCGTCGTTCTCGACGTGGCCGTAAAGCATGGTGGCATTCGATTTGAGGCCAATCTGGTGCGCCAGGCGCGCGGTTTCCAGCCATTCGTCGCCGTCGATCTTGTGATCGCAAATGATGTGGCGAACGCGGTCGCTAAAAATCTCGGCGCCGCCGCCGGGTAGCGAATCCACGCCCGCGGCTTTCAACTGTTCCAGCGTTTCGCGAATGGACAACTTGGCACGCTTGGCCAGATAGGCCACCTCGACCATGGTGAAGGCCTTGAGGTGGACCTGCGGAAAGCGCTGCTTCAAGCCAGAAACGAGATCGAGAAAATATTGGAACGGGAGGTCGGGGTGGAGGCCACCGACGATATGAAATTCGGTGACCGCTTCAGTGTAGCCAGAAACAGCAGTCTGGAAAGCCTCGTCCAGCGCCATGGTGTAA
Organism: Terriglobia bacterium; assembly: GCA_041495845.1. Taxonomy (GTDB): domain Bacteria; phylum Acidobacteriota; class Terriglobia; order Terriglobales; family Acidobacteriaceae; genus JBGQDM01. The sequence goes on along the minus strand of JBGQDM010000050.1, from coordinate 16,913 downwards.
GCGCCGGGCGTGTCTTTCTTGCGGCCAAAAGCGCAGAGGCGGCAGGCGGCGACGCAGACGTTGGTGGGATTGATGTGGCGGTTGACGTTGAAATAAGTCCGATCGCCGTGCAGGCGCTCGCGTACATGATTGGCCAGCCAGCCCACGGCGAGGATGTCGGCCGTGCGATAGAGAGCGAGAGCGTCGTCCGCGGTCAGACGTTCGCCCGCCGCTACCCTATCGTGAATGGGGCGCAGGCCAGGGTCATCGGTCTGGAAGGCGTGAGTGAATCCCACCTCCGTATGATAGCGCAGCGTAGTTGAATCCCGGAAGGCAGGCGTCACCGCCGCAACAACAGGTCGGCCGCGACACAACAGAAGAAAACGATGGCGATCACACCGTTCATGGTGAAAAACGCAGCGTTCAGTTTGCTGAGATCACGGGCAGAGACGAGGGAGTGCTCATAAGTCAGGAGCGCAGCCACAAGCAATACCCCCAGCAGCGCCAGTTTGCCGAGACCGAAGGCGAGCACCACACTTACCAGCAGGCCCAGCATCAGCAAGTGAAAAGCGCGCGCCACCCAGAGAGCTGCTCCAATCCCGAAATGGCGAGGTACGGAGTGCAAGCCGCTTTCGTGATCGAATTCATAATCCTGGCAGGCGTAAAGCACGTCAAAACCACCGACCCAAAACGTGACCGCCGCAGTCAGGAGCAGGATGCGGGGATCCAAAGCACCCCGCACGGCGATCCAGGCGGCAGCCGGAGCGATCCCAAGTGCAAATCCTAGAACAAGATGCGACCAATGAGTGAAGCGCTTGGTGAAGGAATAGAACAAGACCACCGCCAGCGCAACCGGGGAGAGCAGGAGAGCGAGGCGGTTCAATTGGGCGGCTGCCAACACAAGCAGCACGCAGGAAAAAACTACGAAGACGGTAACGAATTGCGGCGAGAGCGCGCCCGCGGGCAGAGCGCGAGTGGCGGTGCGAGGATTGGCGGCGTCCAGGTTGGCGTCGGCCAGGCGGTTGAACGCCATGGCTGCCGATCGCGCCGCTACCATGGCCACGATGATCCAGGCAAGCTGGCGTGCACTTGGCCATCCGCCGGCGGCAAGCATGGCTCCACACAACGCAAACGGCAAGGCGAACACCGAGTGCTCCCACTTGATCATTTCCAGGGTGATACGCAGATTGCTGACCAAGGCCACGAGAGAATTCTAAATGACCGAGCGTAAGGCGGGACGCACGTTATTTCTTCCGCCGGCGGATGCGGATGTCGAGCGCAAAGACACCGTTCTGGTCCCGCACCGCGACCACCGAAACATTGCGGGTAATGTTGAATTCGCCCTGGATGGTCTGCTGCGAAGCTTGGGCGACGTCCTGAATGTAGGTGAGCGTGAACTGATTGGAGATTTGCTGTTCGATGGTGAGCTGAGGGCCACGGGCATTGGTGGTGGCGGTGCCCGAGGCTTGCGGGTCAATCTTGATGCGGCTGACGCCAAACAACTTCTGCACCCGGTTGCTGACGGTGGCATTGATGGCTTGGCCAAGAATGGCATTGGACGCTTCCTGGGTAAAGCCGGACTGGGAGCTGGCCAGCCGGGCGGATTCCTCCTGGGTGCGGCCGAGCGCGAGCAAAGCAATGATGTCGGCTTCCGGCAGAGGTGGTTCGGACTTGTAGCGCGGCCTCAAGTTGTCGGTTGTGCCCTGGAAATGAATTTCCACGTCGTAGTCGCGGACGCGGGTGCTGGCGGTGAGGTCGAAACTGGGATCGATACGGACGGGATTGGTGAAAGTGATTTCGCCGCGTTCCAGTTGGTACTTGGAGCCGTTGAAGTAAATGTCGCCTTCCTGCAGGCTGATGTGGCCGATCAGTGCAGGTTTTGCCGCCGTACCGCGCAGGCGCACATCGGCCTCTCCGGAAACGCGGGCCAGGCTGCTACTCATCCGCAATTCCGGCGTGGAGAGCAGGTGCACGTCGAGTTGCAGTTTGGCCAGAGGCGAATCCGGCGAAGTCGGAGCGCGGTTGGGGCCTCCCAGCGAGCCCAGCGACGTGAAATCGAAGTTCTTGCCGACACCGAAACGCGTCACCGTAAGTTCCCCGGAGAGCGTGGCTCCACTCCGATTGCCAAGCAGGCGCAGGTCCGCCGTCGCGGTGGAACTCACGCCGGGCGGGTAGCGCAAACGGATGTCGTCGCCACGGGCACGGATGTCGAACTCGACGTCTTTGCCGTAAGCGAGGAAGCCGGAGAGAGTCAGCGTACCGCCACCGCTGCGTGCGCTGAGTTGCTGGATCTCCAGACGATCGCGATTGAAGGCCAGGGTCCCATTAATCCCGCTCAAGGCGACGGGCAGGTCCTCTGCAGCCACGCCGCCGTTGGCCACGTCCAGTTTGCCTTCGAGTACCGGGTCTTGCCAGGTGCCTCGAATCTCGGTGGAGACGGTGGTGGCGCCGGAGAGGAGCAGACCTTTAGCGAAGGGCTGCAGCAGCGCAAGATTGAGACTTCCGTGGGCGGAGAGATGGAGGGAGCGGTTACCGTCCAGGCCCACGGTGCCGTTGGCCTGAAGATCGGTGCCGTCACCCGCAAGATGGAATTGCTCGATGGCGAGTTGACGGTTCGCCACGCGGAAGCGAATAGGCCCGTCGTTGTGGAGCTTGATGTTCTCGATGTCGGCTGAGGCCTGAGTCAGGTTGCCCTCAGCCTGCCAGAGTGCGGGCTGGCGCAGCGGACCGCTGATCGAGACATCCCCTTCCACGGAAGAATGGCCGGTGACGTGGCGGGTGACGTAAGTGCGAAGCAGCGGGTCAATATCCAACTGAGAAAAATGGGCGCGGGCGCGCAGGGGCCAGTCCGGTTGCAGGCCCAGGTCGCCGGAAAATTCCAAGCGCGCACGTTCCAGGAGCGACGTGCCGCTCAAATGCAGGTTGCGATCCTGGGACTTGGCCTCGAGATGCAGCGCGCCTTCGTGTTCGCCGGCGAGAATCAGGTCGGGCACATCCGCGGTGGCGTTGACCACCGGTTGTTCTCTGCTACCGGAAATCTTGGCCGCAAAGCTGAGAATACCGGCGACCTGAAAGCGGCTGGCGCGCACATAAGGAAGTTGGGCCAGCGCGAATTCGTTGCCGCGCAGATCGGCGCGAACGTCATGGGTGTCCAGATTGTAGGCGAGGCTGCCGACGAGATGGCCGCCAGGGCCATAGACGCCCTGCAGATCGTAGAACTCGATGTCACGGCCCGCAATGCGGAACCGCGAATCCAGCCGCGGCACCTGTTCTCCGTAAATGCTGGCGTCGCGCAGGGACAGCGTACCTTCACCACGAGGAAGGCCACGCGTCCCCGCCGCCTGCAAGTCGAGGTTCAAGGTGCCGGTGATGGGCTCGCTGGAGCCGGAGAGCCGCAGAATTTCTGCGGCTTCTGCGTGCCGTAAGGCCAGCGAGACGCGGACCGGATTTTCCTCGCGGAACTCGCCATTGACCAGGCCGGCCTCGACCTCAAAATCTGCCGCCATGGCGCCGCGTTGCAGCGACCCGCGGTGCAACTTGATGGCTTGCGAGGAGGCATCCAGGTCGCAGGCGAGCGTGTCCCAGTGCAGGCTCGAAATCGGCCATTGCGGCGACGGCGGAAAGACAGTTTCAAAATCGGTGAGTTCCAGGTGGCCGATGGCGTGGGGCTGATCCAGAGGTCCGGTGAGATTCCCATGAAAGGCCGCGTGGCCCAGTAGATGGAAAGGCAAGCGGGCGGTTCCCGGGAAAGCGGCGAACAGGGGCATCAACTCGCCGAGGTTATTGCTGGTGGCCGTAACTCGCAGAGCCGCAGAGCCACCCAGATTCCCGGCTGCTTCCAAATGGCTGGCCACGGCGGAGAGACTGGCGGAATCTACTTGCAGGGTCTGGTCAGCAGCAGCATAGGTGGCGCGCAGGCTGCCCGTGAGCGGCAGATTGCCAGGGGCAGCCGCACCGGAAGCGGTGAAATTCAAGTCCATGCCGGTCTCGGCACGCGAGAGCGCCTTCTGCCACTTCGTCTCTAGGGCGCCATCCACCTTGGCGATGAGGTGCAGACGGTCGAGCGGCAGGTCGCGGCTGACAAAAGCCTGTGTAATTTCCACCAGGGAGAGATCGCGGAGCTTGAGGCTGACCCGGCCGCTCTGCAGCTCGCCGCGTTTCGGCGTCGCGCTGGCGAGCCAGCGGCGCACTTCGGCATCGCCGCGAAAAGAACCACTGAATATTTTCCCTTGCGTTTCAATCAACTGTAATTTCTGGTTGTCGAGGCGGTACTGCGTGTCCACGGTGGCGTTGCGAATGGTCGAGCTACCGCGGCGCAGTTCAACCGCCTTCGCCACCAACTTTCCCGACGACTCGAAGGTTCCGGTCAAGTATTTGCCTTCGCCGTTCATCTCCACCGTTCCGGCAGCCAGGGCGGGCTGTCGGAGAAAGATGCCAAGTTCGTTGAGGAACACGGAAGCCTGATAATGCACGTCGATGATGGGCCGGGCAAAGTCGACCCAGGCACCGCTGGCCTGCAGCCGGCTGCGTCCACTGGTGATCTCGAGCGATTTCACATCCAGCCGGTTGCGCGACAATTCGAAATCCAGGTCGCCGGCCCAGGTGAACGGAGCGAACGACTGCAGGCGCGTATCCACCTTGGTGGCGCGGATGTGCCCGGCAAAACGGCGGCGGAACAGTCCGCGCGCCAGACGGGCCTCCACATCGCGAGCGGAAAGATCGAGGGGCAGGCGTTGATCATTCCAAAACAGCGCCCCGTGACTCAGTTCGAGGCGCGCGATGGACAGGTCGAACCACTGTTCGGCCACGTTCTTGCCGGCGTGGCCGCCGGGAGCGTCGGGAATGTTGTCGCTGCCATCCGGCGCCACTGCGAGGTGGACCACCGGATGGTCCAGGTCAAGTTCGTCGAGCGCAAAGTGCCGGCCGAAGGGAGAGACGAAGCGCAACTGCGCGAGGGCACGATCGACATGCAGCAACGGTGCAGCTCCGGGCGGTTCCGAGCCGTGGATGGTGACATTGCGCAGATCCACTTGCAGGCGCATCGGGATGGTGTGGAAGCTTCCGAGCTCGACTCGGCCACCGGTGGCTTGCTCCAGTTCGGCCACCACCTGGCGGTGCAGCCAATCGCGGAACCAGGCGGTCTGGAGAATGATGGCGAAGGCCACAGTCGAGACGAGCGCGGCGGCGAAGAAGTAGCGCAACCAACGGCGAAGGCGGCGTGGGCTGTTGCCGCTGGGCGTGGTGCTGGTGACCGTCTTTACTTTGGCGGTCACGGGGTGGCGCTCCCGGCAGGCAGTTCGCCGTCCACGATGCGGATTTCAGCCTGGGCGCGCAGCGTCTGCAGCCAGTTGGCGAGCAACTCGTTGATTTTTTGCTGCACCAGAATCTCGCGGATGGAGGCCGCGGTTTCCTCCAGCGGCCGGGGCGCGCTGCCGGCCTGCTTCATTTGCGGAAGGTAGTGGTCGCTATAGTAGCGCTCGACGGCGGCATTGTCCGGCGCCGCCATGGGGCGGAGGCGAAAATCAATGAGGCGCAGGATTTCAATTTGCCGGGCGGCTTCGTCTTCGAGATCGCGGGCGTCAAGACCGTAGGCGGCCAGGTACGCCGCCCAGCGCTCGTCGGACGCGCCCTCGGGCTGCTGGCGGCGGATCTGTGCGACTTGCGCCGCAATTTCCTGGGGCATCGCGGGGACCGTGCCGGCAGCGGTCATCTCCGCGCGCAACAACTCGCGATCAATCAGCCGATCAAGAGTGGCGCGGCGGGCGGCGGGCGTCTCCGCCGGCGAGCGCTGCTCCAACAGTGCTTCCATGCGGCCGGCGGCGTTCCACTCGCTCAGCAGCAATGCCCGCCCGTTCACCAGCGCTGCCACTCGCTCGACGGTCTCCGCGCAAGCTCCCGCCGTCAGCAATGTCGCGGTCACGAAGATGGAGAGCCAGCGTCGCATTAGAATGTCTGTCCGATGCTGAAGAAAATGCTGAGCCGCCGCACGCTTTCGATATGCGGTGGCCGCGTTGGATCGCTGCTCACCCGCACGGGAAACACCGGCGGATTCAGGTTATACCCGAAATCGAGGCGTACCGGGCCAATGGGGGTGCGGTAATGTACTCCGGCGCCCACCGCTGCAACCAGATAATTGAAATCGCAAACCGCACCCGACGCGGACGGCGTGAGCGACTGACAATCGGAACGGTTCCCCTGCCGCAGGTGACCCAACCCTTTGAGGATGTTTTCCGGCTTGTCAAACACGTTGCCGAGATCGTTGAAAAGTACAAAACTCAAGTTGTCCTTGACGTAGGGCAGAGTGGGCGGCGGCAGGCGCAGCTCGAGATTGTTGAGAAAGAGGCCGGAGCCGCCGAGGGGCTGGCCCGATTGCAGATCGCGCGGGCCGGCCTGGTTGATGGAGAAGCCACGGTGTGAATTTCCGCCTCCGGCGAACAAGCGCTCCGGCAGCGGGATGGGGACAAATCCCGCCGGGATGGGCACATTCGCCGCGGGGATGGCGGTGCGATCAAAAGCGTTCTCGATGGCAATGCGGGTCGAGCGCGCCAGCACCATGCCGGTTTTTCCCGAGCGCCTCTTCCCCAGACGATAGTAGGTGGAGTTTTGTACCGCCAAACGCGTAAAGTCGGCGGCGGAACCAAAGTAGCGCGAAGCCCAGCTGAAATCCACAGTGTTGAAGTTGCCGTTGCCCGGTTCGATTTGGCTATCGCGCCGATCACGAAAGTAGCTGAAGCCAGGACCGCCGACGCGCGCCGGCTGCGAGAGTAGCGGCACGAGCGTGGGATCGAAGTTGGGGGCGATATCAGCCTTCACCCGGCGGAAGGCGAAGCGGTAGTAGAGCGTGTTCACCCGGCGTTCTGGATTCACCCGCGCATCAAGATTGTTTTCCACCTGGATGGAGCCCTCAACCCGGCGTGAGGTGAAGGTGGTCACGTTGAGCGTGTTGTCATAGAAAGTGCTGAAGGTAAGGCGGAGACGCTGGCTGCCCAGCCAGCGCGGAATCTCGTAGCTGACCAGTCCCCGCTGCTGCAACGCGCCCACGTTGGACTTGAAGACCAGGGTGTGATTCAAGCCAAAGAGGTTGAGTCGGGTCACGTCGAAGGAAACGCGGGGGCTGATTCCGGGGCGGCCCTGCGTCAAATTGGCGGCACGGCCGGGCTGCCCCGTCTGCGCCTCAAATCCAATGCCATAGTTAAAGGTGTAGCGTTTGGCTTCGCGCACATCCACCAGAATATTTTTGTCCCGTTCCCTGCCCTCCGGGTCCTGCACCGCGACATCCACCTGGCTGAAGATGCCCAGATCGTAGAGGCTGCGTTGGGTGTCGAGCATCTGTTGCCGGCTCAGCGATGTGCCCGGATGCAGTTTGACTTCGCGTTCGACCACCATGGGCCGCGTATGTTCGAGTCCCGAAATCAGGACTTGGTCAACGACCACGCGTTCGCCCTCGCGAATGGTATAGGTGACGTCGCGGCGATTGGCCTCAGTGGCAGCGGGCTGGCTGGTGACGTCGAGGCGTGCATCCGGGTAGCCATGGTTTAGATAGTAGGTGAGGATCTCGTCGCGATCATTGGCCAGGTTGTACTCGGAGTAGGGCTGACCCTCGCTGTAGGTGATGCGGTTGCGCAGGTCTTCTTCGGGCGCGGATTGGTTGCCAGCGAAGCGTACGGAATTGACCAGCGTCTGCGGTCCCTCATACACGGTGAGGAACACCGCCAACTGGTCTTCCTTGCCTTGGTAGTTGTCTGTCACTTGCGACTGAATCGAGATTTCCTGAAAGCCCTGGGCGCGATAGAGTTCCTGCAAACCGCGAATGTCCTGGGCGAGCAGGGACGGACTGAAGCGCCCGTGCGAGAGCAGGCGGCCCGCGGGCTGCACTTGCATGCGGGAGAACAGTTCCTGAGTGCCGAAATACTGGTTGCCTTTGACCTCTTCCTTGACCACGCGGTGGCGGTCGCCGCGATTGACTTCGTAGATGATGCGTAGACGCTTGCCGTCTGCGTCGGCCTTTTGGGAGACTTGCACCTCGGCATCAAAGTAGCCGCGGGTTTGCAGGTAATCGCGGAGATTGATCCGACCTTCGTTGAGCAGGTCTTCGTCGACGGCGTTTTCTTCGTAGACCGGGATGCGGTCCCGGAGCACGCCGCGGGAAACCTTGAAGCCCTCCACCACAATCTCCACCAAAGGGCCAGCTTCGATGTGCAGCGAGTAGTCGAGGACGTTGCGGTCGGGCCGGTAGTTGCGCTCGGTCACGGTGACCTGCGCGGTGAGCCGGCCGCGCTTGCGGAAGTAATTGCGCAGGCGTTCCAGTCCGTTGCGCAGACGGTCCGCGGTCACCCGATCGCCGGAGTGGAGATGGGCGATATCGCGCACCTGAACTTCGGAGACGCCAGGCGCCGTTTCCACCTTCACTTCGCCGACGCGCGCCGGCTCACCCGCTTGCACGGTAAACGTAATCGCGACTTGCTGTGTCACCGGGTCGGCTTGCTCGCGGTGGGAAACTTTCGCCCGGTAGTAGCCGCTGTCCAGCAGCAACTGGGTGATCTTTTCCGTTGCCGTTTTCAGCTTCTGGTCGCTCAGGCGTTCCCCTAGGTCAAGCTTGCTGGCGTTGGCGATTTGTCCCTCGGTGGGGCGCGAAGGCGCGCCCTCAACGGTCACCGAGCCGACAAAGTAGTAGGGCTGAAAGCGGAAACTAAGAGCGACTTGATGTTCCGCAGTCGCCTCCGCCTCGACTTCGACGTTGGCGTAGCGGCCGGTAGCCAGCAGTTGGCGCACACTCTGCGCCAGGAGCCGATGGTCGAGGGGTTGGCCAGTGGGCTGCACGATCAGGCCGCGCAGGCGCTCTTCCTTCCCGCCGCGGGCGCCAGCTTCGAAGCGGATTTCGCTCACCATCCAACCTTCGTAGCGCGAAGGCGCCACCTCCGCCACCGCCAGCGGCGGGCGGCTGGCAGATTCCGGGGCAAGGGCCTGGGGAGCTGCGAATCCCGCGACCGCCAGCACCAGCCACCCAGTCATCAGAAACGGCCACCTGATCTGCAAACGGAAATCTGCTCCAGACTCTCGCCCGGCGATGTGCCGGCTTGGCATTGGCTGAATCCCGGAAGCCGCCCTGTGGTTCGCCGAGCCGCGAACGATCCGAGTCGCTACGGTTGCGCGCTTGATTATGATGCGCGCTTCTATAATAAAGGCAGCACCGCCCAAAACCGTGATGTCCTTCGATTTCTCAGAACGCTACTCCCGGCAGATTCTATTCCGCGGCATCGGTGCCGCAGGACAGCAAAAGCTGCAGAGCGCCCGTGTTGCCATTGCCGGTTGTGGTGCCACCGGCTCGGCGGTGGCCTCACTGCTGGCACGCGCGGGGGTCGGCACGCTGCGAATTGTTGACCGCGATTACGTCGAAGCGGGGAATTTGCAGCGCCAGTCGTTGTTTGACGAACAGGACGCCGCTGAGTCCGTGCCGAAGGCCATTGCCGCCGCACGCAAGATTGCGACCTTCAACTCCAGCATTGTGGTCGAACCGCAGGTGGCGGACCTGGCGCCGGGAAACATCACCGAGCTGTTTCGTGGCATGGACCTGGTAATGGACGGCACCGACAACTTCGAGACCCGGTACCTGATCAACGACTTCGCGGTACAGAACCACCTGCCGTGGATCTATGCGGCGGCGGTGGGTAGCTATGGAGCAACGTTGAACGTAGTCCCGGGCGAGACTGCTTGTCTGGCATGTGTTTTCCCTACACCCCCGGGAGGCATGCTTGAAACCTGCGAGACAGCCGGCATCCTGAATTCGGCGATCCATCTGATTGCCTCGGTTGCTGCCACGGAGGCCATCAAGTTGCTGATCGGCGCGAAAGACAAGCTGCGGCAGACACTGCTCTCCTTCGACGTCTGGGAAAACGAACGTGCGGAGATCCGGACCGGCGGCCCGCGAAGCGGATGCCGCACCTGCGGCGAGCGGGACTTTGTGCATCTGGCGGGCGAAGGCCGGCCGCATCTGACGCTCTGCGGCCGCAACTCGGTGCAGATTCACGAGCGCTCGCGGCCCATCGATTTTGGCGAGATGAGCCTGCGGCTGCGCCCGCATGGCGTGGTGCGGCACAACGAGTTCGTGCTCAAGTTCTGGCGCGAGCCCTACGAGATGACGCTCTTCCCGGATGGCCGCGCCATCATCAAAGGGACGACGGATACGGGCGTGGCCCGGAGCCTGTACGCCAGGTTTGTGGGGAGTTAAACACCGGCGCGGGTTGTCAGTGCGGATTCCCGGCTGGAAGCGGGCGCGATGGTCTGCTATCTTCGGATTCGTTCCAATTGCAGAAAGGGCCCATGACCGAAAGCAGCCGACCGCACCCACCTGCGGTATATCGCTGGGTAGTACTCCTCTTCGTAAGCGTAGCGCAGGGCGGAAACTATTACATCTACGACAGCATCAATCCTCTGGAAGACATCTTCAAGCAACAGTTGGCGTTCAGCAGCACCAAGTTCGGCTGGCTGAACTCGAGTTACAGCATTGCCGCCGTGGCCACACTGCTGATCGGCGGCATGGTAATTGATCGGGTGGGAACGAAGAAGGCGCTCACGTTTTTCGGCGTCCTCTGCTTTTTGGGGGCGTTCCTTACCGCCATCCACGGCAGCTTTGGCACCATGGTCACTGGCCGCACCGTACTCGGCCTGGGCGCTGAGTCCATGATTGTGACCGTGACGGCGGCCCTGGCGAAGTGGTTTAAGGGGAAGGAACTCAGTTTTGCTTTCGGACTGAACTTGACCATTGCGCGCCTGGCGTCGGTGGCCGCCGACAATTCGCCGCGCTGGGCCCATTTCGCTTTCTACCCGAACGGCAATGCGGCGCCGCCCAGCTGGCAGAATCCGCTGTGGGTCGCGATGGCGGTTGGTTCGCTGTGCGTAATTAGCGGCGCGGTGTATTGGGCGCTGGAAAGCGCCGCGGAACGGCGGTATGAACTCGGGCGCGCCGGGGAGATTGACCGGTTGCAGTTTTCGCAGTCGCTCCGTTTCAACCCCTCGTACTGGTATGTCGTGGTCCTCTGCTTTACGTTTTATTCCGCAATTTTCCCCTTCCGCACTTTCGCCATTGATTTCTTCACCAACAAGATTCTGGCTGCCTCCGGAGGGCTCCACGCGTCGGATAGCCTGCGCATCCTGGCGCAACAACAGGCTGGCACGCTAAATAGCCTCTTGCCGTTCTCGGCCATGATCGTCACTCCCTTGTTTGGCCTGCTGGTGGATCGAGTTGGCAAGCGAGCACTGTTCATGATGTTCGGATCGGTCTTGCTGATGCCGGTTTACCTGATGATGGGGTACAGTTCGGTACCACTCTCCGTCCCCGTAGCCATGATGGGGATCGCGTTCTCCCTGATCCCCGCCATCATGTGGCCGGCCGTGGCCTACATCGTGGACCAATCCCGGCTGGGGACGGCATACGCCCTGATGACGATGATCCAGCAGATTGGCTTTTTCGCGCTGAACTGGTTGGTGGGCTGGGCGAACGACTACTCCCACGCCGGCTTGGCCAATCCCGGCGGATACGGCCTGATGATGTGGATTTTCTCGGTTCTGGGGTTTGTTGGCCTGTTCTTCTCCTTCTTGCTGCGCCAGCGGGAAACCGGCCCGCATGGGCACGGGTTGGAGACGATTACCACCCGCTCAGCCGCATGACCCTAGGTCATACGGTTGACGGGCGTCTGCTGGTTCTTTACTCTGCCCGGGGGACTCCCAGCATGCCCAGGGCAGCCACGAGCGCGGCAAGCAGGGGTAGTTGCGGGCGGCGGAACCGGATGGTTACGGTGGTTCCAGTCGAAATCGGTTTTCCCCGGCGCAAGCGGTACAACGAACACATACTTAGGCCGCATCTATTAGAGTGCAGCCTGGCTGGAGCGCTTTGAGCGACGAACGCCAAAAACCTGCCACTGGGCTGCCGGAGGCGGAAGCCATCCAGCGGGCCCAAAACGGGGACGCTGCCGCCTTTGAAGTTCTCTACAGCCTGCATAAGCGACGCGTGTACTCGTTGTGCTTGCGCATGACCAGCAATCCAACGGAAGCAGAGGACCTGGCGCAGGAAGCGTTTCTGCAGTTGTTTCGCAAGATCGCGACGTTCCGCGGCGAGTCGGCGTTTTCGACGTGGCTGCATCGCATGACGGTCAACGTAGTGCTGATGCAACTACGGAAGAAGAGCCTGCCGGTGGTTTCGTTGGATGAGCCGGTGGACGGGGACGACGATTCACCGAAGCGCGATGTCGGTGGTGACGACTTGAATCTGACCGGCTCGATTGACCGGGTCCGGCTGCAGCGAGCGATTGGGGCGCTGCCCCCGGGGTACCGTACGGTGTTTGTGCTGCATGACATTGAAGGTTTTGAGCACAACGAAATCGCGGAGAAGATTGGGTGCTCGATCGGTAATAGCAAGTCGCAGTTGCACAAGGCGAGAATGAAATTGCGGGAACTGCTCAAGGCCAAGCCGGGTAAGGCAGAGAGCAAAGCGTGAGCAGCAGGACTGCAAAAGTCAGTATCGGGAGAGCAGTATGATCAGCTGTAAGGAATTCGAACAAGTTCTGCCGGAAATGGTGGACGGAGAGAGTGTGGGAGCGGAAGCTCAGGCCCATGGCCGGAGCTGCCCCACGTGTTCCGTTCTTCTGCGTGACCTGCAGGCCATCGTTTCTGAGGCGCGCCAAATGGCGGCGTCGGAAGAACCGAGTCCGCGGGTATGGATTGGAGTGCGGCAGGCGTTGGAAGCGGAAGGCATCATCCGGAAAGCTCGCCGCGAGCATCGCCTGCTGGATTTCTTTGCCATGCCGCGTTGGCGGCCGGTCTGGGCGCCGTTGGCAGTGGCTGCCGCGCTCATCGTCGGAGTGTTCCTGTATCGGTCGGGCGGGCCAACGCCAGCCACACATGACGTAGCCGCGGTGGCGACGCCCGAGGTGGCAGCACTCGATGCGGAAGACTTGCAGTTGCTGAATACGATCACGGCGCACGCGCCCGCCATGCGCGCCGCCTATGAAACCAATCTGCGCGATGTGAACGCGTACATTCGCGATGCCAATGACTCGGTGCGGAAAGACCCGAACGACGAGGCTGCCCGGAACCACCAGATCGAAGCGTACGACCAAAAAGCCATGTTGTACGATATGGCCATGGATCGTTCTTTGCGATAATGCAGCAGTGCCGGCGGGAGCAAGCGGCCCGCCTCGACCGGAAACGAGTGAGAATTATGGGAAGCACAGCACGCGCAGCTCAGATCACGGTAGTCACTCTGGCCCTGTCTTTGCCCCTGGCATTTGGCCAGAGCAAGCAGGAAAAGCGCTTCACTTGCAGCTCTCACCCCGTCGTTTCCGTCAGCAACGAATACGGCCCGGTGTGGATACGCCCGGGAGCACCCAATCAAGTGGTGGTGATTTACCTGCTGGCTTCTCCCGCGGTGGAGCTGGATAGCGCGCAAAGCGGCGACCGCATCACCCTGGAATCGCACCTGCTGCAGGGCGCCAACCCGGTAAACGCGCGCGTGGAGTACGAACTGCTCGTGCCGCCGGAAGCCGCCGTGTTTGTGCGCTCGTCGGATGGTCCGCTGACGGTGGAGAGCCTGCGCGGAGATGTGACCGCGGAAGGGTCCAGCGCGCGGGTTAACATCCGCTACATCAGCAACGCACACGTGCACGTGAAGACGCTGGATGGACCGGTCACGCTGAATGCGATCCGCCAGGGTCACGTGGAAGTGACCACGGTTCGCGGCGCGATCATGCTCACTGGCGTCACCGGCCCGATGGTGAATGCCAATTCCGCCAGCGGGAAGATTTCCTATGACGGTGATTTTGGCGACGGCGGCCAGTACCGCCTGGTCAGCCATACCGGCGACATCGACGCCTCCATGCCCGCCAACGCCTCGGTGGATCTGACGGCACGCTCGGCCCACGGCCAAGTGGACGATGAGTACGCGCTGCAGCCCAAAGCCCACACTATGTTCCAGGTCGAGAAGGGACGTTCCCTCGTAGGCACTACGGGTCGGGCCGCTTCGTCGGTCTTGCTCAATACCATCAGTGGTAAAATCCGCCTCAAGAAGCACTAAGAATCCAATCAGGGTGTTGCCTGGTGAGCCTCAGCCGGAATGAGCAACTCTGACGGTAGGCGCACGCCGGTGCGGGTGCGCGGAGTGGCGCTCGTGGGCTTCATGGGCGCAGGCAAAAACACGGTCGGAAAGCTGCTGGCCGCGCGCCTGGGCTGGGAGTTTCTTGATTTGGACGAGTGCATCACCCAGGCCAGCGGTCGCAGCATCGCGGCGATGTTCGCGGCTGAAGGTGAGGCACGATTCCGGGAGCAGGAAGACGCGGCCCTGGTTCGAGTGCTGGAGGAAGCAGGCAGGCCGGTGGTTTTGGCGCTCGGCGGGGGCGCGTGGGTGCAGCGGGACAATGTCCGGCTGCTGCAAAGGGCCGGCTATGCTGCGTTTTTTCTGGATGTTCCCGTCGACGAACTGTGGCGGCGCTGCCGGGAAGAACCTAGGGCAAGACCCCTGGCCCAGGATTTCGCCGGGTTCAGTCAACTGTATGCGCAGCGCCGTGTGGCGTACCTGAACGGGACGACGCGGGTGCCGGCCGAGCGCACTGGGGACGAAGTCGCTATGGAAATCGAGTTGCGTTTACAAGATCTTCCGGCCACGCCGGAAGTGGAGAACGGATCGTGAAGTGTGCAGCCCTGCTTGCGCTGGCGATTTGCCTGGTAGCTGTGCCCCTCACTGCGAAGGACCCCGTGGGGCGGGGAGTGGACGCGGGATCATTCGGTGTTTACAACGGCGCCAAGCGTGTGGCCACCGAGACCTTCTCGATTGAGGAAACTTCCGGCGGGAGCATGATCAAGACCGACTTCAAGGCTGGAGAGGGAGCGGATGCGTCGCACCAGACCTCGGAGTTGGAAATCACTTCGGCGGGCGATCTGCGGCGTTACGAATTTCACGAATTGGCGCCGGGCAAAGCGCAGGCCACGGTCGTGCCCAGCGAGTCTTTTCTGATGCAGCGCAGCACCTTGAATTCCACCGAAAAGCCGGAAGAGCATCCTTATGTGTTGCCAGCCTCGACCAGTGTGCTCGATGATTTCGTGTTCGTGCACCGCCAGGTGCTGGCATGGCGCTACCTGGCCACGGCCTGCCACAAAGGCCAGAGCGGCGCGCTGGAATGTCCCAAGCAGAAAACACAAATGGGAGTGGTCATTCCTCGGGGACGAGCTTCCATGCTGGTGGGCGTGACGTTAACCGGGCGCGAAAAAGTGATGGTGCATGGGCAGGAGCGCGAACTCAACCGCCTGACTCTGACAGGAGACCAAGGCGAGTGGCAGCTCTGGATGGACGACAACTTTCGCGTGGTTCGCATGTTCATTCCTGACCAGAACACAGAAGTGGTGCGAGACTGAGTTGGTTGCCGGAGGCCCCGGGTGACACCCATTGACGCGCGCACGTCGCGGACGCTGTTCACGGCGCTGCTCTTCGCCATGGCGCTAGGCTTTCTTTATTATGTGCGCCACACTCTGATGGCGTTCTTATTTGCCGTTTTTTTTGCCTACCTGATGGACCCGGCGGTGTCTCGCCTGCAGCGTGTGCTCAAAGGCCGCGGCCGCGCCGTCCTCGTGATCTACGTTGTTTTGCTGGTGTTGGTGGGATGGCTTTTCTTTTCCGCCGGCCCGCGCATTCTCCACCAGGCTGCCCGGCTGGGGAACACGGTACCCGCGCTCCTGGAGAACCTGGGTTCCGGGCAGATTGCGGAAGACATTGGGGCCCAGCGGGGTTGGAGTTTCGCCACCCGGAAAATGGTAAAGACCATGCTGGTAAACCATCGCGAGGAGATCATGCAAGTGGCCCAGACCGTGGGCGTGCACATGGCCGAAGTCGCGCAGAGAGCATGGTTGCTGGTGCTGGTCCCGATTCTTTCCATCTTCTTCCTACGCGACGGCCGGGTGTTTAGTGAAGTGCTTCTGAAGATGGTACGGTCGGCGCCGCAGCGCGAATTCGTGCAAGGTGTAATTGACGATCTCAATCAGATGCTGGCGCATTTTATCCGGGCACAGTTGATGCTGGCGGCACTTTCCTGGCTGGTCTATTCCTCAGTGCTGGCGATCAGCGGCGTGCCCTATGCCATGACGCTGGGCACGGCCGGCGGCGCGCTCGAATTCATTCCCGTCGTCGGCCCCCTGGTAGCCGCGGCGCTGATTCTCGGGTTTTCGGTGCTCCTCGGCTATCCCCACTGGATCTGGCTGATTGCCTTTCTCGGCATGTGGCGGCTGGCGCAGGACTATTTCTTCACCCCGAAAATTATGGGCGACCGCATGCGCCTGCATCCGTTGGCGGCGATCTTCGGGGTGCTGGCTGGCGGAGAAATGGCTGGCGTTCTCGGCGTGTATCTTTCCATCCCGGTAATGGCCAGCTTGCGCATCGTCTGGCACCGCTGGCAGCTCTACGCGGAGAAGCGGACGTTTGGGCCGCTGAATGATTACGCGCTGGGCGCCGGATTCGCGCCGCGTCAGTAATCTCAAGATCGACCTTCAATCGGCCTGCCACGCCCGCCATCCCAGCCACGCCACTACGGCTGCCATCCCACACCAGCCCAGCAACCGGACCGTCATCGCAATGCCGGAGTCGTACCGCAGCACGCCCAGGCTCGTGAAGATCGCATTCCAGTCGTGCTCGGTAAATTCCGGATCGCCGACAGTCACCAGGGGCAGTGACATGGTCTGTGCATCCGCCATGTAAGTGGCGGTGTAGAGCCAATTTTCAAAAAAGAAAAACAGGCTGAAGGCGAACCCCGCCAACTGCCCCTGCCAGAAAAACCATCCTGCCAGCAACAGCGGCGCCAGCCATTGCAGCAGCGTCCCACCCCACAGACCCAGCGTCGGGCCCGACCAGCCGAAGAGCAAATGCCCGCCTTCGTGAACGATCAAGTTGGCATTGT
>JBGQDM010000049.1:0-22711 GCA_041495845.1 Terriglobia bacterium | reverse complement strand
TGGAGTGGGGTGCGATGCTTGCGAAACGCCGCAATCACTTTTTCGCGATAGGGTGAGGGCACGTTGTGCGCGACGAAAGTCTCCGCCCCCAGTTGCCGGATGCTGACCTGGCGCGACTTGGCCAGCGGATGCGTGGGCGGGACTACGAACGCCAGTTCGTCGGAATACACCACCACCGAGCTCAGTTGCGCTTCTTGCGGGTCGTAGGAAAGCACCCCCAGTTCAGCGGTGTGGCGCAGGACCTCGTCGGCAATGCGGCTGCCCAGCGAGCGCACCACGGTGATCTTGATCATCGGGTGCAGCCGCCGGAACTGTCCGAGCACGGGCAGCAAATAGAGCGCGGTAAATTCGTTAGCGGCGATTACCAGCTTGCCGCGTTGTAACTCGCGTACTTCCAGCAGCGCGGTTTCGGCGTCGGCGCGCAGATTGAGCAGCCGCTCGGCGTACTCCTGGAGCACGCGCCCGGCGTCGGTAAGCGCACCGTCGCGGGAGGAGCGGTCAAACAGCGTCTCGCCGAGCTCCTGCTCCAGTTTGTGAATGGTCTGGCTGACAGCCGACTGAGTGCGGAACAATTTTTCCGCCGCACGCGAAAACCTGCCTTCGCGCGCCACTGCGAGGAACACCTCCAACTGTGCCAGGTCCATAGAGGGTAACGGACGCCCTTAAGAATTGCTTATGATACATCACGGAACCATTAGCCAACAAAATTGGGGGGCTGGCCTGCCTCTCGCGCCTCAGCTGAAGGGCCCCTACCGTCGGCCCGATTCGCTTATGCCCTCATCACCCTGGCTAATGACGTAAGCATAACTAATGATGCAGTAAACATTATAAGCTTGTGTGATTGTTCTGGCGTTGGGCAGGATAGAACCTCAATACCGGAAATAGGGGACCTCTGTCTATGGGCCGGCCACGAGTAGCCATCTTCGACACCACGTTGCGCGACGGCGAGCAGTCGCCCGGTTGCAGCATGAACGTGGAGGAGAAGCTGCGCCTGGCCGAACAACTGGAGCGCCTGGGCGTGGATGTGATCGAAGCCGGGTTTCCCATCGCCTCGGACGGCGACTTTGAGGCGGTGCGGCTGATTGCGCAAAAAGTCCGCCGGCCCGTGATTGCCGGTCTGGCGCGCGCTTGCCCACAAGATATCGAGCGCGCCTGGAAAGCTCTGCGCGGCGCCGAGCGGCCTCGCATTCACGTCTTTCTCGCCACCTCAGACATTCATCTCAGCTCCAAGCTCAAGATGTCGCGCGATCGGTGCCTGCAACTCGCGGCCGCTTCGATTCGGCTGGCAAAATCGCATTGCTGCGATGTGGAATTTTCTCCCGAGGACGCCACGCGCTCCGATCGGGACTTCCTCTGCCGGGTCGTCCAGGCGGTAGTGGATGCGGGCGCGACCACGGTCAACATTCCTGACACTGTCGGCTACACCACGCCCGAGGAATACGCCGCGATTCTTCGCTTGCTGCAGAAACGGGTGCCCGACCTCAAACGCGTCACTCTGTCCACCCATTGCCACAATGATCTTGGGCTGGCCGTAGCCAATTCATTGGCGGGAGTGGCGGCGGGGGCGCGTCAGGTGGAATGCACCATCAACGGCATCGGCGAGCGCGCCGGCAACGCTGCTCTTGAAGAGGTGGTGATGGCCATGCGGGTCCGTCCGGATTGCCATCCCTACACCACGGCAATTGCCAGCGAAGAGATTTATTCCGCCAGCCAGTTGCTGAGCGAAATTACGGGCGTGGCGGTGCAGCCGAATAAGGCCATCACCGGGCGGAATGCGTTCGCCCATGAAGCTGGCATTCATCAACACGGCATGCTGGAGAATCCGCTGACGTATGAAATCATGACGCCGCAGTCGGTGGGCGTGCCCGATTCGAAACTGGTGTTGGGCAAGCACTCCGGCCGGCATGCGCTGAGCGTGCGTAGCGCGGCCCTGGGATTCAATTTTGAGCGCCGCGAACTGGACGAACTCTACCGGCGTTTTGTGCAACTGGCCGACCGCACCAAACAGGTGGATGACCATCACCTGTTGCAGTTAATCGCGGAGGTGACCGGGCAAAAGATTGGCCCCATCGCCAAGCGGGCCCAGGTGGGCGGCGCCTACGCACAAGCGTAACCGCATACTTGAAGAATTTGCGTTTTCAGGAAGGAAACGGAACGATGGCGCGTTCGATGACCATCACGGAAAAGATTCTCGCGGCGCACTGTGGACGGGACAGCGTACAGCCGGGCGAGATCGTCAATGTGAAGCTCGACCTCATCGTCTGTCACGAGGTGACCACGCCTCCTGCCATCAAGATGATGGCGCAGATCGGCGTGAGCAAAGTCTTTGATCCCACGAAGATTGTGGTCACTCCCGACCACTTTGTTCCCAACAAGGACATTCAGACGGCCGAGCTGACGAAAGAGTTGCACCGCTGGGTGAAGGAACAGGGCATCGAGCGTTACCACCAACTCGGCGATCACGGCATTTGCCACGCGCTGGTGCCGGAGCAGGGTTACATCTTGCCGGGAATGACCGCCGTCTGTGGCGATTCGCACACCACCACGTTGGGCGCGTTCGGCGCCTTTGCCAGCGGCATCGGTTCCACCGACCTGGCCGCCGCGCTGGCCACGGGAGAGCTGTGGTTCCGCGTGCCGGAGACGCTGCGCTTCAACGTCAAAGGCAAGCTGCCCCACGGCGTCTATGCCAAGGACTTGATCCTGTACATCATTTCCAAGACTGGTGTCGATGGCGCGCGCTACTGCACCATGGAGTATCACGGCAGCGCGATTACGGCGATGTCGATGGAATCCCGCCTCACCATCTGCAACATGGCGGTGGAAGCGGGCGGCAAGAGCGGCATCATGGAAGCGGACAAGGTGACGGCGAAATATCTCAAGAAGCGCACGACGCAGCCCTACACCGTGTTTCAGTCGGATGCGGGTGCGCATTACAAGGACGTCTACGAGATTGACGCCTCGGTTCTGGAGCCGATGGTTGCTTTGCCTTCCTTGCCCAGCAATGGCCGCTTCATCGGCGAAGTCACGAAAATTGCGATTGACCAGGCTTACATCGGTTCTTGCACTAACGCCCGCATCGAAGATCTGCGGGAAGCGGCGCGCATCATGAAAAACCGCCACGTGGCGCCGGGCGTCAAGGCAATCGTGGTTCCAGCCACCTCGGGCGTGTGGCGGCAGGCGTTGCGCGAGGGTTTGTTCGACATCTTCGCGGATGCGGGTTGCGTGATTTCCACCGCCACTTGTGGCGCCTGTCTGGGCGGACACATGGGCGTTCTGGGCAAGGGCGAGGTCTGCATCTCGACCACGAACCGCAACTTTGTCGGTCGCATGGGCCATCCGGAAGCCCAGGTTTACCTGGCCAGTCCAGCTACGGTCGCGGCTTCCGCGATTGCGGGACGTATTGCTGACCCGCGCGATTATATGGAGAAACCGCTGCCTCGTCGCGGCGAAAAAGAAGTCCTGGTGGGAGTGGCGGAGGGCGACAGGCGTCCGCAGGAGGATTATCTGTGGGGAGTGTAATGCGGGGCCGCGCGCATGTGTACAGCCGCGCACACATCAATACCGATGAAATTATTCCGGCGCGCTATCTCAACACCCACGATCACGCTGAGCTGGCGAAGCACGCCATGGAAGACATTGATCCCGAGTTTGTCTCGCGCGTGCAGCCCGGCGATTTTGTGGTGGCGGGGGAAGACTTCGGATGTGGCTCCTCCCGCGAACACGCGGTCTGGGCCCTGCGCTCCGCCGGCATTCAATGTGTGATTGCCGCCAACTACGCCCGCATCTTTTTCCGCAACTCCCTGAACAACGGATTCCTCGCCGTCGAGTGCCCTGGAATTGTGGACAAAATCACCAGCGGCGATGAAATCGAAGTGGACCTGGAAAAAGGCACGATCCGCAATGTCACGCGCGGCACGGAAGAGGCCTTCCTGCCGCTCACTCCTTTTGTGAAGGAAATGCTGGCTGCTGGCGGCTTGCTGCCTTACATCGCGCGCCGGCACGGCCTGGAGTACACGCCAGCACCGCCCGTGCCCCGGCTGGATGTCAAACTTTCGCAGTTGATGCCGGCTGGCCGGTAACTCCGTGGGCATTCGACTGCGCATTACGGTCCTGCCCGGCGACGGCATCGGCCCCGAAGTCATCGCCGAAGCGCTGCGTGTTCTCCGCAGCGTAGCGGATCTTTTTGGCCATCAGCTCGAAACCTTCTCGCACGCCATCGGAGGCGCGGCCCTCCGTGAGCATCACGATCCCCTGCCGGCGGTGACGCTCGCTGCTTGCCGCACATCCGATGCGGTTCTGTTGGGCGCGGTCGGTGGCCCTGCGTTCGATAACGTAGCTCCTGAATTGCGTCCCGAGCAGGGTCTGCTGCGGTTGCGGCAGGAACTCGGCTGCTTTGCCAACCTGCGCCCGGCCGTTTGCTATCCCGCGCTGGTGCAGGGTTCGCCGCTGAAGGCGGATGCCGTCGCTGGCGCCAACGTCATGATTGTGCGCGAGCTGCTCGGTGGTTTGTATTTCGGCAAGCCGCGCACAGTCCATGGGGATGTGGGTAGCCGTGAGGCCGTCGATACGATGCGTTACACCGAGCCAGCCATCGAGCGGATTGCGCGTGTTGCGTTCGATCTGGCGCGGCAGCGGCGCTGCCTGTTGACCTCGGTGGACAAAGCCAACGTGCTGGCTTGCTCGCGGCTGTGGCGCGAGGTGGTCACGCGCGTCGGACAGGAATATCCCGATGTCCGGTTGAGCCACGCGTACGTGGATTCCTGCGCCATGGCGCTGGCCGCGCGCCCCACACAGTTCGATGTCATTCTTACGGAGAACATGTTCGGCGACATTCTCTCTGACCTGGCAGGTGCGCTGGTCGGGTCACTTGGTCTGTTGCCTTCTGCCAGCATCGGCGGCCGCATCGGTCTTTATGAGCCTGTCCACGGTTCCGCACCCGACATCGCAGGCCAGGGCCTGGCCGATCCGCTGGGTGCGGTCCTTTCCACTGCCATGATGCTGCGCCACAGCTTTCAGCTGCACCGCGAAGCCGAGTGCGTGGAGGCTGCCGTGGCTGCCGCGCTTGATCGCGGACTGCGCACGCGAGACTTGGCGGGAAAAAACAGCCGCTGCGTGAGCACCAGCGAAATGGGTGAAGGCATCGCCGAAGCTGTATGCACGCTTGCTACTCCGCGGGAGATAGTGACCTGAGGTTGAAGCTGCCATCGGCGTGAACGGCCGCCGGTAGACCGTCCGGACGCGGCCTCGAACGCAGCGCTACGCAACCCCTTCAAGGCCTGAGGGAAATCGACTGTAAAGGGAGTGCTCTCTTAGTGCTGCTGGGGTACGAACTGTTGCGGCACGTGCGCGCCTTCGCCAAAGAAAAATTGTTCGAGCTGTTTCACAATCACTTCCTGATCCTCTTTGCGGGCGGGGTTCAGCCGATACTCGTTGAGCAGAATCTTGCAATGTTCCGTCCACATACCCCAGGCCTGCTGGGAAACACTGTCGTAAACGCGGCGGCCCAGTTCGGTGTCGAAGGGCGGCTCCTCGAGCCCGGGGAGCTCTTTTTGCAGTTTCACGCAGAAAACGGTGCGGGCCATGACCTCACTCCTAAGTATCAGCAAATTCTGATTATCGCACAGGGCGCGGGTGGCCGGAGGGACACCTCGGGGATGACACCATTTCCCGGTTACACGGGCTCCCCTACCCGCTACAATTTTCGTCATGCGCATCGTCCGGACCCGGGTGTCCCTGTTTCTTGCCGTTCTGCTTTGCACTTGCGGCCTTTCCGCCCAAGCTCCGAATCCGCTGCGCTTCCGCATCCAGTTGGCGCTGGGGATGGCGCAGAAGCCGGTTGACGGGCGCCTGCTGGTTTTCATGGCGCCGTTTGAGCCGTCGCTCGAAGAAATCGTGCCCGAGAACGGCGCCAAAGCGCACTCCGTCTGGATCGCGGCGCGGGAAGTGCGCAGCCTGGCGCCCGGTGGCAGCGTGGAAATGAACCCGGACGAGTTGGCATATCCAGCGCCCTTCTCCACGCGGGCGGTGGGCGGCTATCAGATCATGGCTCTGCTCGATGTCAATCACGACTATGCCTACAACGGCGCTTCGGCCGGCGATTTGCGCAGCCCCGTGCTCTCTCTCGGCGGCGTCGATCCGGCGCGTACGGGTGTGATTGATCTCCCGCTGTCGCTGCGGGTTCCAGAACCGAAACTTGAGCTGCCCCCAGACACGGAATTGCTGGACTTCGTCAGCCCAACACTTTCAGAATTCTGGGGCCGCCCCATCCACATGCGCGGCGTCATTGTGCTCCCCCCCAGCTACGGCAAGGACCCTGACCGGAAATATCCGGCGGTGTACTGGACCCACGGCTTCGGCGAGTCCCTACCGGAAATCGCTAAGGTCAGCGCGAAACGCTACCGCCAGCAAATGCTCGATGGCAAACTGCCGGAAATGATTTACGTGCTCCTCGATCAGTCCTGCTCGGGTGGGACCCATGAGTTTGCGGATTCGGTAAACAACGGCCCCTGGGGCATGGCTCTGACCGGCGATCTCATTCCGTATCTGGAAGCGCAATATCGCATGGACGGGAAGCCCAGCGGACGCCTGCTGACTGGACATTCTTCCGGCGGCTGGGCCGCGCTCTGGTTGCAGGTGAGTTATCCCATGGTCTTCGGCGGAAGTTGGCCCACCGCGCCAGATCCTTCCGATTTTCGCAACTTCACCGGCCCCAACCTGCGCGCCGATCCGCTGCCAAACTTTTATCGCAAAGCCGATCACACCCCGTGGCCGCTGATGCGCGAGACCGGCAAGGACACGCAGACGCTGGAGGACTACGCCCGGCAGGAGCGTGTGCTGAGCGAGCAGGGCGGCCAGTTGACTTCGTTTGAGTGGGCGTTCAGCCCGCGCGGTGACGACGGCCATCCGCAGCCGCTCTTCGACCGTAACACCGGCGTCATCGATCCGGCCGTGGCCAGCGCCTGGCAGCACTACGATATTGCGCAACTCCTGCGCAATAATCCCGACGGCCTGCGGGCGCTGCTCGACGGCAAAATCCACCTGATTGTCGGCGCTCAAGATACGTTTCATCTGAACGAATCAGCCCAGCTCCTCCAGGAAACCGCACGGGAACTGAAAATCAATATCACCTTCGATTTCGTTCCCGGCCGCGACCACATGAATCTCTACGAGGGTGGCCTGGACGAGCAGATTGGGCGGGAAATGAACGCGGTGGCTCGGCCCAAGGCCTCGGCGGCGGCGCAGTGAGGGCACAGTTGGTGGGCCCGCCAGGATTCGAACCTGGGACCAAGGGATTATGAGTCCCCTGCTCTGAACCAGCTGAGCTACGGGCCCGCGTGCAATGGAAGTGTCTCTATCTCAAAGCTCTTACTGAGCAAGAGGCGATACAGATTCCAACGCGCTTCTCGCACTGGTGCTAGTCTTGGTATCAGTTAAAGCTTGTAGTACGCTCTGAGTCTCGCACAGCTTCTCCCCCGCTGCCAATTGGTGTTCGGGGCTAGATGAGAGCATCGGACGGTCATCTGGAGCGCCTTGTGACCCATCAATTGCTGAACGGAAGGGGGCGTCACTGTGGCCGCTTCCCGATTGTGCTAATGTTTTTTTGACGCAGGCGAGTATTTCCTACCCGGCCTGGGTTTACATCGAGAACGGTTTTGCCAGCCGAGCCGCGGTTGTATTCCGATCCCGGTCAGTCATCAGGTTCTCCCGAGGTCCTTATATGAAAGTCAACTACTCTGCGGCGGCTCTCGTCGTTTGCCTGGCAGCCGTGTGTCGACCGGCAGCAGGTCAGGCCAACATCAACGAAGCGCAGGAAACGGCAAGTGTGTACGTGGACGGGAGCACCGGCTCTGATGCGAATCCCGGCACGAAGGCGCTGCCGTTCAAGACGATCGGGAAGGCGGCGGCGGCGGCCAACGCCAACAATACGCATAGCATCGGCACGCACGTCTGGATTGCCCCCGGCACGTATCGGGAGTCGGTGGCGCTGAGTGGGAGTGCGAAGAGCACCGCGCTGCCGGTAACGTTTGAGGCGACCACACCGGGCACGGTGATTGTTTCCGGAGCGGACGCCTGGACAGGCTGGCAGCCGGTTGCAAATCGGCCGGGGGTTTATAGCCAAGCGTGGCCGTACAAGTGGGGTGTGTGTCCGTCGGCGACGACCGGGCCGTTCGAGCAAGACATCGTGCTGCGGCGGGAAGAGATTTCCGTCAACGGGAAACCCCTGACGCAGGTGCTGACGCTGAACCAGGTTGGCATCGGGTCATTCTTTGTGGATGAAACGAACGGCGTGGTTTACATCTACCCGGCTCCCAGCACCAACATCACAACCGCCGGGGTAGCGGTCTCGACGCGGCCTTCCCTGTTTGTGGCGGTGAACCGGAGCGGCATCGTTCTGCGGGGCCTGACGTTTCAAAAGGGCAACCCGTGCCGGAACAACGAGCAGGTGAGTTTCCGCAGCAGCAGCAACATCCTGGTTGATAACTCCAGTTTCAACTGGAGCAACTCCGGCGGACTGGGCTTCTCGGGCAGCAGCCAGTTCACGGTGCAGAACAGCTTTGCCATGCACAACGGGCAAGCTGGATTTCGGGCTTTTGAGTCGAAGTTTGGCCTGTGGACGGCGAATGAAGCCGACTACAGCAACTGGCGCGGCGCCCAGGGGGGCATCTACGGCTGGGGCGGCGGCGGGTTCCACTTCTTTGCTGAACACAACAACACCGTGAACGGCGCCAAGATGCTGTTCAACATGACGCACGGCGTGCACTGGGACACGGATGACGAAAACATTACGGCCGACAATCTGACCGCGGCCAACAACCTGCGCATTGGCGTGGCGGTAGAAAAGAGCCAGGGCCCTCTTTCCATTTCGAACAGCCATATTTGCCGCAATGCGCTCCTCGGTTTGTACTCTGATGGCGGATTGTCGCTGCGGACTTCGACCTTCGTCAACCTGAGCGGCAACGTGGTGTCCAACAACACGACCAGCCAGGTTCTGGTGATCGGCATCCAGGGCGGTGTGCCCATCGCCGTGACCAACTATGAAACGGGACAGAACTACAACCTGCTGACCACGAATCTGACCATGTCGTCGAACACGATCATGGGGGGCGCGGGCCAGCAATTGTTCTACGATTTCGACCAGGCGGGCGAGGCGTGGACGAATTTTCTGGGCACGTTCTCCTCGGACCACAACACCTGGTGGAGCGGCAGTGTGGCCTTGCCCTTCACCGAGCCGGCACCCTCCTATTTCACCAGCCTATCCTGGCCGGACTGGCGCAAAACGACGGGGCAGGACCTGAACTCCGTTTTCCAGGCGCCCGCGGTGGATCCGACCGGACCGTGCCACGTAAACGCGGAAGCTCCCGATTTCTGGTTCGTGAACCAGGACCAGGGAGCGCTGACGGTGACGCACGGCTCGGCGGCGGTGTACACGCTGCTGGTCATCCCAGTGGGTGGGTTCAACGCCAGGACTACATTCAGCCGGAACGGGGTTTCGCTGATTCCGGGAGCGACGGCGAGCTGGTCGCAACCCTCGCTGCCGGGGTCGGGGGCGGTGCACTTCACGGTCAACACCAGTGCCTCGACACCGCCAGGGCGTTATCCGCTGACCCTGGCGGCGCACAACGGCAACACGGAACACACGGTAACAGTTTCGTTGATTGTTCAATAAGTGCGCGGCAGCCGTTTGCCGGGACCCTGCTGCCTGAGATTGCTCGGGGTGTCTCCCGCCTCGTCATTTCCGCTAAAGAAGACAGCCGGACGCCTTACGGGGCGCCCGGCTGGCTGAAAGACGGGAATCTATTGCAGTGCCGACTGCGTCAGCTTTACGGCACAGAAATTGTTGGCTCCACACTTCGAAGCTGCACTGGTGCCGAGCGTGCCAAAGTAAACGCTGGAGGCCTGCGCATTGGCGCTGAAGTTATCAATCACAAACGCGCCGGTGCCTCCGATGTACCCGGCAGCGCTGGCCGTCGGAGCAGTCACGTTGGAGAGGATGGCGGCGTTAATGTTCCACATCGTGACCAGCCCGGTACCGGTGGTCGCCGCGAACAGGCGGTCATTGGTCCCGTTAAACACCGTCGTCAATGGCGAGCAGGTGCCATTTGAGTTTCCCGCATTATTGACCTTGCGGTTGTCCGACATGGCCGGCGGAGTCTTGATCACTCCGGCGGCGGTGAACTGCAGCGTATAGAGCGACGGCTTGTTGCCGGCACTGCCCGGCTGCGTTCCACAGGCATACAGCGACCCTTGCGCCGGCCCATTGACGAAGAACTTGTTGTCAAACGCGCCATCCAGAATGAACTGGAGGGCGGTGGCCGGACCAATGGCTACATCGGTGTGGCTGGCCATGGACACGGGAATCTGGGACACGATCGAGTTCGTGTTTCCCGCATCGTGGCTGGAGAAAACATAGACCTGGCTATTGGTCACATCCAACATCGGTGACAGCACAATCGAATTGGCGGTGCCGGCGATCGAGGCCGACCCGGCCGCGGTAAAGCTGGCGGGGCCGGGGGTGAAGGCGTACACCACCTGGCCATCGGAGACGATCACTTTGCCGGAGACCGGATCCACGATGGGCGAGCTCAAGGAGCGGTTCGCGTTCACCACCCGCACGCACGACTGCACCGTGGGCACGCCCTTGAAGATACCGGTAATGCGGTACAGGCGGCCCGTGTCAGAGCCGATGTAGGCAATGTCGTTGACATAGTCGATATACGGAGACGAGTTGCTGTTGCCGCCAGCCACGCGGGTGCAACCGGGGGCTACAATGTTGGTATAGTCGAGGCGCACCAGCGCGCCCGGCGCCACCGAGCCGTTGGTGGCGTTTGTCCCTTGATTGGCCGTCCACGTCAGCACGTCCAGCTGGGCATTGCCCCCGGCGGGCGACTCGACAAATGCGACTTTCTTGCCGTCGAGCGAAAGCGACGGAGACAGGAAAATCGCGCCGGTTCCGGCGGCATACGACCAGAGAAACGTGGGCTGCGTCAAAACTCCGCACGAGGTCGACGTGGGCCCGGTGTAGAGATTATTAAGGGCAATGATATTGGCCTGGGCTCCCGCCGCAGGCGTTGCCGCGATGGTATAAACCACGAAATCGTTGGTGCAGTCTGGGGGCTTAGCCACGTCAAACGTAAATTTCGCCGGCCCTTCACCCGCAGCGATGCCGCCCAGGGGGCCAAGCGAGACTGCCCAGTCAATTTTGCTGTTCTTGTTGCGTGGAGGAGGCAAGCGCCGCGGTCCCGGACCCGGCGGCGGCGGGTT
Organism: Terriglobia bacterium; assembly: GCA_041495845.1. Lineage (GTDB taxonomy): Bacteria > Acidobacteriota > Terriglobia > Terriglobales > Acidobacteriaceae > JBGQDM01. The sequence goes on along the minus strand of JBGQDM010000049.1, from coordinate 11,449 downwards.
CCCCACCACGCCGGGCTCAGCCGTCGCCGCTGTCTGCCACCGAGACGCCCAGAGGTGAGGGTTGCGGGTCAACCAAGCCTGCAACAGACGCGGATCCTGGAACAGATGATTATGGTCGGGTTGGGGGGCGCCATTCGGGAACAAGACATGCCGGTGGCTCCAGTCCTGCACCAGCGAAATGCGTCTGGTGGCGGCATCCTGGCCCGCCCCGAAGTCGGTGAACAGTCCCATCCAACACAAAACCACCACGACAGCGCCGAAAGCGCGGTGTCCTCGACTCATACACCTCTCCCCTGAACAGATTCCCACTTTAGATTCTCGCCCAAAATCAGGAAAATAACCGGTGACGCTAGTAATCTCCAGGGAACCCCTAGGCCATGGGTTTGGCCCTGCATTTGTCCCCATCAGCATAGCGAACCCTGGATTTGCACCAACCCCGCCGCCACATTCCCCCCACGCAGCATGTTCGCGGACGGAATGCCAGTTCGGTGATACGACTTCTCGCAATCCGCACTCGACGGACCGCGCATATCGCCCTCCATAAACGCCAGCCCGGGGCATCGGGTGCATCCCCCCACGTGCGAACAGCTCGAACACGTATGCAAATCGCGCGCCGTAATGCCGCGTACCTGGTTCATCTGCGGCGAGTTCCACCAAATCTCCTCAAAGGACTGCTGGCGCACGTTGCCGCAGGAAATCGGGAACTGCACGCAGGGATAGACCTCGCCGTAGGGGGACACGTAGCACGCCGTGTGTCCCGCACTGCACGGAAAAGAATCCATTTCCTCGTCGGTCGGCGGCGTCGGCGGAGCACAGAATTCCTCCACATTACCCACCAGGCTGGGTTCCAGGAAGATCGCGGGAAGCTGTTCTCCTGGAATCCGCAAATTCAGCACTGACGTGTCCCCGTTCATCATCGGGGTAATCGTGGGATCGAGGGTGTAGGTCGCCCCCAGTTCCAGGGCGAGCGCGTGCACCGCTTTGTGGTCCGAATAGTTCGAGCGCATGAGTACGTTGGCCACGGTCACGCGCAAGTCCTGCGAGCGCAGAAAACGGATGGCATCGAGGGTGCGCTTCAACGATCCCGGCAGCTTGGTAATGGCGTCGTGGATCTCCGGCCGATGGGAATAGACGCTGATTTGCACCTGCTCCACCCCGAGATCACGCAGGCGCTGTGCTTCCCGCGTCCGGATCATGGCTGCGTTGGTTTTCACCTTGACGTTGAAAAGGCGCCGCCGCGCATGTTCCACCAGATCGAGGAAGTCGCGGCGCATAAAGACTTCACCGCCGCTGAACACGACAAACATGGTTCCGGCCGCAGCCATCTGGTCCAGCAGCCCGCAAATTTCCTGCGTGCTCATCTCACCGTGGTCATCGTGATCGAGGTAGCAGTGCTCGCAGCGTTCGTTGCAGCGGTAGGTCACGTCCACGTGCACACTCCACGGCACGCCCAACTGCAACGCCTTCTGCATGGCCGCTTCCATCAGCCTCATGGCGTGTCCTCCGCGCCCGCTGCCGCAATGGGTCCGCCGGAAACCTTTAGAATGCCGTGCTGCGCCAGTTCGTTCACAAACTGTTCGGCATCCTGCATGGCCTCGCCCAGTTCGATCTCAAATTCGCCGCACACCGTTTGTTCCACGATTTCCCGCAGCGAAGTCTTGCCGTCGGCCGCTTGCCAGATGACCGTGGCTACTTCATTGAGCGTGAAGAAGTTCGAGTCGCGCACGGACATCACCATCACTTCCCCGCCCAACACCCGTGCCGCAATCTCCGAACTACGCGCAATGTAGATTTCGCTCATGCTCCCCTTATCCAATCAGGCCCCAGACTTCCGCCTGCGGCCGGAACCGCAGCCGGCGCACGGGCACTTGTGCCACCAGGGCGCAGGCGGTAGCAAACACCCGGCGCACCAGAGCGGCGTCCTGCGCGAAGAACAAAGTGTTGCGTAGCAGCGCCTGCACCGCGAGTGCCGGATCGACCTCTTCAATGCGCTCCTCGGACGCCTGGGTCAGCAAATAGATGGCGGCCAGCGGGGCGGAAACATTCGCTCCCGGTTCGGCCAGTTCCCCGGCAAACGGTGTGCCGTAAGCGCGAAACCCACCGCCTTCCGGACGCACATAAGAAATTTCATCCGTCAGCAGCACCGCATCGGAGGGCGCCAAACGTGCCATGGTTGTCTTGCCCGCTCCGGAGACTCCCGCGAAAACGAACGCCTTGCCGTTTCTCACCGCGCTGGAAGCGTGCAGCAACACGCCGCCGCTCTCGGCCAGCACCAGCGAGTGCACAATGCGGAGCACGCAGTCGAGCGAGTATGGATTCTCCGGCTGCCGCACCTTCCCGCTGCCGGTGCGCGGGTCCCAACGCGCCGCAAAATCTCCGCGCTCCATCCACCATTCGCCCTCGCGCAATTGCACCGAAAGGTCTTCGTCAGCGACCGGCCCACCGGGCTCCAGCAAATCCACATCCAGCGCCAGGCTCCCCTGGGCTGCGGGCCGCAGAAAACCGGCATAACGCTGCTGCAGGCTGCGGCCGAAACTGTCGCTCCGAGTACGCACCAGTACTGGTGTACCTCCAATTTCAATCCCGAACTCATGCGCCGGCGTCATCTAGCGGACCTCCATCACGGCAGGTTCCAGAGCGCCGCTCTGCTGCCCGGTGCGGGCCTTCCACCAGAGAGCGATCTGCAACCCCAGGTGGGAACGCCGCACCATCCAGCCCACCACTCTCAAAGCCAGCGGCAAGCGGCGGGGCGGTCCTTGCCACTCGCCATCGCGCCACACCGCGGTCACGCAGCCCAGCACCTCTTCTCCGGAAATCTCACCGTCCGGCTGCTGCAAAGCGTCGCCGCAGGTACTCAAAAACACGCGGGCTCCGTCCCGCCGCAAGGCGCCGACACGATGCACGAACCATCGCTCCTCCTGCGCATACAGAAGTAGGTCACCCCTCGCGATCGCAGCCGGATCCACCCGCTGGAGCGAGACTTCCTCCCCCGGCCACAGCGCCGGAACCATGCTGCACCCGTGCAGCCGCAGGCGCACCGCGTTACCCTCCCGCAACGCACGCGCCAGCAGGAGGTGTTGTTCGGTTCGCCGGTCTGAGCCGACTTGACCCATGCACTTGAACTTCAGGAATTCTTTCTCACGAAGTTGCAGCGGGTTTGGGTTGGTGTAACTTTCCCACAGGCCAGAGCCATAGTTTCAAACACACGTTCGTGACGAAAGGCGGGTTTCTGGTAGGGCTTTCTCGTGGTCGCCGCTTTTTTGACTCTTCCCGATCGGTTCTCAGTCATCGCAGTCCTTGAACGGCCGCTCATCTCGATCAGCTCGCGAGGCGCCGCTGCCGCCCCAAAGGGAAATCTGAGGGTTTTTCGAGAGTCTACAACAAAACGATGTGGAAACGGTCAAGAGTTTCGGGGCGGGTGTTGCTGTAATTTGCACCGCCGATGGCTGGTCCCAGCCACCGCGACCTCAGTAGAACGACAGACTGCCCGCCACCCGGGCGCGCCGGACCATGACGGAAAAAAGGAAAACACTGAGCGGTAGCAGGATGGCGGTAAAGCCGCCGAGCAGCAAGATTTCCCGGCCCAGCCCGCCGCTGCCCGCTCCTCCCAGCAAGGCCAGCCGCATCCCGGTCAGCACGTGGGTCAGCGGAATCGCCTGGCTCGCCACGCGCAACGGCGTGGGCAGGCTATCGACCGGAAACATGGTCCCGGTGAGGAACCAGAGCGAGCCGAGCAGCGCGATCACCGCCGACCCGCGCTGCGTCGCCACTTGCACGCCCGCCGCGAATATCCCCAGCGCTGCCGCGATGGCCAACGCCAGCGCGAATACAACCCCCGCCGCGACCACGTTGGGATGGTTCCCCGGCAGACCGTAAGCCGCCAGCCCAACGCCCACATAGAGGACGAGTGGCGCCACCTTGCCCGCAAACGACGAAAACGCGCTTAGCAAAACCAATACCGGCGCTGGCGTGGAGGTCGTCATCAGCACTTCCAGCGTTCCCGTCTGTTGCGCTTCCTGCACGGTGCCGAGAAACGAATTCGCCCCCGTCAGCAGGAACGTGTACAAGCCGGTGCCCACCAGGAGATAGGGGAAATAGTCATGACCTTCGGGGCGAAAACCGGGCCCAATCGCCTGCGCCAGAAAGTAAAACGCCGCCAGCTCCAGCAGCGTGCCCCCCGCGCTCAGCAGCAACCCGGCGCGATAGCGCAGCGCAGTCTTGAGATCGCGGCGGACGATAGCGCCGAATTTTTCCGGCCATCGAGTCATGCTTCCATCCTCGCCGCCGCAGGCGCCAGATCAGGCTCTCCGGTCCAGGCAAAGTACCACTCCCGCAAAGCTGCGACGTGACTGGCGACGGGCCGCCGCTCACTCATCCGGCCCTGATGGAGCAGCGCCACCCAGTCTGCCACCATCGCTTCGTGGAAGTTGTGGGTGGTAAGCAGCACGGTGGTTCCAGCCGTAGCCAGCCGACGCACGCGCAGCCAGAATTCCTCGCTCGCGCCCGGATCAATACTGCGGGTGGGCTCATCGAGCAGCAGCACCGGCGGATGCTTCACTAACGCCCGCGCCAACGCCAGCCGCTGCAACATTCCACTGGAAAATTTCATCACCTGCGTTTCGCTGCCCTCATCCAAACCCGCCGCGCTCAAACTCTCCTGCACCCGAGCGGCTCGTTGCTGTCTCGGGACCTCCTCCAGCACAGCGAAGAAGTCGAGGTTCTCGCGGGCCGTAAGCCGCGGGAAGAAAGAGCGCTCGTGGGCCACGGCATAGCCAACGGTGCGCCGCACTTGTCTGGCCGCAGCGGCCGCGTCCTGACCGTCGACAAGAATTCGCCCGCCGTCGGGCAAGAGTAGCGTTGAAATCAGCTTGAGCAACGTGGTCTTCCCGCTGCCGTTTGGCCCGAGCAAGGCCACCACCGACCCCGGCGGAACTTCCAATGACACCCGGTCCAACGCCAACACGGGGTTCCGGCTTATGCCTCCGAACCCAAACCAACCTCGCTGGGCCGGAAACCTCTTACTCACCGATTGCAGTTCGATTGCGGGCACGGTTATGGGAAGCGTCCGTATTATAGTGACTCCGAGCACTTCTTATGGCTTCCGCTGTCATGCCTCCGGTGGCGGGTCCGCCGATGCCAAGATTGGGCCGGCCGATTTCGCCCGCGCTGGACCTGCTTCTTGCCTGCGCCGCTCCTGCCTCCCGGCAACTGCCCTGGGCCCCGGATCTGGACTGGAACTATTTTCTTTTTCTCGCTGAAAGCCACCAACTTCTGCCCGCTGCCCACGCGCGCATGCATGCGGACCACGATCGCGTGCCTCCCCAGATCTGGGCGGCAGTGGAAGCCTCTCAGCAAGCTACGCTGCGCAAGAACCTCTGGCTGACCCGAGAAATGCTCGCCGTACTCGACCTCCTGCGTGCCCGTGGCATCTCCGCCATCCCATGGAAAGGCCCTGTTCTCGCCGAGCAAGCCTACGGCAGCGTTGCGCTGCGCGCCTTCTCTGACCTGGATATTTTCATCCGCCGCAACGAATGGCAGCAGGCGAAAACCGCTCTGCTGGACGCCGGGTACACCCCCGAGCTCGCGCTCACGCCACGCCAGGAGCGAGCCTGGGTTGCGGATTCCTACGAGATGGCATTCGGGCGTGGCGAATTGCGCAATCTCATCGAGCTCCAGTGGGCTGTCGCACCGCACTTTTACTCTTTTCACGTTTCGGTCGAGGAACCTTTCCAGCGTGCCCGGGAAACGCAACTCTTCGGGACCACGATTACAACTCTGGCGCCGGAGGACCACTTCCTCCTGGTGGCGCTGCACGGCGCACGGCATCTCTGGAAGCAACTACGCTGGCTCAGCGATCTGACGCAAGCATCGACCGGGATCCATTGGCCCGCAGTTCTGGCCCGCAGCCGCGAGTGGAGAGTGGAACGAATGCTGCGCGTGGGCATGCACCTGGCGGCGGAGTTGCTCGACATGAACTGGCCGGAAGAGATCCACTCGTGGCTCGCCGAAGATGCAGGTGCCGGCCCACTGGCTGCCGACCTTGGCCGCGTGGTCCTCTTCGGCCCGCAACCCGCTCCCGACTCGCTCGCCTACTTCCGCTGGATCGCTCGCTTACGCGAACAGCCGGCAGATCGCTTTCGTCTCTTCTGGCGGTTGGCCCTCACGCCCAGCACCGGCGAGTGGAATTCGCTCCGTCTCCCCGATGCGCTCTTCCCTGGCTATCGCATCGTCCGCATCTTCCGCCTGCTGCGGCACCTGCACCCGTAATCCCAAAAAACTCCTCAGCTCTTCGCCGCCAGCCCCCGCGCCCGGCGCATTCCTTCCCGCACTCCCCGCTCCACCGCGCGTAAATATCCGGCGGCATTCATGGCTGCCATGGTGGCCTCAGCGATTCCTCCCGGGGTCGCAGCATGGCGCAGCAACTCCTCGAGAGACTGGCCCTCTTCCCGCCAGAAACAGATTGCGCCTTCGAGCGCATGCGCTGCCGCCGACAACGCCGCCTCCCGCCCCATACCTAGCTTTCTGCCCGCCGCCGCCAGTGCCGCCAACGCGTGATACCCATGGCTGCTCGAATAGACCACCGTAAAGGCGTTGAACTGCGTCTCTGGAATCTCCACTACCGCGCCCACCCGGGAAAAAACTTGACGGACTTTCTTTCGCGCGGCCACGGGAAGACCGGGCGCGAATGTTAACGCCGTCAATCCGCGCGCGCTGCGGCAAACCGGTGAGGGCATCGCCCTCGCCCAACTTGTCCCCGGCAGCCACCCGCGCAGCTTCTTGAGAGGCACTCCCGCTGCCAGGCTTACGGCTGCGGTACCGCGCCGCAGTTGCAGGCCCGCCAACTCCTGCAGGAGTCCCTTCACCGCAAGCGGCCGCACCGCAATCACCAGCAGCCCTGCCTGCGCCACGGCGCGCTGCAAGTCCTCCTGCGCCACCACGCCGAATTTGCGCCGCAGTTCCTGCAGCTTGGCGCGATGGAGGTCGTGCACGATGAGCGTTCCGTTCTCCCCCGCTCGGCGCAGACCCTCGACCAGCGCGCTCGCAATTCGTCCTCCGCCCAGAAAGACAATTGGCTTCTTCACGGTACCCTGGACGCTCCATCCGCCACCTGGCGGCGATTTGCATTCTTCGCTACAAGACGGTGATTGTACCTTTCCCGCGTGTTCTAATGACGGCCATGAAAATGATGATCGTGGCCTGCCTGCTGGTCGCATCCTGCGCGGCAGAGTGGACGCCGGTAACGGTACCAGCGAAGGCTGGATTTCGCGGGCTGAGCGCCGCCAGTGCGCAAGTGGTATGGATCACAGGTACCCAAGGCACAGTCCTCCGCACGACGGACGGCGGCACGACTTGGTCCCTGCTCCCGGTAGCGGGCGCAGAGAAACTCGACTTCCGCGGCGTTCGCGGTTTCGATGACCGCAACGCCATTATCGTGAGTTCCGGCAAAGCTGAAGACGGCGCCGCGCGCATTTACCGCACCACCGACGGCGGCGCGCACTGGCAGCTTGTCCTGGAAGAAAAGACCGCCGGCGTTTTTTTCGACGCCATCGCTTTCTGGGACCGGCAACATGGCATCGTGCTCAGTGATCCGGTGAACGGGCGCTTCGTGCTCTTCACCACCGCCGACGGCGGCGCTACCTGGCAGCGCGTCCCGCCTGAGCGCCTGCCCGCCGCGCTCGAAAACGAAGGCGCATTCGCCGCCAGCAACTCCTGCATGGTGGTAGGGAGCCAAGGCCGCGTCTGGTTCGCCACGGGCGGCGCCAACACGGCCCGCGTGTTTCGCTCTTCCGACCGCGGAACCACCTGGTCGGTCTCGGAAACTCCGTTACACCCGGCCAACCCATCCTCAGGGATTTTTGCGCTCACGTTTCGGGATGAGCAGAACGGCATCGCCGTCGGTGGAGACTACGCCAATCCTGGCGACTCACCCACGCCCAACATTCTGCTGACCAGCGACGGTGGAAAGACCTGGCATGACGGCGGCGCCAGCAATCCCGCCGGCCTCTTCTTCTCCGCCGCCGCCTACGCCCCCGGAGCCGCCCCCGGAACCAACGAAGTCTGGATCGCCGGCAGCCGCGGCCTGAATGTCTGGCGCAATGGCGCGTGGCACAGAGATGACACGGGAAGTTTCAACGCCATCACCTTCGTCGATTCCCACCATGGTTGGATCGTGGGACCGGATGGCCGGGTGATGAAATGGAAGTAAGACTTCCCTAACGGCTCGCCAGCCCGCCCGCTGTCTCTCCTCCATCCATCGTCACCACCTGCCCGGTGATGAAGGCCGCATCGTCCGACGCCAGGAAGGCAAACAGCCCGGCAATCTCTGCTGGCTGCGCGTGCCGCCGGAGCGGAATTTTGCTGTTCACTTCCGCCAGCATGGCGTCGGTGTACTCTGCCCGTTGCATGGGCGTCAGCACATAGCCCGGCGCCACCGCCACCACGCGTACCTTGGGCGCCAGTTCCAGCGCCATGGATTTCGTTAGCTCAATCACTCCCGCCTTGGTCGCGTTGTAGTCGGCATAGTAGGGATATCCCCGGAACCCGTTGGTGGAAGCGGTCTGTAAAATCACGCCTGAGCCGCGGTCCATCATGTGGCGCGCCGCGGTCTGCGCCACATAAAAAACGCCCGTTAGATTCACCGCCAGCACGCGGTCCCATTCCTCCGGCTTGATTTCCAGAAAATTGTGCCGGATGCTGATGCCGGCATTGTTGACGAGCACATCCACCGCGCCCAGCAAGCGCACCGCTTCGGCAAACGCCGCCCGCACCTCGCGCAAACTCGCCACGTCGGCCGTAACCGTGCCGGCCAGCGCCGGCAGTTCTTTCTGCAGCCGCGCGCACGCCGCCTCATCGCGATCCAGCACGACTACCCGCGCACCCTCTTCCAGAAAGCGCGCCGCCGTAGCCGCACCAATCCCGCTGGCGCCGCCGGTGATTAACACTCGTTTGTCTTTGAGTCCCCGCATCGGAACATTATGCGGCACGGAGCTGAGGATTCGCCAAGGCGCCGGCTTTTTCCTAGATCGGCTTGTAGCCGCGGAACAGATAGATCAGGTCAATGATCAGGATGATCACCACCATCAGTTCCAGCACAAACGCCCGGCTTTGGTGGAATTGGTCGACCATGAAACGATAGAGGTCTTCCGCGGTTTGCAGTTTTTGTTGCACCAGATTTTTGTAGTCGGGAACGCCGACTTTGGCTGCGGCCAGGCGATAGAGTCGCGCCGAGAACATGTCGCCCACAAACTTGATGGCGTTGTCAACGCGTTCAGTCAGTTCAGTGACGTCGAGCAGCGTGGTGTGCAGTTGCGACGCGGCTCTCGCCAGGCGCCAGCGGGCAAACATCCCTGTGCCCCGCTCCAGTGTCTTGTAGACCGAGTGCAGTTCGCGCGTCAGCAGTTCGTCGTAGTGGCGGAATTCGAGCAGCTGCGAGTTTGAGTATTCCAGCAGCTGGATGGCGGCCTCCGCGCCGGAAGGACTATCGAAAACAAACGCGCCATTCCAGCCGATCACGGCCACATCGTTGGGATAGTACGACGCGCGTGATTGCAGAATCTCCGCGCGTTCACTGTCGGAGAGCGGGCTGGTTTCGCCGCGCACGATTTGCGCAATCCGGTCGCCGTGGCGCGCCAATACTTCCTCGGCGGTGGCGGCATCGGCCACGTCACGAATCTGGAAAATGAAATAGTCTTCGCTCAGCCAGTCGTCGTAGGGCTTCACCAGCGCCGACTCCGCCCGCTTCAGCTTCTCTTTGGCAATCGTCCACGCCCGGCTTTCAAAGTCCGTGTCCCATTCCCAGCGGCTGGCCAGTTGCACCAGCGTCTCCCAATCGCTGGCAAACGGTAGCTCGAAAATCACGCTGACCACGCCGTAGTCGTAATACTTGATCTGGCCTTCCAGCTTTTCGCCGGTTTCGAGAATCAGCGTTTCCAGGCGCTCCACGACGGGCGCCTGCTGGAAGCGGACGTAGGTGGGCGCGGGATGCTTAAAGGCAGTCTCGGCCCGGCGCGCGTCGAGCAGGTGGCGCAGTTCGTCCAGCTTGATTTCTTCGCAAACGTCAAACTGGATGAGCACCAGGATGGATCCCTGAACTGCGTGAGCAGAACTCCGCGTCGCCTCAGGGCCGACGGCGATGGCCGGTAGTGGATTCATAAACGGGTCCCTCGGATTGCTGCTCGGGGCAACGAGTCAAGGCGGCGGGACGCCCCGTTTCACCCTATTTTACCTGAATCTGGAGGCGGCGGGCCGAGCTTTCCGAAAGATGCCTGGACCGATCTAATCGATTGATTTGATTGTAGTTATGAGTCCGATAACACTCCCGGCTACGGCCAGACCCACCGCCGCCCGCCGCATGGAGCGCCGGATTTCCGCCTGCCGCTCCTCCGCCAGGGCACTCTCAGGATAGGGGCCAGGAAGCCCCGGCACAGCCCCCTGGAGGGCCATCTGGAGCACTTCGGCGAGGTGGAGAGCCTTGCGCTCGGTCAGCTGGGCAATCTGCTCCCGGCAACTGAAGCCGTCGGCGATGATCAGCGTTTCCGCTGCGGCGCGGCGAACCGCTGGTAGCAATTCCAGCTCCCCAATCGCGCAGGAGATATCGTATTTCTCTTCTTCAAACCCGAAAGAGCCCGCCATACCGCAGCAACCCGGCGCCGGCGACTCGAACACGATCCCCAGGCGCGAGAGCACCGCCTCCTCATCCGTCATTTTCATGATCGCCTTGTGGTGGCAGTGCCCATGCATCAGCGCGGTGCCGCCGAGGCGCGGCAGGGGGAAATCAGCCGCTTTCTTTTCCAGGAATTCGCTGAGCGTAAACGTTTGACGGGCCAGGCGATGAGCGCGTTCATCGTGGGGAAACAGATTGCAGAGTTCGTCCCGAAAAACGGCAACGCAGCTCGGCTCAAGTCCAACTACAGGCACACCGGCTTCGATTTTCGGCCCCAGCACGTCCAGCGTGTCGAGCAACAAACGCTCGGCGCGGTCGAGCATGCCAAAATCGTAGAGCGGCCGGCCGCAGCACAGATTCGCCTGCGGCACCAATACGTCAAATCCCGCGGCTTCAAGCACTTCCACCGCTGCTTGCGCGGTGTGCGGATGGAAGTAGTTGTTAAAGGTGTCGGGCCAGAGAATCACGGGATCGCCACCCTGGTTGCGCGGCTGCTGGCGCGCAAACCAGCGTTTGAAGGAAACCGGAGCCAAGGTCGGCACATTGCGCTCGAGAGGAATTCCCACCGCCAGCTTGGCCAGATCGCGCACCCCCGGAAGCTGCGTCGCGAGATTGGCCAGCCCCGGCGCCAGTGACCCGGCACGTGCCAGAACATCAACATAGCCAAAGAGATAGTCACGCAACGCGTGCGGACGCGTTTCGTGGTAGTGCGAAAGGAACTCGGCCTTCCACGTGGCCACGTCCACGCCCACCGGACAATCGCTTTTGCAGCCCTTGCAGGCCAGG
>JBGQDM010000048.1:0-23060 GCA_041495845.1 Terriglobia bacterium | reverse complement strand
CTGATTGTGGGGGAGGGCGCGACGGCTGTCAAGGTGAAGGAATTTGCAGGGTTGGTGCGGGTTGTCAAAGCCGGCGACGCCTTTCCGTCGACCCGCTGCATCCGTCCATCGGCAACCCTGGCGTCAGCTTTTCTCCGCGAACTCTGCGTTTTCAAGCTCTTGCTTCCTCGCGCTCGACCGCCGTCGCTGCTAACTCAGGCCTTTCCCTCACAGGCTGCGATCAGGGTCACGAGCTTTTTCTTCTGGTAGGCTTCGGCATCGGGACGGGAGAAAACCGGTGCAGCGGACTTGAGATAGGCGCGGGCTCGAACCAGGTCGCGGCGCCGATAAGCAATCTCGGCGCGGTCCAGGTCTACGTTTGCCACCCAGTCGGGAAACCCGGCCAACTGGGCCACGGCGGGGACATTGATGCCGTCCAGCAGCACCAATGCTTCCGGCAGGCGGCCCAGGCCGATCAGGCAACTCGCCAGCGTTTCAGCGGCGCCGCCCGTGAGTCCGGCGCGCTCGCCAAACGCCTGCCGGGAAGTGTCGAAGGCCTTGCGCGCGTTGCTCTCTCCCTCGGCATACTTTCCGGCGCGGCACTGCGCTAACGATGCGTCGGAGAGCGTAGCAATGGCGTAGAAAGACTGCGGTCCCTGTTTGCGAACGGCGATGGCGTAGATCGCTAAATCGTCGCGAATGGCATCGTCCCAAAGGCCGAGGCTGCCTTCCGACTGGGCGCGCGTGGTCAGTAGTTGCATCGTGTGTTCATGATCTGGCCCGAGTTGGGAAAGAAAGGCGGGATAGAGGCTGTTCGTTTCTTCAACCGCTTCATGATGTTTGTTCTGGATCATGAAGGCTTGCGCCAGGTTAAGGCGCACGCGTAACACTTGCGGACTGTCCGGACCGTTGAGCGCGGAATAGGCGGCGATCAACTCGCGGAAATAGCGCTCCGCCCGGGCGCCGTCGCCCGACCGAATGTAGCAAAAGGCGAGTCGCTGCTTGAAGGCCAGGCGTGCACTCTGGTCGAACGCCGGAAGTCGTTCGGCGCCGTCCACTGCGGTTTGGAAGTGTTGGGCGGCAAGCTTGGCGTCATTGCCAATCAAGGCCACCATGCCGCGCGCGGAAGAAGCCCACACCGCCAACTCGGCCCGGGGATGAGCCAGCTTCCCGATCTTGTTTTCTTGCTCGGCGAGAATCGAGCGCGCCAGCGGCAGCGTGTCTTTCTCGTAGGTGCGCGCCTCCATGGTGACGCGCTGCAACTGCACGATGATGGCGTCCTGCGAGAGCGATCCATCAGCCTGGACAAAGAGAGCTGCGGCGCGTTCATATTCGCCGCGCGCGCCGGGCCAGTTGCTGCGGTTGTCCAGTGCGTGGGCGATGGTCTCATGCAGGCGGGCGGCAATCAGTGGTTCATTCTGAAACTGGCGATCAATACTGGGCGACGCCTGAATCACCGCGTCCACCAGCGATTCATCGGCTTTGCCACTGGCGAAAGGACTGCTGCGGCCCAGCAGATCGTCTGCCAGAAAACGATTGATGGCGGCGGCAATCGCCGTCTGGCGGGTGGCGTGGTCGCGTTCGAGGGCGGCTCGGCGGTAGAGCAGCAGGCTGGCGACGAAGCCGATAGTGAGCGCCGCCACCGCCAGCAACACCCAGGGCCGCCGCGCCCGTGCCGCTTTCAGTTTGTGTTCCGCGAGTTGCGCCCGCTGCTGCGCCAGTTCCAACTCGTTCCGCCGAACCCGCCGTTGCTCCAGCGTTCGCAGGCGCTCCGCCAAATCCGCGGCGCTTGACAGGCGTCGGCTGGCATCGCCGCACGCCGCTTCGGCAATGTCCTGACGCAGGAGCGGATCGGCCACCTCCGCTTCCCAGCCGGGCGCCACCGGCTTGCGAAAATCGGCTACCACCAACTGGTAGAGCAGGACGCCGAGAGCGTAGACATCCGAGGATGCTGTCGGCGATTGGCCCGCCAGCACTTCGGGCGGGAGATACATCAGCGTTCCCGTGAGCGAGTTGGTGGCGGCGCCATCGGTGCGGGTGAAGCCCAGGTTGGTGATGCCGAGTTCCCGCAGACGTGACGGTTCGAGCAGCGAAGCGCTGCCAAAGTCGGCCACCTTGATCTGCCATCCACCCTCCGCTCGCGTCTCCACCAACACGTTGGCTGGTTTCAAATCCTTATGGAGTACGCCAACCGAGTGCGCTGCCGCCACCGCTTCGGCGACGTCCGCCAGCAAGCGCAGGCGTTCGGCTAAGGGAATCTGGTCCAGCCCGCCGCGGTTTTCCGCCCATTCGCGCAGATCCGAGCCGCCGTACTCACTCTCCAGGAAAAACGGCAGGGTATCGAAATTCCATTCCAACACGCGCACAAATTGCGGCCGTTCGCCCAGAGACTCGCGCAGAAACCGGGAGAGCGTTGCTTCGCGCTTCAAACTCTTGAGCCGAACCCCGTCGGAGGCGAACTTGAAAACCCGCGCTTCATGCGTTTTGGGATGCTCCGCCAGCCACACTTCGCTGGAGTCGGAAAGATCGAGCCGCCGCGTGAGTTGCCAATATTCCCGTCCGGGCACGGAATCTCCAACCTTGAGGCCCAGATCGGCCCAACCCGGTGCGCTGCGCATCCGAGACTGCACCGGCACGCCCAAGCGGTAACCCACCCGCGGCACCGTGACCACCGTAGAGTCATCGTCCCCGAGCGCTTTCCGCAGCTTGGAAACCGCGGTCGCCAGCGAGCCATCCACCACCATGATCCCCGGCCACACCGCGTCCAGCAGTTCTTCCTTGGTCAACACCTCACCGGCATGAAGTAACAACTGGTGCAGCACATCGAGGGGCTTCGCTTCCAGCTCGATAGGCTGGCCGTTTGCCCGAAGCTCGCGGCGCAGTTCGTCGAACTCATAGTCAGCAAAGCGCCAGATGCGCCCCGGGAGCCCCTGGGAATCCGGGTTGGACGGGTTTGGGAGTACGGCCATGTGGATTCTTTAGAGTTCTTAATCGTTCCGTCAGGACTTCGAGCCGGGGGAGGGTGCAGGCTAGTCGACAACGGCCCGCACTGGCGGTGGATCATTTTCCCACGGAACGGCCAGCGCAGCCACTCAAAATCGTAGACCGAGGCGAGGTTCGGCACCCCCCGACCGCCTCCCCGGATGCGCAAAGTGTTGTTCCCAGGAGACCTTTATGACGAAGACACAAAACTTGCAACTTCGGGTGCTGACAGCCTGCATTCTGATGATGGTCTTGAGTACGGCCATGCTTTCCGCGCAAAACTTTGCCGTGATCCGCAGCTTGGGCGCGGTCGCCGGCGATCCCCTGATCCCGGTCAACCAAGGCATCATTGCGCAGGGCCGGGACGGAAACCTCTACTCCACCACGCGACGCGGGGGATCGGCCAACCAAGGCGCCATCTTCAAGATTACGCCGGCCGGAGTATTGACCGTGCTGCACAATGTCTCCACTGAGACGGTGAGGAGTTTTCAACCGTTCAGCGGTCTGGTCCTGGGGACGGATGGAAATTTCTATGGCTCCGCCACGGGTGGCGGGTCGGCGGGCGCTGGCACCACATTCAAGATGAGTCCCGCGGGTGTCTTTACGGCCCTGCACAACTTTGGCGGTGCCGGCAATGCTGGCCATCCCCATGGCGCGCCGGTGCTGGGTACGGATGGAAGTCTTTACGGCACGGCGACTGACGGCGGAACACCCGGCCTCTGCACCTTTGGCAACGGAGGCTGCGGCGCGATCTATAAGATGTCAACCACCGGCGCCAACTTCAAGCAACTCTTCCTCTTTGATGTCACCCACGGCGCCATTCCCACCAGCGAGCTGGTGCAAGGGACGGACGGGAATTTCTACGGCACCACCGACAGCGGCGGAGCCATCAACTGGGGCGAAGCATTCAAAATCACTCCCGCCGGAAAAATCACCGTGTTGCACAGTTTTCCCGTGAACTCGTTTACCCGGCCCAGTGCTCTCATTCAGGCCAACGATGGCAACTTCTACGGTGTGGCGGGGAGCGGGGCCAACAATACGGGAGTGGTCTTTAAGCTGACCCCCGCCGGCGTCTACACCGTGCTCCACGACTTCTGCCGGCTGGCGTCCTGTACCGATGGCCGGGACCCCATCGCCGGCCTGATTCAGGCCAGCGATGGCAACTTCTACGGCACCACCTACCGCGGCGGCCTGCATAACTTTGGCACCATCTTCCGCATCAGCGGCGCCGGAGTTTACAAAGTGCTCTACAACTTCGACAACACCACCGGCGCCACCCCGATCTCTGAGCTGGTGCAGCACACCAACGGAATTATTTACGGGGACACGGAGTTAGGCGGCGGCACCAACACCGGCGTCTTCTTCAAACTCGACGCCGGCCTCAAGCCGTTCGTGCGGCTCGTGGCCACGTCCGGCAAAGTGGGCGCCACCATCCAGGTGCTGGGTCAGGGTTTCAGCGGCGCCACCAATGTGTCGCTCAACGGAACTGCCCTGGTTTTCACCGCCGTCTCCAACACCTTCCTTACGACCAAGGTTCCTGTGGGCGGGACGACCGGCTTCCTGACCGTGACCACCGCCAGCGGCACGCTGACCAGCAGCAAGAAATACCGCGTTACCCCACAGCTGACCAGCTTTACACCAGCTAGCGGTCCGCTGGGCACGTCGGTGAAGATTACTGGCGTCAGCTTCACGCAGGCCACCGCCGTTACTTTCAACGGCATCAAGGCACTCAGCTTCTCGGTGGATTCCGACACCCAGGTGACTGCAACCGTGCCGGTGGGTACGAAGACCGGCAAAGTGGCAGTGGTGACCGCCGGAGGGACCGCCGCCAGTGCGACCAACTTTACGGTCTCGCCCGCCATTACCAGCTTCACTCCCACCAGCGGCAAAGTGGGAGATCAAATCACCCTCAAAGGCACCAGCTTCACCGGCGCTACCAGCGTTAAGTTTGGCGCCGTCGCAGCCACCTCCTTCACGGTGGAAACCGACTCGCAGGCCGTGGCCAATGTGCCGGCAGGAGCGGTGACCGGAAAGATTTCGATCACAACTCCCGGCGGTACTGGAACCAGCGCCACCAACTTCACGGTGACCCCGTGAAGCTCTAAGTATCGTTGACCGGAAACACCGAAGCCGCCCGAGAGGGCGGCTTCAGTCATTTCTGATCTCTATTACTTATCGTGTGCAACCAAGCCTTGGTTGCTGCCCGCCGGTGGGCGGTCAAACTGGTGTCTGTCCCCCACCCGAGGTGGCCACGGCCACGCCCACGGCGGTTCCCACCACCGCCGTAGAAATCAAAACAACCGGGAGGACCCAGCGACGCCGGCGGTGGACCACCGTCTTTGGCAGAAGTCCCGGCTCAATCTCCGTACTCTCCATGCTGGTGGTGACCAGCGTGGTCTGCTCGTCGCTGGGAATGATCACCGGCGGAAGCACCCGCTTCTTCTTGTCCGAATCGTCATTTGCCGTTTCTCCCGGGGTAGTGCCCGGTACCTCCACGCCCGGTGCACCCGATCCCGCCCCAGCCGTTTGCGTCAAAGGGGCCATCGGCAGAACACCACCCTCCTTGTCCGAGACGATCTCCGCCATCTGTCCCTCGGAAAGCAGGAGCGAGCCGTTGCTCCGAACTACTCCCTCCGACTGACTCTCGACGCGGGCACCCTTCAGCGGCGTCACCAGCACCTGCCCGCGATAACAAATCACGGTCGTCTTGCGGCCTTCATAACTCACAAAAAAATCGGTGCCAACCACCCCGATGACGGTGTTCAAGGTACGAACTTGAAATTTGCCGCTGGGCTGAGTGATCTTCACCACCTGGCTGCGCAGCCGGCCCGTCCCCATCTCCAGCGACGTCTGCTGCGTAGCCGCATCGTGCGAGACTACCCGCAGCTCGCTGCTTGAGCCCACGTTCAAGATGGAGCCATCCGCCAGACCGACCTTCATTCGTCCCGAGGTCGTCGTTTTCAGCAGATCGTTCCAGTAGATATCGTCATTGATCGACGTGGGGACGTTGTTGCGCATCGCCGCCGGAAGCAGCGCGCTCACATGGCCCACGGACTTGGTTTCGGGAGCGGCGGTTTCGGCCAGCAGAGGTGCGGGCGAAAGCGCCAGGCAAAGCAAAACCGAGGCAAAACGACGAAGTGCTGGCATGGGCAAAGCTCTCAGTCTCGGGGAAGGAGGGCGAATCCGTTGCCCCAGACAGCCTTTCAGGGCGCGGGTGGATTATACACAAATGGCGGAACCCCAGCGCCCTGTTTTGTTAAGAGGGGCCAGGGAAGAAAGATGGTGCGCCCTGAGAGATTCGAACTCCCGACCTTCTGGTTCGTAGCCAGACGCTCTATCCAACTGAGCTAAGGGCGCGATCTGGGGGTGGACAACTCTCCGATTATAACGGAATTGGCGGCGACGTAAAAGAAGGGGCGCAGGGTCGGGGCCGAGGAAAAATGTTCACGACCGGCCCGAGCGCGGGTAAAAGTTTCCCCCGCCGGGAAAATCCTACGCAGGAGACTTTTCCGCAGGTACTGGTTTTCAGGAGCTTAGCTTTGGCATGCTGGGTGCTCCCATAGAGCTCAGACGAAGTGGCGCGCAACGGGGTGTCGTCTGAGGTGACTTCGGCCAGAGGTTCTCAGACGCGCCCCTTTGCATTTCCCACGGCAGCCTTTCCCCTAGCCCTCCCCTGATTCTCAAGCCTCCCCGGTACATCTCCCGTCCACTAAAGTGGGGCGCAGGGAAAAAGCCCGTGGCGAACTCCGCGATTTAAGCTTTTCTTACGCTGGGGTTAGGCGTTCCTTGAGGTCGATGCCAGTGCGCCGCAAGAGCGCGGCGACCACCGGTTCTTTGAGGCGGGACGCGTCAAACTCTACCAGCAGGGTGTGGTTCTTCTCATCGAAAGCGACGCGGCGGATGCCATATACTTCGGTGAGCGCGGAGACGGCGCGCATTTCCGACGCTCCGGGCGGGCGGCCATAACGGTAGCTGACGTCGAGCGTGGTCATAAGGGATGCCAGCCTGCTGCTGAGCTTCCAAGATACATCAATCTTCCGTCGTTTGCGCAGGCTGGAGAATCCAATCACGCAGCGCAGGATTTTTCTCAACATCGCATGAGCACTCCATTCCCGATTCTCTCCGAGCGCGATCCCGTCTGCGGCATGACGGTGGACCCGGCGACGGCCCAGTGGCGGCATGAGCACGGAGGCAAGACCTATTACTTTTGCGCCAGCCGCTGCCGCGAAAAGTTTGCCGCCGATCCGCAACCCTATCTCGCGCCGAAGCCCGCACCCGGCATGATTCAGTCTGGCTTAGTCCAGTTGGGAGCGATGGCGGCGAAACCCGTGGCGATGCCGAAGCGGGCCGCGGCCGGGAAGTACGTGTGTCCGATGTGTCCGGAAGTGGAATCGCCGGTGCCGGCGGCGTGCCCGAAATGCGGCATGGCCCTTGAACTCGAAATCGTGGCGCCGCATGGCCGCGCCCAATACACCTGCCCAATGCATCCCGAGGTGACGAGCACGAAGCCCGGGGTGTGTCCGATTTGCGGGATGGCGCTGGAGCTGAGGACGGCGGTGGCTGAAGAAGAAAATCCCGAACTGCGCGACATGCGGCGGCGGTTTTGGGTGAGCGCAGTGCTCACCGCTCCGTTGCTGGTGATTGCGATGGGGCCGATGCTGATGTCCGTGCTGGGTCTGGGTGTGGACGCGCACTTCGCGGGCCCTCCGTGGCTAGAGGCGCTGCTGGCGACGCCTGTCGTGTTGTGGGGCGGCTGGCCGTTCTTTGTGCGCTTCTGGAATTCGCTGGTCAACCGCAGTCCGAATATGTTCACGCTGATCGGCCTCGGCACAGGAGTTGCGTACGGCTACAGCGTGGTGGCAACGGCGCTTCCGGGAATTTTTCCGGCGTCGCTGCGGGGAATGCACGGGCGGCCGGAAGTCTACTTCGAAGCGGCGGCGGCCATCACGACGCTGGTCTTGCTGGGGCAAGTGTTGGAGCTGAAAGCGCGGGCGCAGACTTCGAGCGCGATCCGCGCGTTGCTCGATCTGGCGCCGCCAACCGCTCGGCGCATCCATGATGACGGACGCGAAGAAGACATCGCGCTGGAGCAGGTGCAGGCCGGCAATCGATTGCGCGTGCGGCCGGGAGAAAAAATTCCAGTCGATGGCGTCGTGCTGGAAGGCGCGAGCGCGGTGGACGAGTCCATGGTGACCGGCGAATCGCTGCCGGTGGCGAAGCAGAGCGGCGCTCGCGTCATCGGCGCCACCGTGAACGGCACAGGATCGTTGGTGATGCGCGCCGAACGTGTGGGCAGCGAAACGCTGTTGGCGCAGATTGTGCAATTGGTGAGCCGGGCACAACGCAGCCGCGCCCCCATTCAGCGGCTGGCCGATAAAGTCGCAGCGATTTTTGTTCCGGCAGTGGTGGCGGTGGCCGTCATCACCTTTATTGTGTGGAGCGTTTTCGGACCAGAACCACGCCTGGCGCACGCGCTGGTGAATGCGGTGGCGGTGCTGATCATCGCCTGCCCCTGCGCCCTGGGGTTAGCGACGCCCATGGCGGTGATGGTAGGGACGGGACGCGGGGCGCGCGCTGGGGTGCTGATCCGCAATGCGGAAGCGCTGGAGATTCTGGAGAAGGTTGACACGCTGGTCGTGGACAAGACCGGCACGCTGACGGAAGGCAAGCCTCGGGTGCGCGTGATGCAGGCGGTTGTGGGAACCGAGGTGGGCGAATTGTGGCGGCTGGTGGCCAGCCTGGAGCGGGCGAGTGAGCATCCGCTGGGGCAGGCCATCGTGAGCGGTGCGCGCGAGCAGCAGATCGAACTGGCGGAGGTGCAGGAATTCCGCTCCATCACCGGCAAGGGAGTGACGGGTGTGGTGGAGGGCAAGCGCATGGCCGCCGGGAATGCGGCGCTGCTTTCGGATTTGCATGTGGACTTGCCGGGCCCGCGCCTGGTGGCGGCCGGAGAACCAGGGTCCAGCCGAGTCCTAGTTGTCATTGAGGGTCAGTATGCCGGAGAAGTCGCGGTTGTCGATCCGATCAAGCCCTCCACGCCAAGCGCACTTCGCCAGCTCAAATCAGAAGGGGTGCGCGTCGTCATGCTGACGGGCGACAACCGCGCCACCGCCGCCGTGGTGGCGGGCCAGTTGGGCATTACCGAGTTTGAGGCCGAAATACTTCCGGAGCGCAAAGCCGAAGCCGTGCGCAAACTGCAACAGGCGGGCCGCGTAGTCGCCATGGCCGGGGACGGCATCAATGACGCGCCCGCGCTCGCCCAGGCACACGTCGGAATCGCCATGGGCACCGGCACCGACGTAGCCATGGAGGCGGGCAGCGTGACCCTGGTGAAAGGCGACCTGGAAGGAATTGTGCGAGCGCGCAAGCTGGGCCGCGCCACTATGCGCAACATCCGGCAAAATCTTTTCTTCGCGTTTGCCTACAACCTGCTGGGAGTGCCCATCGCGGCGGGCGTGTTGTATCCGTTTTTCGGATGGCTGCTGAGCCCGGTGCTGGCGGCAGCGGCGATGAGTCTGAGTTCGGTGTCGGTGATTGGGAATTCGCTAAGGTTGAGAGGGGTAAGGCTGTAAGAAGTCAGGGTGAGATCTTGGATAGGGCGGTGCCATGAAACACGGGCCGACAACCCGCTGGCGGCTTCAGCGCCGACGAATGAGGCGGCGCCTCAAACCGGCGATTGGACTCTCGATCTTGTTAGGAACCGTATTCGCACTCACGGAGTGGACGGGATACGGGGTGCGATTTCGACAGACAGGAATCCCAAACCCTCAACCGTTCGGCGAGTTTTGGCGGCATCTCTTCGTGTTTGGGGCGTTTGTGTTCGTTAGCTTAATGCTCTGGCCGTTTCGGTGGTGGAGCACCAGCGGGTCGCTCGACGAGCCAAGCTAACCGCCCGTGGCGGCGGGGGTGCTCTATCCGCATTTCGGACTGCTGCCGAGCCCGGTGCTGGCCGCAGCGGCGTTGGAAATGCACTGAGGCTGCGGAAGGAAGAGTTTGAGAGGGCTTGTTTTATGACAACTCAAAGTAACGCGGCCGCGAAGAAAAGAACCATAGAACGTCATCGTGGGGCTATGGGTCTTTGGCGTTTAGTGCACGAGACACTTGAGGAGGTTGTCATCCGCGACCGCCAGCATAGGAGGCCCTTCGAGAGAGCATTGGATTTGTTGTTCATTCAGGCATTCAAATCACACGGCTCTTTGTATTCGCTTTGTGTAATCGGACACTGTGAGGACGCCGCAACTATAGCGCGACGTATTCTGGAGCTGGCCCTACAGGCTGGTTATCTAGATGCGGAGGAACTGGAACGTGACAGGCGCGGAAGTGAGTATCTCGCTTACTTCTGGCACTTGGCGCCCGGGGTTCTCGCCAACCCGTCCCTGCTTGCGGAAGAGCGGAAGCGCTGGCAGGACGCTTATGACCAAAACAAGAGCTGGATGAAATTCGACAAAAATGGGCGGCCGCTGCCGAATTGGTCCGGGCTGAGTTTTTCTGAAATGGCTGCGAAGTTGAATACGCAGCAATCATACAAAAACGATTACAGATTCCTCTCTAACGCTGCACATGGGTCGTCAGCAGGTGTAATGATGAATGTGGTTCAAGATGTTTTACAAATTTATGATGACAGGTTCGTTTCTGGAATTTTGGTCGCCGGAACGTGCTACATGTGTGCTATCGCGGAATTATGGAATATACATTTCCGGCTGATAGAAGAAACTAAATTGAAAGAGCTACGAGACAAGGGCCTTAGCTTCGACTTCGATGGGGCAGCCGCCGTTAGGAGGCAAGTTCCGTGATTCGCCGGCGCTCCGTCCGGGCGGGTGGCCCACCCGCCAATTGATTGGTTCCAGTTCGTGTGGCACACTCACCACCGTGAAACTCCTGAGGTACATCGAGCTTAAGAGTGGCCATTCCGATAACGGTTTCGCTTGGATTGGCTACGTGACTTCATCGAAGACTGGTCGGACGCTGTACTTCAATGGCCGAGGATTGATGAAGCTTAAGGGCCAGCGGCGCGGTGAATCGGGCGGTAATTACGTTGATATGGAGACGGGTGAGTCATTTTGGGTTTCCGGTGTAAAGAAAAATGGTGAAGATCGCCTTGGGCGGGATCGGGACCAGTGCTGATTGAGGCCGCAGCCGTATCTGATTATCTAGAGACAATCGGGACTAAAACTTTGGACAGGTCACGTTGCGAAGTGACGAACTCCATCCGTCAGACGGACATCATGAGGCTCTCGAAACTGGCGAATTCAACCGAATAGGGCACCCTCAGGGTTGCTGGTGCTCACGAATTCAAGATCAAGGCTGGCCACCCGCCTATGTCCCGATGCAGATTCGAGCACGGACTGGCTCACTGCTTCGCTACACGCATGAGAAACTCCTGCGCCTCGCGGGTGATGTGCTCCTGCACTAGCACACCGCTGAAAAAGGCAGGCACGGGCTTCTTCCTCATCTCCTTCAGCGAATACCGTGCAGGTCGCAGCACGGGCTTCCTGCCGTCGTAGAAAAGCTGCCGCAGAGCCTGGTGAAGCGAGCCGAGAAAAGTCAACATCCGCTGCAACTCTCGGTTCGTGCCCTTCCTGAACAGTGCCGTCACCGCTGCCTCGTCAGCCGCTTCTTTGTGTGCGAAAAACTTGTGCCGCACGGCCCGATAGTTTGCGTTGTAGATTTGCCGCCACTTCTGAACGTGCGCGCGGAGTCTGCGGAAGTCTTCGAGTGTCGGCTCGTGAACGCTCCGCAGATACGTGCCCAGCCACTCCGGGCGTTTGGCCTCGTTGCCCTGTTTGCGCCGAGCCAGAGCGGCCTTCGAGAAGACCTGCGGGTTACCTTCCACCATGCGGAGAAGTTTTTCCAGATTGTGAGGCGACTTCAGGTCGAAGACGCGACCGAGGGCAATGAACGCTGCGGCCTGAAGCCCGCCCAGGCACGTGTTCCAGAACAGCGGCGCGCGATTTAGAAGGGCCGCGACCGACTTGTGCCGGTAGGCGACATCATGCACGGCGAGAAAGGCGAAGTAGAATTGCGCCGCCTTCTCCTCTTCAGTCCGAAATATCTCCAGCTCGCGGCGGAACTGCTCATCAATCGTGGGCATACGACTGATAATACTGCGCCAGATCGAGGTACACCTGCGGCAGTTCTAGGAGCTGGGCGGATTGCGATAAACTGTTTGCTCGATGGCTACCTACAAACAAATCGCAGAGTGCGTGAAACGACAGTCGGGCTTTGTGCCGAAGACATGCTGGATCGCGAACGTGAAAGAACTCAGCGGACTGAGGCCACGGATCGCCGCCAATCGAACCAGCGCGAAGGTCAGGCAGGTTCCGTGCCCCCCAGAGAAGCGCGATGCCATTGAAAAATGCCTTCGTCGATTCCACATGATCTGAGAAGTCCGTGTCCGCGCACTCGGAACTGCGACCTCTCATGCCACAGACTTCAAGCTGATGAAAATGCGTCGGGGTGGCCTAATGACACTTCTCAGGGGCTAAAGCCTGCGGTATGGAGGCCCGTAACGCGGCCCTGAAGGGCCGCTCTACCGCGGCGCTTTCAACGACGTTCAATCCCAACGACAGGCACCCTCGGGGTTGCTGGTGCTCACGAAATTCAAGATCGAGGCGGGGCCACGCGCCCTGACCCTGGGGTGGCACGGGTGCCGTCCCTCACGGGACTCGGATTGATTTTCGCCGGTTGACCCGGCACTGACGTGCCGGGCTTTCTTGTGTCGCCCCTTTCGGGGCTGGAGCAATGGAGCTACCTGCCTGACGGCTGCCCCGCTGACGTCGGCTTGTCGTCCCTGCGGGACTCAGATCGCTTGTTGCTCGTTGAACCCGGCACTCACGTGCCGGGCTTTCATGTATCGTGCCTGCGGCACTGGAGTCGTGATGGTCTAACGCGTCCCGTTACGCCCGCTGGCTCGTATCGGGTTTTTCCAGTGTCGGGCCCTTCGGCGCGCTACGCCCGCTCAGGGCAGGCTCTGCGGGACTTTGGTTTTGGGAACTCGCTCGTCCGGCCCCGTGCACAAGCCGTGAGCAGTTCGGTCCCAGTGCCGCAGGCACGAAACGTGAAAGCCCGGCACGTGAGTGCCGGGTCAGCGACCAGAACGAGAGCGAGTCCCGCAGGGACGGCACCCCGGCACCTCAGTCGAAGACGGTTTCCAACTCGTAGCTGACGCCGCTCTTCTTCAACAGCGCCGTGAACTCATCTTCATACGAGCGTCGCGCGTGATGTTCGCGCTGGTGTTCAATGTATCGCTTGACCGTTTCCAGGTTGGATGCGCTCACGCTGAAAGCCCCGTAGCCCTCCTG
This sequence comes from Terriglobia bacterium, assembly GCA_041495845.1. GTDB lineage: Bacteria > Acidobacteriota > Terriglobia > Terriglobales > Acidobacteriaceae > JBGQDM01. The sequence continues at coordinate 9,798 of JBGQDM010000048.1, read as the reverse complement.
CCAGGTGAAGTCGATCTTGTGTTCGCGCAGCCAGCGGGAGGAGTTGGCTTTGAATATTTGCACGGCCTTGGCCCGGCGATGTCGGGCGGCAGCGTGATCAACAAGTGGAGATGATTGTTGGTGCCTCCCACGGCGAGCACGGGCAAGCGGGTGTTAGTTCCAATTCCGATCACGTAGCGGTGCAGGAGCTCAGAAAGATTGTCCGGGATGAGGTTGTCGCGTCGCTTGGTGCTGAAGACGTAATGGATGAGAACGTTCGGGTAGCGGTGGGTCATGGGTGCCGTCCCTACGGGACTCGGTTTGATGTTTGCCTCTTGACCCGGCACTCACGTGCCGGGCTTTCCAGTTTCGTGCCTTCGGCACTGGAGCCGGATGGTCTAACGCGTCCGGGTACGCCCGCTGACCCGTACCGGGTTTTTCCAGCGGCGGCCCTGCGGCTCGGGCAAGCGGAGCTAAAAGACGCAATCGGGGGGTGGTGCCGTCCCTAACGGGACTCGGTTGGATTTCTTGCGGGTTGACCCGGCACTGACGTGCCGGGTTTTCCAGTTGCGTGCCTGCGGCACTGGAGCGGAGAGTTCTACCGTAGTCTCGTTCTCGCGCAGAGAGTAGTACACGTTCGATGGCAGCACTCTTGACGGCATCGCGAGAAGTTACGACGATCATCAATCCTCTGGACTTTGGGCGGATTTTGCCGTAAATTGCGCGTCGGCAAGTGGTCTTCGCCAATTTCGTGTGAGGTGTGAGGAGCGTTTATGAAGCTCGCCAAGGAATCTCGGGTTTTTCTAATGGTGCTCGCGGCCGTGAGTGTCATCGGCCTGGCTAGCCGCCTGGCCGCCCAGGGAACGGAAGATAAACCGATTGTCGCTTCGGCTGCCAGCGCCAAATTTGGCGCCATTCCGAATGCTCCCAAATGCTTTACCGTAGCGGTGGAGAGAGGCGATCCGAGCACGGGGCCATCCGTTCTGCTGGCGAAGTTCGCACCCGGCTGTGTCGCTCCGTTCCATTGGCATACTCCCAGTGAAACCGTGATGGTGGTGAGCGGCTCGCTGGAGCTCCAAATGAAAGATGCCAAGGCGTTCGTCGCGCATCATGGAGATTACGTGTACATGCCCGGACGCGACGTCCATCGGGCCACGTGTCTCGGTTCCGCTCCTTGCCTGGTTTTTCTTTCTTCGGACGGGGTATTTGATATTCACTGGGTAGATGCGGCAGGCCAAGAGATTCCTCTTGAGACCGCATTGAAGAACGCGAAGGCAACGAAGAAACCCCGTTAGCGCATCCGGTCAGACTCGACATTGACCCAGGGGCGGCAACTGAAAGCTATGCTGTAGTTGGTGAAAAACTGCATTTCACCAACCACCGGGGACAAGCTGGACTCAAGCCAACCCGCGTTCCGGTCTGCCCCGGCGCTCGTAGGGGGTCCGCGAACTCGATTGAGCCTTTGCCCTTTTCCTCTTGCGCAGATAAGGCGCCAGCACCGTTCTCATGCGGGCCGCACCCAGGCCGCCAATTCATGAACGACCATTCATTATTGAGGTGAGGAAGTGGAGGCGAGGACATGGCGGCAGCACAAAGGCCTGAGAAAAGACGGGCGGGAAAAAGCAGAACTGGAAGAACAACGCGGGGAGCTGCCTACAAGACGCCGGACTTGCGCGGCAAAATCGCGCTGGTTGCCGGAGCCACGCGCGGCGCCGGTCGCGGCATTGCCATCGCGCTCGGCGAGGCGGGTGCGACGGTTTATTGCACCGGGCGCAGCACCCGAGCACGATCCGCCACTCCCGGTCGGCCTGAAACGATCGAAGAAACCGCCGAGCTGGTGACGGCCGCCGGCGGGCGCGGCATTGCCGTGCGCGTGGATCACACCGAGCCGGCGGAAGTGAAAAAACTGGTTGCTGGCATCAAACGGCGGCACAAGGGGCTGGACATTCTGGTCAACGACGTGTGGGGCGGCGACCCGCTCACGGAATTCGGCAAGACCTTCTGGACTGCCAACCTCGACAACGGATTGCGCATGCTGAAGCAGGCCATCCATTCGCACATCATCACGTCGCACTATGCGGGTCCGCTGATGCTGGGTCGGCGCCGGGCGATTATTTTTGAAATTACCGATGGCGATGCGTTCTATTATCGCGGCAACATTTTTTATGACCTGGTGAAGATTTCCGTCATCCGGCTGGCGTTCGCTATGGCCCGCGAACTGCGCAAACGAAACATTGTTTCGCTGGCATTGACGCCGGGCTTCCTGCGTTCGGAAGCGGTGCTCGACCATTTCGGCGTCAGCGAGGGCAATTGGAAGGAAGCAGGGGAAAGGAACGCCAAGAATGCACCCAACCAGAATGATGCCGGCGCGGATTTCCTGGCGTCAGAGTCGCCGCGATATGTAGGCCGGGCGTTGGTCGCGCTGGCGGCTGACCCGCAGGTGAAAAAAAAGACTGGGCGCGTCTTCAGTTCCTGGGCGCTGGCCCGCGAGTACGGATTCACCGATCTCGACGGCACCCGCCCGCATTGGGGCGACTATGCCCGGAAGAAGTACGGAAACTACAAAATCTGCGATGAGCGATTTTATTCGTACTGGGTCCCCGGCCTGGTCGAGATGATGTTTCCGCATTGGTTTTGAAGAGTCGTATCCGGGCGCGGCACCCGGCCGAATCGCTGAACGCCCACCCTTCGTGATTTCGAAGGGTAGGCATTCCGCTCGACGCCCAGAGGGTTACGCCGCTTTGGCCGGCTGCTCGCGCATCTGCTTCATAAACTCGCGCATGGCCGCGATATGGCCGGGGGAACGGCTCTCGATCCAAACCTCGTAGCGCTGCGCCGCTTTTTCCATGTGGGCCAGGTAGCCCTTGTAGGCCCACTTCTCGCGAACCTGCGGCACAATGGCCCTGGAGCGTTCCCAGACGCCAAAAAACTCGCCACTGGTCTCGAAGAAAAGATCTTCGTGCAGCAGTCCGTAGTTGAGCAAGGCGCAGGCCTGCTCCCAATAACTGACTACCATGGCGGCAAAAGCGCCGGTTTCCGTTCCGGGGGCGGCGATGCGCATGGCGTCGTCGATGGTTTCCACGAAATAGTTCTTGAAAAACCAATCGCGTGCCTGCCGCAGCCGGGCCTCGCGGCGCATTTCAAAAACTTGGAGGTGAAGTTGTGCTTGTTCGTGCGTCGGCTTGATTTCCATGGTGATGTGTCTCCTGCTTCCTTTGACTTTGGTGGTGATGAGTGGGTTACTTGAAGAAACGCTGCCTATTTTACACCCGGCTTGCCCTTCGACTCCGCTCAGAAGAGGCTCTGCCCCTAGTGCCCCTACCGCCCGCGCCGAAACAAGTGAAAATATCTCCGCGCCTGTTTCACATCGCGTGCGATCTGTTCGCGCAGCGCTTCTACGGTTGGAAACTTGATTTCCTCCCGGATCCGGCGCACAAAGAAAATCTCTACTTCGGTTTCTGGTGCGATGTCGAGGGGATGAAAATTGAGTAGGTGGGTTTCAATGGCGAACGAGTCGGCCCCGAAGGTGGGACGGTTGCCGATGTTGGTGACGGAATCAAACATCTCCGCGCCCACCCGCGTCCGGGTAATGTAAACGCCATCCTGCGGAACCAGTTCGGTGTAGCGGCTGAGGTTGATGGTGGGCACCGTGTATTTGAGGCCGTACCCGCGGCCGCGCCCGGCGGTGGAGAGGATGCTGAAGACGCGTCCGAGTAGATGGCGCGCCAGATGCGCTTGTCCGCTGTACAAGAGGCGGCGAATGGCGCTGCTTGACACTTCGTGGCCGCGCAGGCGCATTTCGTTGTATGTCGTCACCGCAAAGCCGAATTCTTTCCCGAACTCGGCCAGGAGCGTCACGTTGCCGGCAGCTTTGTGTCCGAAGCGGAAGTTATAGCCTTCGTGGACTTCGCGGGCGCGCAACGCTTCTTTGAGAATCTCGCGAGCGAAGTCGCGCGGCGGCATGAGCGAGAGGTCGCGGCCAAAAGGAAGCAAAAGAACACCGTCCAGCCCCGTCGTTTCCAGTTGGCGCAGTTTCTCCGGGGTTGGCGTCAGCAGCTTCAGACCGGCATCGGGACGGAGGATGCGCACGGCATGCGGCTCAAAGGTGACGGCCAGAGAGCGTACCCCCTGGGTCTTGGCCCGCTCGACAATTTCTCTCAACACGTGGCGATGGGCGCAGTGCACGCCATCGAAATTCCCCACGCTGAGCAGGGTGGGGCCGAAATCGGCAGGCACGTCTTCGAGTTTGCGGAAAATCTTCATTGCGGGTCATCCCCAACGGCGCCGGCCCGCCTCAAGCTTCAAACTCCAATTTCATCCCGTCATAGGCCAGGCGCACGTGCGGCGGCAGTGCGCGATTGGTCTCCTCGTGGGGCAGGTCGTGGCAAATGTGGGTGAAGAACGCCCGCTTAGGTTGCAACTGCTCCACAATGCGCAGCGAGTTGGCCACGGTGGAGTGCGTCGGATGCGGGCGATGACGGAGCGCATCGAGAAAGACAATGTCCAGGTCACGAAGCCTCTCCATTGAACTTTCTGGAATCGAACTGAAGTCGGTAAGGTAGGCCGCCGAGCCAAAGCGGAATCCGTAAATCTCCGCGTCACCGTGCAGCACCGGCACCGGTTCGAAGGCCAGACCAAACAATTCCAGCGTGCCGTCGATCACTCGTAACTCCACCTGGGGCAAGCCGCCGTACTTGTATTCCGCATCAAAAACGTAGCGAAACATGGCGCGCAGCAGTTCTGCCGCCTCCAGACGGGCGTAGAGCGGAATGCGTTCAGCGCGGTGATAGCTCAGCGGGCGCAAGTCATCCAGGCCGAGAATGTGGTCGGCGTGGGTGTGGGTGTAGATGACGGCGTCAATTTTCTGAATGCGCTCGCGCAGCGCCTGCTCGCGGAAATCCGGGGTGGTGTCAATCAACACGTGCTTGCCGCCATACTCCACGAGAATGGAGGGGCGGGTGCGGCGATCATGCGGGTCGGGTGAGTGGCAAACGGCGCAGTCGCAGCCGATGGTAGGCACGCCCATGGACGTGCCGCTGCCCAGCACCGTGATCGTGCCTTTCATCGTGCGCCGGAACCTGTCACCGCGCCCGGCGGAGGCGTGCGACTGAGTGCGTTGGTGACTTCCAGATAGGCCATGCGCAATTCGTAGAGCGCATTCTGCAGAAAGTTCTGCTCGGCGGGAGTGAGGTTGCCTTTGGTTTTGTCGGCCAGCAAGCTGATGGTGTCGATGGTCTGACGCGCGCCGATCAGGTCAATGCGCGGCTGCCCGTCCGGCTCCTGCGCCAGTCCCAACTGCAACAGCGCCGTCATGTAGAGCGAAGCGAGGAAACGCTCGAACGTCATTTCGAGTTCCTGCGCCCGGGCCCCGAACTCGCCGCGCAGTTCCTCATCCAGAGCGCGTGTAGATTTCTGGTAGGCATCGGCCTGGGTTTGCTGCTCGGTGGCGCTCGGAGGTGCAGGGATGTCGCTCGCGACGTCGCTCGCAGTCGCGGCTGGCGGCGCCATCTCCGTCTCAGTCACCAGCAAGGGAGGAGTGGATGCGGCGCTGATCTTGTGTTCCTCAGGCGCCAACTCCGGGCGCACGTCGCCCTCGGGGGTGAACAGGCGGCGGTCGTTGACGATGAAACCGGTGTCTTGTTTTTTCTCAGCCATGAAACGCTCCCGTGTCTTACTTGCTGCGGTGGCTTACTGCTCCAAGAGTGAAAATGCCGGCAGGGCAATCGACCGGCCCCGGGCTCCGGCGAAATCGAGTTCTTGGGGCTGTGCCTCGCGCCGGATGTAGCCCAGCGCCAAGTGCAACGGGCCGGTCGGTCCCGACAGCGTCGCCGAACTGGTGACTTCACCGACGTCGGCGCTCCGGCCGAGTGCGTTCTTCGCGGTCGCGTCCGCGCCGGCGATTTGGATCTTCGTGCCGGGTGTGGGCAGTGCGCCATCGACGACGAAGCCGGCAAACATCCGGTGCACCAGCCCCCGCGAGTGAATCCGCTCTACGATTTCCTGTCCCACGTAACAGCCTTTGGCAAAGTGCAGCGCGCGCTGGTCCTGCAGTGTCTCCTGGGGCAGGTCGCGTTCGCGAATGTCTTCGCCGAAGCGCGGAATGCCGGCCGCCAGGCGGAACCAGCGTTGTGCTTCGGCGCCCGCAGCGATGGCGCCCAACTCCAGGAGTGCAGTTCGGAGCAGGGAAGCGCTGGCGGGTTCAAGCCAGATGTCGTAAGCGTTGCCGAGCCACGCTTCAGCGCGCAGCAGCATGACCGCGGTGCCGCGCCAGTCGCGTTTTTCAAAATGCAGCGGCGGGAGTTCGCCAGGGGGGAGGCCAACGGCGCGCAGGATTTCTTCCGCTTTCGGTCCGCGCACTCCCACGGCCGTGACCGCGTCCCCCTGGGCTGCGACCTCAACATCGTCCATGATGATGTACTGGTCAAAAATGCTGAGCAGGCGTTCCTGCTGGCTGCGGTCGGTGGTGACGAGCAGCGTGTCGCCGTCACTGTAAGCGTAGAGGTCAGCCTGGATGCGGCCCTGCGGATTGAGCAGGTAGCCGTAAACGCCGGCGCCGGGGGCGAGATCGCGGACATTGTTGGTAATCATGCCGTTCAGCCAGCGGACGCGGTCGCCGCCGCGCAGGCGAATCTGCGCTTGTCCGCTGAGGTCGCATACACCACAACCCTGGCGCAGGGCGCGAAACTCCAGGCGCACATCGCCGGTCCCGGCCGCGGGCGGCGGAGTGGGAGCGTCGACAGTGCTCTCGGGAACAGGTCGGGAAGCCATGGCCAAACTCTGATTATATCCAAGGAGCGCCGGGGACGTTTGGCGCGGGATGGTTTTGCGCTAGCTGTTAGCTCAGAGATATAGGTCGCGATACGGTCGTCCCAGACTGACTGATTCACCAGCAGGACACCGGGGAACCTCCTGAAGGGAGCAAGTCTGGCGTGTGGGGGCTGGGAAGCTCAGGAAATGGCATCTTGGTGAGGTGCTAGATACGGCTGATGTCATCATTGGCGGGGCGGAATGTCCGTTTTGTCTCTTATCATTAAGCTAAGTAAAAGCGGCGATTGGGTTTACGCGCGCGGTGTGCTACTTTGCTGGCGTGAGTACACGCCGCCGCATCGCCGTTCTCCCCGGAGATGGAATTGGGCCCGAGGTCATTGCGCAGGCGCTACGTGTGATCGAGGCGCTTCGGCTTCCGCTGCAGACGCAGATGTTCGACTGGTCGGCTGACCGTTACCTGAGAGAGGGCGTTTCCGTGCCGCCGGGCGGGTTCGAGCAACTCGGACGCGAGTTCGACGCGATTCTGGTGGGTGCGTTCGGCGATCCGCGCGTAGCTTCCAATGTTCATGCCAAAGAAATTCTTCTGGGCATGCGGACGCAGATGGACCTTTATGCCAACGTGCGGCCGGTACGCCTGCTGGATGCGTCGATCTGCCCGCTGAAGAACATCGAACCGCCGGACCTGGACTTCGTGGTGGTGCGCGAAAACACGGAAGGCCTGTATGTGGACGTGGGCGGCGTGTTCAAGGCGGGCACGCCGGAAGAAGTGGCGGTGCAGCAAGATGTGAATACGCGCAAAGGCGTGGAACGAATCATTCGCTACGCGTTTGAATACGCGACCAAGCACAACAAGCGGGATGGCTCGCCGCGGCGGCGGGTGCTGATGGCGGACAAGAGCAACGTGCTTACCTTTGCGCACGGGCTGTGGCAGCGCGTGTTCAAAGAAGTGGCACGGGAGTTTCCTCAGATCTCCGCCGAGCACATGTACATGGACGTTTTTTGTTTGCAAATGGTGCGCGACCCGCGGCCACTGGACGTGATCGTTACCAATAACATGTTTGGCGACATCGTAACCGACCTGGCGGCCGGACTGCAGGGCGGGCTGGGAGTGGCGGCGAGTGCGAACCTGCATCCCGGGCGCACCTGCATGTTCGAACCGGTGCACGGTTCGGCGCCAACGCTCGCGGGCAGGAACGTCGCCAATCCATTCGGCGCCATTCTGACGGCGGCCATGATGATCGAATTTCTCGGCTTCACAGCGGAAGCCCAGCGCGTGGAAGACGCGGTGTTAGAAGCCGTGCAGCAGAAGAAGACCACGGCAGACCTGGGCGGGCCGCTGGGGACACGCGAAGCCGGGGAGTGGGTGGCGGAGCGCGTGCAGGGTAAAGCTTGAAAGGCTGAGTTCGCAGGAAACAGCCGCAGAGGGCGCGGAGAACAACTGCACCGTTGGAGGCAAAAGCTTGAAACGCAGAGTTCGCGGAGAACGGCCGCAGAGGACGCGGAGAAAACTGCACCGGCTGGTTTTATTTGTGCTGCTGGGGCTGCAGATTGCGGGTGCACAGAATGCCCCAGCCCCGAGGACCCACCCCACAAATGCCAAGGCGGCCAAGACCCAAGACGCAAAATCTCCGGCCGCGAAGCAAGAGGAGAAGAAACTTTCGGCTGCCGAGGCGGAAGAACTGTTTCGCTCGGTCGACGGCATTCTCAAGTTTGCCAGCGATGAAACCGGGCTCCCGATCAAGGAGCCGGTAAAGCGGCGAATGGTTGGTCGCGATGAAGTGGTCGCCTATCTCGAAAGCCATCTGTCGAAGGACGAAGATGCGCAGCGCCTGGCTCGTAGTGAGCAGTTGCTGAAGAAGCTCGGTCTGTTGCCTCGCGATTTTGAGTTGAAGAAATTTCTGGTGGGACTTCTGCGCGAGCAAGTTGCAGGCTACTACGATCCGGAAACGAAGACGGTCAATCTGCTCGACTGGATCGAAGCAGACCAGCAGCGTCCGGTGCTGGCGCACGAGCTCACGCATGCGTTGCAGGACCAGAATTTCGATTTACTGCGCTGGACGAAAGGCCCGGGCGCCTTGCCCACCGATGATCACGCGCTGACGGCGGCGGTGCTGGCTGATGATGAAGCGATGGAGGCGCGACAGGCGGTGCTCGAAGGACAAGCGATGGCGGTACTGGTGGATTATTCGCTGGCGCCGTCGGGGCAAACGCTGGTGAATTCGCCACAACTGGTGGACGCGCTGAAGGAAGGCATGCTGGTGGGGACGGCGGACCAGGTGCAGTTTCATGCGGCGCCGCTCGCGTTGAAGGAGTCGTTGACGTTTCCTTATCGCTTCGGGTTGGATTTTGTCGGCGACATTTTGCGCGGGGCCGGCAAGGAGAGTGCGTTTGCCGGTACCATGCGGCAGCCGCCGGCGAACACGCGGCAGGTGATGGAGCCGGGCGTGTACCGGCGGGGCGAGCGGCTTCCCGCGATGCCCGTGCCGGATTTTGCGACGATCTTTGAGGGGTACGAACGGTTTGATGCGGGAGCGTTCGGCGAATTTGACACGGCGCTGCTGGTGAATCAGTTTGCCGGAGTGGAGATGAGTCGGGCGCTCTATCCGGAATGGCGCGGCGGATATTTTTATGCGGCGCGGCCGAAGGGGGATGCGGCGGCGCCGCTGGGACTGCTGTATGTCTCGCGTTGGTCGGAAACCCGGTTCGCGGAACGTTTTGCGGCCGTGTATGCGCGTTCGCTGCCCGAGCGTTACCGGCGAGCGCGGGAGGCTGTGCCCGAGGCAACACCGACCATACGGCTCACCGATGCCCTTGATCGTCTGCCAGGAACGCACACCTGGCTCACCGAAGAAGGTCCGATGGTGATCGCCGTGGAGCAGAATCTGGTGGTGGTAATGGAGAGTCTGGATCCGGCGACCTCGGAGAAACTGCAGCAGAGCCTGGTGCATGCGGGGCAGACCCCGAAACAAAACCCTTAACCACTAAGGGCACGAAGGACACCAAGGAAAATAACTGCTGCGGAAGAAAGAAGCTGGCCTTGGTGCACCTTCG
>JBGQDM010000047.1:0-23127 GCA_041495845.1 Terriglobia bacterium | reverse complement strand
GGCCGCGTCACCTTCACCGACCGCGAAAAGGAAGTTCTGGAAATGCTGGTGGTGGGACGCTCCAACAAGGAAATCGGCGGCGCCCTGGGCATTGAAGAGCGCACCGTGAAAGCGCACGTGGCCAAGCTCATGCGTAAGGTCGGGGTGCAAAACCGCATCGCGCTCTCGGTGCATGCCATTACGCACTCGCTGGTGCAGCCGAGATAGCGCCCGTTCCGCCGGTCACCAAGGGTCATAGGACCTTGGTAATCTTGGCCCCCTCCCCCATCCTCACCGATACTGGCCTCACCTACCACAGAACCTGGGAGACGGGGTTGGAGCTGGAGATTAGGGTCGCCAGTTTCAGCCCCGCAATTTTTTCCCGCCGCAAGCTGCTATCCTAGCCACACGCTGACTTCGCAAGCCCATTTCTCAGGAGTTGTGTGGACATGAAGAAGTTCCTCGTTGCTGTCCTTCTTTTGACCCTGTCCCCATTCGCTTTGGCGGAAGACGATAACAAAGCCGTGAGCCGGGTGGAGTCTTCGGCCACGGTGTTGGACGAAATCATGGGAACGCCCGATAAGGCCATCCCGCAAGAAGTGCTGGGGGCGGCTGAATGCGTGGCCATCGTGCCCTCGCTGCTGAAGGGCGGATTCATTGTCGGGGGCCGGTACGGTCGTGGCGTCGCCAGTTGCCGTACCGAAAAAGGCTGGAGCGCGCCCGCGTTCTTCACCATGACCGGGGGCAGCTTCGGTTTCCAGATTGGCGGCCAGGCGGTTGACCTGGTGCTGCTGATCATGAACAAAGAGGGCATGAAGAACCTGCTCTCCAGCAAGTTCCAGTTGGGTGCCGATGCCAGTGCGGCTGCCGGTCCAGTGGGGCGGCTGGCGGAAGGCAACACGGACTGGAAATTGCGGGCGCAGGTGCTGACCTATTCCCGGTCGCGCGGGTTGTTTGCCGGGGTCACGCTCAACGGCGCCGTGATCAAGCAGGACAAGGACAGCACGCGCGATTTCTACGGGCACATGGTGCGCTTCAAGACTTCTTTGACGGGAGAAATCCCCCCGCCGGAAAATGCGCGGCCGCTGCTGGAGTCGCTCAGCAAATGGGCGAAGATTGCCGCCGAGCGCTAGGAGCCACGTGGCGGCTAGAGTTGCCGTCTTCCCGGATGCGCCACAAACTTGAATTTGCTCTGGTCTGGCTGATCCTTCGCGTACTGGCCGTGCTCCCCCGGCCGGTGGCGAGGGCGTTGGCCATCGCCATGTTTCAAGCGGTGCGGCTGTTTCATGGGCGGTTGCGGCGCAGCGGGATGCGCAATCTGGAACTCGCCTTTCCTGAAATCGAGCCGGCGCAACGACGGCGGATTCTGCGCGGCGTCTTTACTTCCCTCGGGCGACAACTGGCGGAGGTCTGCCGCTTTCCCAGCTATACCCGCGAGAACGTCAGCCGGGTCGTCATCTACGACGGCTTCGAGAATTTTTCCGCCGCCCACCAGCGTGGCAAGGGTGTGTTGTTTCTCACCGGGCATCTTGGCGGCTGGGAACTGGCTTCCTTCACCCACTCGTTGCACGGCCATCCGTTGCATATCGTGATGCGTCCGCTCGACAATCCCTACGTGGATAAACTCGTCGCTGCCTACCGCTGCATGCACGGCAACGTCACCATTGGAAAAGACAACTTCGTGCGTGGACTGCTGGCCGCCATGAAGGCGGGTGAAGTGGTCGGGATCCTCATGGATACCAACATGACGCCGCCGCAGGGCCTGTTCGTGGACTTCTTTGGGATTCCTGCCTGTACCGCCAGCGGGCTGGCCCGGATTGCGCTTCGTACCGATGCGGCCGTAGTCCCCACGTTCACCATCTGGGACGCGCGCCGGAAGAAATACCGCCTGCGCTTTGACCCGGCGCTGGAACTCATTCGCTCGGGCGATGATGAAAAGGACATTACCGCGAACACCGCGCAATTCACGCGCGTGATCGAGGACTACGTGCGGCAATATCCGGAGCAGTGGTTATGGGTGCACCGGCGCTGGAAAACCCGCCCGGCCGGCGAAAAACCGCTGTATTGATTGCCTTCAGAACCAGTCGCTGCGGTAGGCCACCCACCAACTCAAATAGACGGCGGGAATAGTGGCCGCTAAGGCCCACCACAACGGCAAGAGGATGTCCGCCACCAGGCTCAGCCCAAAAAACGCAATCCAGAAAACTTTGCGCTGCATGATCTTCATTGTAGAGGAGGGCTGCGCGCCTCCGTGTATGCTTTCTTTCCGCCGCTGCGGCTGCTATACAAGAGGGCGATGAGTGCGATGAAACGGCCGGTAGAGGAGATGGGCAGACTGCTGGGAGCACGTCTGCTGGGCGACGGGCAAACCATGGTCAGCGGCATCGCCAGCCTGGCGTCCGCGGGCGACGGCGATCTCATCTTTGTGGAAGATGCGAAACATCTGGCCCAGGCGTTGCAGTCCCGGGCTGCGGGCGTGATTGTGGGTGAGTTCGCTGCCGCTACAACCAGCAGCAAGCCTCTGCTGATCGTCAAGAACCCGCGGCTGGCCTTCGCCCGGGCGGCGGCGTTGCTGCACGCTCCCGCGGGCGCAGCCTCTGGCGTGCACCGTTCGGCGGTAGTGGCGGGCAGCGCACGTCTGGCAAAAGATGTGGTGGTAGCGGAGTGCGCGGTGGTCGGCCCGGATGCGCAAATCGGTGAGCAATCGCACATCGGCGCGGGTGCGGTGATTGGCGCGGGAGTGCACATCGGCGGCAACTGTGTCGTCTATCCCAACGTGACCATTTATCCGGGAACACGGCTGGGCGATCGCGTGGTGGTGCACGCGGGTGCGGTTTTAGGTAGCGATGGGTTCGGTTACGTGCGCGATCCAGCGACCGGGCGCTATGAGAAATTTCCTCAGGTGGGACGACTGGAGATCGAGGACGATGTGGAAATCGGCGCCAACTCCACGGTCGACCGGGGTGCGCTCGATGCCACTATCATCCGGCGTGGCACGAAAATCGACAACCTGGTGCACGTGGGGCACAACGTCAGCATCGGCGAAGACGTGGTGATTGCGGCGCAGACCGGCATTTCCGGAAGTTCGTCGCTCGGCGATGGCGTGATGGTGGGCGGACAGGTGGGAATCGCCGACCACGTAAGCATTGAAGCGGGCGCGATTCTCGGCGCGCAGAGTGGTGTGCCCACGCGGAAGGTCGTGCGCGGTCCCGGCGTGGTGTTCTGGGGGACACCGGCGCGTCCGATCAAACAATATTTGAAAGAACTGGCGGTGTTGGCGCGGCTGGCCCGGAAGGAATAGAGCACTGTGGCGATGGTGGTGGTAGGCGGACATTCGCGCAACGTAGGCAAGACCAGCGTAGTCGTCGGCCTGATTGCAGCGCTGCCGGAGATGCGGTGGACCGCGGTGAAAATCACGCAACACGGACACGGCATTTGTAGCTTGGATGGCCTGCCGTGCGATTGCGCCTGCGACGAGCGCGGGCAATCCATCCTGGAAGAGAGTGATCGCTCCGGAGGATCGGACACGTCGCGGTTCCTGGTGGCGGGGGCGGAGCATTCGCTCTGGGTGCGGACGGAGCAGGGAAAGCTGGGTGAGATCATCCCCAAGCTGCAGCAGCGCCTGCAGTCTGCCAGCAGCGTCATTATTGAATCCAACAGCGTGCTGGAGTTTCTTAAACCAACACTTTACCTCGCGGTGCTCGACGCCACCGTGCGGGATTTCAAAGAGTCAGCGCGCCGCTTCCTGCCGCTGGCGGATGCCGTGATTCTGCACGGCGAGCCCGCGACACCAGTATGGAGCGAGTGGGTGCGCAGTCAGTTGACCGGGAAGCCGGTGTTCTCCATCCAGCCGCCCCCCTACCTCACCAACGCCATCGCAGAGTTTGTGCGCGAGCGCATCGCTCCAGCCGCTGCCGCAGAGGCTGCAGAAAAAACTAAGAGACAAAACAAGGCTTGAGCTTGTGCGGCAATGGCGGCCGAGGGCGGCCGTCGCCACGCAACCTTTTTGCGCCGCTGCGTCTTCACGGCCCTTCAAATGCCGGGTGGGCCGGAGGGGCCGCGGTCGGGGTCGTCGTCGCGGCGGCCCGTTTCTGGCGGCGGCGTGGCCAGAGGCACACCGTCGCGCGAAAGCACGGACGCCCGCAGTTTCTTTCCGGTCAGCGTGCGCAGTTCGCGCAGGATGTCATCGCGGTCGTGGCCGGCGTAGTCGCGCGCAAAACGCGTCAGCGCCTCGGTGAGAATGTCGTGATGGTGCAGGTTGTGCAGTTCTTTTTCCCGCGTCAGCGTCAGCCACAGGCGATGGGTAAGCAGCACATCCTCGCTTTTCATGGCGGGAGTGTGCGGCCCAATCTTGAACGTGTGCACCTGCAAGTCCGGCGGCACCACTTGCAGCACGAACTGCCGTTTCGGCCCCGCTGTGGCCTCCCAAGCCCTGCCCAGGAGCATGCTTTGCTCCTCTGACGTCATCTTGCTGGAGAGGCCGGCGATCACCGAGGAGGACTCCAGATTGTTGGCGGTCTGCACAATGGCGGACCACACGTCGCGGGCGGGGACGACCAACAGCGAAATATGTTTGCCGACTGATTCCGCGATGGAAACGGCCCGCGTAAACAATGTCTGCTCGTAGTCGCTGAAAATCTGTTCGGTGGAAAGATCGTAGGCGGCGGCGCCGAACTGGCTGATGCGGGCGGACATGACGACGACATCCTGCTCGCGCGTGTCCGTGTGCTCCAGCGCCCAGCGCAGGTGGCTGAGGGTGTTGTAGTCGCGCACCGTCACCAGCACATTGCCGGGCCGGATGCCCAGCTTGGTCCGCTCCACCGTGTCGCTCTCGAGCAGTTGGAAATGCTCCTTCATCTGTTTTTCTGCGAGCGCGTGTTTTTTCAGATTGACTCGCTCGGAGACGCTGAAGATGACGAAGAACGCCGCCGAGAAGGCCACGCCCGCCACCGTAGCCACCGACTTGGTGAACAGGTTGGTGACGGCTGTGGCCAGCAACACCAGGAACACCGAGGCCAGGCCCAGCGGAATCTCAGTGCCGAAAATGCGCAGGTTCGGCGGCACTTTCCAGCCGCGCTCGCCTTTGTACTTAAAGCGCAGCACCAGCATCGAAAGGCCGTTGAAGGTGAAGCTCCAGATGACGCCGAACGCGTAGGCCTCGCCGAGAACATAGACATTGCCACGGCTGGCCAGAATGGTGAACAACTGCAGCAGCACCACCAGGTTAATAATGCGATACGTGGTGCCGTACTTGCGGTGCGGCAATCGGAACCAGTCGGCGAGCACTCCGTCCTCGGAGACGCGATTCAAGACTCCATTGGAGCCAATGATCGAGGTGTTGATGGCGCCGGAAAGAATGAGAAAGCCCACGACGACGACAAACGCGCGGAAGGCCAGGCGCAACAGTTGTGGTCCCCACATGTACATGGCCAACCCGGCGATGAGGTTGTCCTTATAGATCGGCACCCGCACGCTGTCGGGAATCAGCATCACAGAAAGCAGCGAGGAGAAGCCAGTAAAGACGAGGCTATAAATGGCGATGACGATGGCCGCGCGCTTCAGGTTCTTCAGTTTGGGGTGTGCCAGTTCGCGGTTTACCTGGGCCAGAGATTCTTCGCCGCTCATGGCCAGCACGGAGTGGCCGAAGGCGATCAGAACGCCAAACAGACCCAACCAGTGGCTGGGATGGGAGTGCTTCAGAAACCCTAGGGAGGCGGCATTGAAGTGCAGGTTCTGGGGCGTGGGCCAGGGGATGGGCTGGTAGCCCACCTTAAGCAGGGTGATCGCGGACCATCCCAGCAGGAGCACCACCATGACCGTGGTGATCTGCATGACGCGCAGCGATTTTTCGCTGGATTCGTGAATGCCCTTAGTGTTTTCCCACCAGTAGTAGCCGGTGACGGCGACCGCAAACGCCACCGACAGGGCATTTTCATTTAAGTGGGGCCTACCCCCAAAGAGGTCATGCAGCGCGCCGGGAATCCAGCCGTGCGTGTCCAGGGTGGCCAGCACTTCGTTGATCAGGCCGCCGATGTACTGGCCGGCGGAGACACCGGAGATCGGCCCAGTGAGGATGTAATCGAACATCAAGGCGGAGACACTGAGCTTGGCCAAGGTTCCGCCCAGGGCCTCTTTGACCACGCGGTAAACGCCGCCGCGCACGAACATGGAACAGCTTTCCACGTAGACGGCACGCACCGTGAAGGAGAACAGCATCACGCCCACGATGAACCAGGGCGCCGACTTGCCCACCGCTTGTTCAGCAATGCCGCCGGCGTAGAAGGCAGACGAGGCCAGGTCGTTGAGCACGATCGCCGCCGCCCGCCAATAGGAGATGAACGTCAGCATGATCGACGTGGCGACCACGATGCGTACGCGGTGAGAAAGGGACGGATCCGGCTGGTTGGTGGCCATGCAGCGCTTAACCCGGGGGTGGCTCGCTCGCTTCGTCTTTCGAATCCATCAGCGTTTCGACGTCCTCAATGGCGGTCAGCACCAGCACCAGAGTGGAACCGACCATGCCGAGAAAGAACATCGTCTCCAGAACGCGGATACCGAAATCAGCGAGGGCGTGCACCGGGCGTTTATCTTAACCGATTCGCGGCAAGTCTGCTGGCGTGAGCGCTAGTGTCCGCCCGTTTGCTATCCTGTGCGCGTGTGGAAAATATCCAAGCGGGCGTGGACGCTGTGCGTTCTTTCCGCGCTGCTGCAAATTCTGATCTTCCCGTTGCCCGGAATCCATGGGCTGGCTTGGGTGGCGCTGGCGCCGCTGCTTCTGGCGTTGCTGCAGACTTTTTCTATGCCAGGGCTGCAACTGGAAACGAGTGCAGTCCGCTGGCTGCCAGCTTCGCCGCGTCAAGGTTTTTTCCTGGGTTTCGCCTGCGGCATCCTCTGGTACGGCGGAACCTGCTACTGGATTTTCCAGACCATGTACCAGTACGGCGGTTTGAGCGCTCCGCTGGCGGTGGCAATTCTGTTGCTGTTCTGCCTCTATCTGGGTTTGTACCACGGGCTATTTGGGTTTCTCTTCGCGTTCCTGGCGGGCCGGCACACTCGCTGGCAACGTTTTGCTTTGCTCTTGGCGCCGTTTCTTTGGGTGGCGGTGGAATTAGCGCGTACGCAGATCACTGGGCTTCCCTGGGACCTGTTGGGCACCTGTCAGGTGGGGAACATTCCACTGGCCAAAGTTGCCACCCTGACTGGGGTGTACGGACTCTCGTTTGAAATCGTCCTCGTAAATACGGCGGTGGTGGCGGCTCTGCTCCTGTCGCGGCCGCAGCGGATGCGGTTGCTGACGGGCAGCTTGCTCGTGGCCGCTTTGGTCGAGAGCGGAAACTGGCTGCAACTGCCGCCCGTTCCCGCCGACCGTACCGCGGTGCTGGTACAGGAAAACATTCCGGTCGAGCCCGGCCGCCCGTGGACGACCGAGTTCTACCAGCGCACGCTGCAGGAGTTGAGCGACCTTAGCGTCGCCAGCGCAGGTGGATCTCGTACCCCCACCGATCTCATCGTCTGGCCGGAGTCTCCCGCGCCGTTCTATGCCCGCGACCCATTTTTCCATCACGCCATGAGCGAACTGGCCATGCGGTCGCAATCCTGGGTCGTGGCCGGGAGTTTGGGGATCGACACCCCGCAAGGCCCGGAGCAGGGAAGCAAAGTGTTCAATTCTGCCGCCTTGATCAGTCCGCTCGGCGAGTGGCCGGCGCGCTATGACAAAGTGCATCTGGTTCCGTTTGGTGAATACGTTCCCTTCCGGCATCTCATGCCGTTCATGGACATGCTGACCAAGGAGGTGGGCGACTTCGAACGAGGAAAATCGCGCCAGCCTCTGGCGGCAGGAGAGCGGCGTCTCGGCGTCTTCATTTGCTACGAGTCCGTGTTTCCCGATGAAGTCCGCCAGTTTGCCGCCGCGGGCGCTCAGGTATTCGTCAACATCTCGAATGATGGCTGGTACGGAGATAGCGGCGCCTGGGCGCAGCACCTGTGGCAGGCGCGAATGCGAGCCGTGGAGAACCAGCGCTGGCTGCTGCGCAGCACCAACACCGGTCTGACCGCGGCCATTGATCCCAATGGGCGGGTGGTGGCCAGTCTGCCGCGAAAACAACGCGCCCGCCTGGAAGCTCCGTATGCGCTGCTCTCCGCCACCACGTTCTACACCCGCCACGGCGACTGGTTCGCGTACGCGTGTGCGATAATTTCGTTGGTGGCGTTGCTGGCGAGTTTTCGATCCGCTCCTCCCACACATCACTCATGATTGAAGAACTGGAACGCGAATACTCCACGCTGCAGGGAAAAGTGCACGACCTGCGGGAGTATCTTTGACCCTGCGAAGGCCCGCGAGAAACTAGCCGAAACTGAAAAGCAAGCGGCCGATCCGGGTCTCTGGTCGAACCCGGCAAAATCCCAACAGGTGATGCGCGAACGCAAACGCCTGGAGCGGGTGATTGCCACCGACACCGACCTGGGCCGCCGCGCCGAAGACGTGACCGCCTATTTTGAGTTGGCGCGCGAAGGCGAGAACGTAGAGGCGGACATCCGCCGCGAGATGGATGCGCTCCGCGCCTTGGTGGACCGCGTCGAGACCGAGACGCTGCTTTCGGGCGATAACGATGCGCGCAACGCCATCGTCACCATCCACCCCGGCGCGGGAGGCACGGAATCCCAGGACTGGGCCGAAATGCTGATGCGGCTTTACCTGCGTTGGGCCGAGCGCCAGGGCTTTCAGACCGTAATCAATGACTATCAGCCGGGCGAAGAAGCCGGCACCAAGTCGGTCACCTTCACCGTGACCGGCGAATATGCCTATGGGCTCTTGATCAGCGAGATTGGAGTACACCGCCTGGTGCGGATTTCGCCTTTCGACCAAGCCAAACGGCGGCATACTTCCTTTGCCAGCGTGTATGTCTCGCCCGAAATTGATGACAGCATTGAGATCGTGATCAAGACGGAAGAGATCCGCGTGGACACGTATCGTTCCAGCGGCAAGGGCGGACAGCACGTGAACACGACGGATTCCGCAGTGCGCATCACGCACTTGCCCACGGGCATCGTTGCCGCTTGCCAGAACGAGCGCTCGCAGCACAAGAACAAGGAGCGCGCCATGAGCATGCTGCGTTCCAAGCTCTACGAATTTGAGTTGGAGAAAAAGAAGGAAGCCACCCGCAAGGTAGAAGATTCAAAACTCGATATTGATTTTGGCTCGCAGATTCGCTCTTACATTCTCCAGCCCTACCGCCTGATCAAAGACCACCGCACCAAAGTCGAAGTGGGAGATGTGGACCGCGTGCTCGACGGTGACCTTCAGCCCTTCATTCAGGGCTACCTCAGGGCGCGCCGCGACGGGAAATCGTAATGCACGGGGCGACGAGCGACGACAAGCTGGACCATGGGCGCCACGGTCTCAGCGCGAAATTCGATGAGGCGCTGGTGTTTGCGGCGCAGCAGCACAATGGACAGACGCGGAAAAAGACTTCCGTGCCTTACCTCGCACACCTGCTGAGTGTGACCGCGCTGGTGCTGGAGGCCGGTGGGGACGAGGAGCAGGCCATTGCGGCCTTGCTGCATGATGTGGTGGAAGACTGCGGCGGAGCGCCCATGTTGGCAGAGGTGCGGCGGCGGTTCGGCCCGCGCGTAGCCCATATTGTGGCCGGCTGTACCGATACCGACGAGTTTCCCAAGCCGCCCTGGCGGCAGCGCAAGGAAGATTACCTCCGGCACTTGCGCACCGCGGATGAAGATGTTCGACTTGTGTCAGCGGCTGACAAGTTGCATAACGCCCGCAGCATCCTGGCCGACCATCGGGACACGGGAACTGCGGTGTGGGACCGTTTTGCAGGCCGGCGCGATGGGACGTTGTGGTACTACCGGGCGTTGGCAGATGAATTCCAGCGTGGCCGGCAGACCCGCATTGTGGCCGAACTGGAGCGTACGGTAGCGGAGTTGGAGCAACGGGCCGCGCAGGAATCCGAGCCAAGATAGGTTTTCTCATGGCACGCATGCTCGATCTCGTCAAGGCCTCCGCTGTCCCTGCCAACCTGATGCAGGCGGCGGCCCGCGGTGCTCTCACCGTGCCGCCGGAAGAGATGCTGGAAATCCTCGTCTACCTGACAGGAAATCCCGTGTTTGGTCAGGAAGCAAAAATCACTCTGGCCGGTTGGGATCCCAAGACTGCGTTGCGCGCTGCTTCCGATTCGAAATCACCCCAGGAAGTTCTGGACTATCTGAGTGCGCCGGAAAACCTGCGCCCGGCGTTGCTGCCGGCGCTGCTGGAAAATCCGGCGGTGCGAGTGGACGCGCTGGTGCAGTTGGCGGCCACCGGGTCGCGGGAAGTTGCACTGGCCATCTTGGCGAGCTCTCGCGCCTGCGGCACGGTAGAAGTGTTGAATGCGGTGCATTCCAATGTGAACTTGACCGCGGAGGAGACCGCACAAATACAGATCCGGCTGCACGCGCTGGATGCCGACATCGCTGCGGAACTCGACGAGGCCCCGGCGCCAGCGGGCGAGCCCCACGCCGACGACGACGATGAGGAAATCATGCAGGTGCTCACCGCTTACGAACAGGAGCACGCTGCCGAAATCGCTGCTGAGGGCAACAAGCCCTTCCACGCCATCGGCGGGGTTTTCGATGAAATCGAGGATGAAATTGAGATGGACGGGCCCGCCCCGGCGAGTACTCCTGCTCCCGCGAACGCTGGCCAAAGAACAGCAGGCGCCGCTGCCGCCCCAGCCCGGAAGGTGAAAAAGTCAGCGCCCGTGCTGGGCGAGCGGGTGAGTACGCTGCAGAAGATCGCCAACCTGGACATCAAGGGACGCATTCATCTGGCACTGCGCGGGAGTAAGGAAGATCGCTCCATTTTGGTGCGTGATGGTACCAAGCTGGTGGCCCTGGCGGTGCTGCAATCGCCCAAGATTGGGGACAGTGAGGTCGAGAGTTTTGCCAGCCAGAAAAACGTGCTGGAAGCGCTGCTCCGCCAAATTCCCATGCATCGGCGTTTCGCCAAGAACTACGCCGTGGTGCGCAACCTGGTGTTCAATCCGCGCACCCCGTTGGATGTTTCTCTGGGCCTGATGAAGCACATGCTGGTGAACGACCTGCGCCATCTTTCTGGCAACAAAGAAGTGTCGGACACCATCCGCAAGTTGGCGCTGAAAATGTTCAAGCAGAAGGCGGACTCGAGCCGGAAGAAGGCCGACTAGAATGTCTTTCTGTGAGTGATCCCATTCGCCGACTGCTGACCTCGGCCCGTACGATTGCTGTGGTTGGCCTCTCCGATAGCCCTTTCCGTCCCAGTCATGAGGTCTCTGCCTACATGCAAGCGCAGGGCTATCGCATCATCCCGGTGAATCCGCGGTTGCAGGAAGTGTTTGGAGAGCGGTGCTACGCCAAGTTGGCTGACGTGCAAGAGAAGATTGATCTCGTGAATATTTTCCGGCGTCCGGAATTCGTGCCGGGAATCGTGGATGAGGCCATCGCCCTGAAAGTTCCCGCCATCTGGATGCAGGAAGGCGTCGTCCATGAAGCGGCGGCTGCCAAGGCCCGAGCCGCAGGCATCTTCGTGGTGATGGATCGGTGCATCCTCAAAGAGCACCGGCTGCGGCTGGCTCGTTAGGCCTGCGCGTCGTTAGGCCTGCACCTCGTTAGGCCTGGACAAAGATGACGGTAGCATCGTCGCGAAGCGGCCGATTGCCGGCGAATTCCTTTACGTCCGCGAGAAGGGTCTGGGCCGTCGCGTCTGGGCGCAGCATATGCTGGAGCAGCCGTTCCTCGCCATACTCCGCTTCCCGGCCGTTTTCCGCTTCGGTGATGCCGTCACTGTAAAGCACGAGTCGTGCTCCTGCGGGCAGGTCGATCATGTGGCGAGAATATCCGTCCGAAGGCAGACCCAAGGGCAAGCCCGAATTGGTCTCCAGAAACCGCGCCTGGTCACCCACGACAAGCAAAGGGCGAAGATGGCCAGCATTGGCCAACGCCAGAGTACGAGTGCGCGGATCGAGCACGCCATAGATCATGGTCACGTACCGGCCCAGCGGGAAATCGTTGACCAGCAGGCGATTGAGCCGGGTCAGGACATCGCCCGGGCACTGGCAGGCTTCCGCCAGGGAACGCAGCATCCCGCGCGTGGCGGACATGAGCAGTGCGGCGGCCATCCCCTTGCCGGAAACGTCGGCCAGTACCAACCCGACCAGGTCTTTCCCCAGACACAGGAAGTCATACCAGTCGCCCCCGACCGCTCCGGCCGGCAGGCTCAGTCCGGAAATGGCGAACCCGGGAACGTAGGGCGAACTCTTCGGAAAGAGCGACTGCTGGATGATCTGCGCTTCCGAAGCTTCGAGACTCATGCGCTCGCGCTGCTGCCGCTCGTCTTGGAAGCGGCGCGCGTTGTGCACGGCTACGGCGATGTGGTCGCCAAGATTTTGCAGTAGGCGCAGTTGTTCGGGAGAGAATCCGTTCAGGTCTTCGCTGGAAACAGTGAACACCCCGAGAAGCGCGCCCTCATGTTGCAAGGGGATGGCGACCTCGGAGCGTGTGCCCGCTTCGCACATCATGTAGTAAGGGTCGTTCGCGACGTCCGGGGCGTAACGCATCTGCCGGGTGGCGGCCACGTAGCCCACCATTCCGTCCTTGCCGATCTTCAGGCGATGGCCCTTTCCGTGCACCGTGCATCCGCGGACCCCAGCCAGAACCACTTCCTGACAATCCTCCTCACAGAGGTAGACGTTGGTCTCCACACAGTGAAGGGAACTGGCTACTTCTTCCACCACCCGTTCGATCAGTTGATCCAGATCGAGCGCAGAGTTAATGCGTTGCGCCGCTTTTTGCAGGTTGAGGAGTTCCTGGATGCGGTCGTGGCGCGGCACGCGCAAGGGGCGGCCATCAAAAGTGTGGGTGGTGGGTACGGTCGCCATTTGCAGCCCTCCAGGAACGCAAGTGCCGGTCGGCTCGGCTTCCTTAGTTTTGATGTCGCGCGGTTCGCTCAGGTTTCGCTTTTTGTTTTCCGCTCCGGATGGCCGGCAGTCGCAGACTTGCGCCGGCGAATCTCCTCCAGGCGCTCCCCAATGCGCTTCTCGATCCCTTCCGAGGTCGGGTGATAGTACGACCTTCCACGCAGGTTCTCCGGCAGGCACTCCATGGCGGAAACCTTCGCGGCCTCATCATGGGCGTAGCGGTAACCGGCGCCGTAGCCCAATCCTTTCATCAAGGCGGTGGGCGCGTTGCGCAAGTGCAGCGGCACCGGGTCCGCTGCCGTTCGTTCCACTTCTTCCTGCACGGACTGGTACGCCGTGTACAACGCATTCGATTTCGGCGCAACCGCGAGATAAACCACGGCCTGGGCCAGCGCCAGATTTCCTTCCGGCATGCCAATAAAATCCACCGCATCGCGGGCTGCCATGCACAGTGCGAGCGCCTGCGGTTCAGCCAAGCCAATGTCCTCCACCGCCATGCGCACCACGCGGCGTGCCACGTAGAGCGGATCTTCGCCCGCTTCCAGCATGCGACCAAGCCAATAGAGAGCGGCATCGGGATCGCTATTGCGCACCGATTTGTGCAGTGCGGAGATAAGGTTGTAGTGCTCTTCTCCCGCTTTGTCGTAACGCAGGATTTTCTTTTGCAGCGCGTCTTCGACGATGGTCGCGCTGATGGTTTTTTCTTTGCGTTCGAGAGCCAGGCCGGCGGCGACTTCGAGCACGTTATAGGCAGCGCGCGCATCGCCGCTGGTGTAGGCAGCGATTTTCTGCAATCCATCCTCTGCCGCGTCAAGTCCGTTTTTTCCCAGGCCGCGTTCGCCATCCTGAAGCGCGCGGCGCAACAACCCCACCACCTGTTCTCCGGTCAGCGGATGGAGCACGTAAACACGGCAGCGCGAAAGCAGCGCCGAGTTGATCTCGAACGACGGATTCTCCGTGGTCGCGCCGATCAGACGAATGTTCCCCTTTTCCACGTGCGGGAGAAATGCGTCCTGCTGCGCCTTGTTGAAGCGATGGATTTCGTCGACGAAAACGATAGTGCGCGTGCCGTACTGGCGGGCGCGCTCCGCATCCGCCATCACCTGCTTGATTTCCTTGATGCCGGAGAGCACCGCGGAAAATTCGATGAATTCCGCGCGCGTGCTACGGGCGATGATCTGGGCCAGCGTGGTCTTGCCGGTTCCCGGCGGTCCCCAGAAGATGATTGAGCCCAGATCGTCTCGCTCCATCTGCGTACGCAGGGGTTTGCCGGGCGCGACGAGGTGTTCCTGCCCGAAAAATTCATCGAGCGAGCGTGGACGCATGCGGTCGGCCAACGGCCGGGAGGGATCCGGCGCAGTCTCCGAGGGTGTTGAGGCGAATAGGTTCATGGGCGCGTCTAAGCGTGGGCGCGTCGCTGCCCAGCGGCCTCATACAAGAGAATACTGGCAGCCACACCTGCGTTCAGTGATTCCACGGTGCGGCGGTGTGGAATCATCACCGTCTCGTCCATCTGCGAGGCCAGGTTTCGTGGCAGACCGGCGCCTTCGTTGCCGACGAAGAGCGCCACCGGGCCGCTGAGCGTCGCTGCGCTGATGTCCGTGCCTTCGTGCGAAGAGGTCGCGATCCGCCGAATCTTGTGTTGCGCCAGGAAGGGAAGCAGCTCCTCGGCGCGCGCGTTGACCAGGGTCAGGCGGAAGATCGAGCCCGCGGTCGCGCGCACAGCTTTCGGATTGAAGGCGCTGACCGTTCCTTCCGTAAGCACCACGCCGCTGGCGCCAAACGCATCGGCGGAGCGCAACAGGGTGCCAAGATTGCCGGGATCCTGCAGCCCCGCGGCCACCACAATGAGCGGTGCGCCCACCGGCGGCAGCAGTTGATCGAGTGTAGCGGCCTTGCGGTGGATCAGCGCTGCCACACCCTGGGGCGATTCGCTGGCCACAATCGCTTGAAACATCTCGGCGGGCACTTCCAGAGTCTCGACGCGGCTGCTGATTTGCTGGGCGAGTCGCTTGCGCGTGGCTTCCGCGGAGGAACTGAAAAAGACGGCGCGAAAACGAGCGCTGCTGCGGGTGGCCTCCTCGATCATGCGAATGCCTTCGATCGCAAAACAGCCTTCGTCGGTCAGGCCGGTGGCGAAAGCCCGGCGCAATTCTTTGAGCAGTGGGTTGTGGCGGCCGGCCATCGTGCTCGTCCCGGGCGGAGGGCGGTGCGTCGGGCGCGGCTTCGGACGTATGGGTGGGCGTGGCATGAGGCTTGGAGAGGCTTCTGCATGATACCCCGTTTTGTATCCGGCAAGCCCGGAGCATGGTATGTTAAGTGTTTCCTTTGCGACTATTTTTGCGTCTGACGAGGCCGGAGTGCGGGCAGAGATCATCAAGATCAATTGTGACCGACCGGAAGAACGCCTGGTGCGTTATGTCGCCGACCAGATTCGTGCGGGCGAAGTGCTGGGCATGCCAACGGACACGTTCTACGGGTTGGCAGCGGATCCCTTCAACCTGCGGGCGGTGGATCGCGTCTACGAGATCAAGTCCCGCTCGCGCCATAAACCGCTTTCGCTCCTGATCGGCGACACCGACCAGGCGCAGGAACTGGCTCGACCCCTGCCGCAGAGTTTCTACGATTTGGCGGAGAAATTCTGGCCCGGGCCGCTGACGATGATCGTCCGTGCGGGGTCTCGTCTGCCGCTGAAGGTCACGGCCAATACCGGCAATGTGGCGCTGCGAGTGCCGTCGGCCGCCGTTCCGTTGGCGGTGATCCAGGCGGCGGCCATTCCCATTACGGCCACCTCCGCCAATCTCAGCGGCGCCAGCGAATGCACCACCGCTGCCCAAGTGCATGACCAATTACAGGACCGCATCTCCATCATCGTGGATGGCGGCACGGCACCGCGCGATGTCCCCTCCACCATCGTCGATCTGTCCGACCCGGCGGGCTGGCGGATCATGCGCGAAGGGGCCATCCCGCGCGAGGAGATTACCAAGATTTTCAGCCGGTGATGACCACAGCACCGGAGCATCGACGGGCAGTCCGCCGCTGGGTGTCGGCGTTGGCGCTGGCACTCGCAGCCGCGGGCATTTCTGTAGCCGTCATCTGTTACCAGATTGTGCAGCAGGCAGCGCAGCAGGATTTGCGCCGCGCCTCCGCCATCGTAGTCTTTGGGGCAGCCGAATATTCCGGACGCCCTTCTCCCGTCTACCGTGCCCGCCTGGATCGCGCCTGGGAACTCTATCAAGCCGGACTGGCCCCGCTGGTAATTACCACTGGCGGCGCGGGCGGCGATCCCAGCTTCAGTGAAGGCGGCGTGGGGCGCGACTATCTGATGCGCCGCGGCATTCCCGAAAATCAACTGATCGCGGAGACGCAAGGCACCGACACCGCCGAATCGGTCGAGCGCGTGTCGCAGATTCTGCGCGCCAACGGATTGCGCGACTGCCTGGCGGTAAGTGACGAATATCACCTCTTCCGCATCCGGCGCATGCTGGAAGCGGAAGGCATCACCGTCTACGCCGCGCCTCGCATGGGATCGCGCCCACGCTCGTTCTGGCAGCGTGTGTTGGCGGTGCTACGCGAAGCCAGCAGCTACTGGCTGTGGCGGCTGCGGCTGACGTAGCGTGTATGGGAATCGGCCCCAGTCTCATAACTTGAAAGTAACCCCCCTACCCCCTCCCCCCGTCTATTGTTTTCATCAGGTTGGCGGGAGAATCGCGCTTAAATCCTAGAGGAATTAGGACTTATACGGAAAATCTAGAGCCGTAAGGACTTATTTCTTAAAGCTAACTAATGTTTAGTATCTATATCTTTTATGCGACGGCGAGAAGGGAAATGTCAAGGGAAAAGCGCGGACGATGAGCGGAAAGTCACAGGGCGAGGCTGCTGCGTGGCGAACCCACCTGTCAGCGGCAGTGCTACCCACCCTTCACAAGACGAAGGGTTGACGCAGCCGGGAGTGGGACCGAACACGGCGCTGGCGTTCGTGCTGACCCTCGGCGAGGCGGGCCGGTTTCAGCGCAGCAAGCAGGTGGCGAGTTATCTGGGACTGATTCCGCGCGAGGAAAGTTCGGGTGGGCGGCAGAAGCTGGGCGCGATCACCAAGCAGGGCAACCGGCTGGTGCGCTCGTTGCTGGTGGAAGCGGCGCAGATTGCGGTGCGCTACGATCCCGGACTTCGTAAACAGTATTTGCATCGCTGTCATCAGAAGCCGAAAGGGGTGGCCAAGGTGGCAGCGGCGCGCAAGTTGGCGGTACGACTCTACTGGATGCTGCGCACGCAGGTGGCGTATCCAGAGATCGTTCGCATCGAGAGCAGCCCGCGGGTGGCCCGGGTCGGCGCAAGCTAGACCGCAGGATTGATTGGGCGCTCTCGCATCCCGCACGGGGCGGGATGTTCGCATAGAAGAATCATGGTTGATGTTCAGGCCGTATCGATGGTTGGTGGAACGAACGGTTCCACCGCAGAGTGATTCAACGTGAGATTTCCAGAGCCTTGGTCCTCAACCTCTCTGGCAAAACCAACGGTGCCAAACACCGCCGGGAGAAGTTTGCCCTTGACAGCGCCTTCGCTCTTATCGAGGGCCACCCGCCAATAACGCAATCAGTCACAAAGCCTGACACCTCAGTGGTTAATAGCGGCGAGTCCGAAATAATGCTATAAGAATTGGGCAAATGGCGTAATCGAGAGTAGGGTATGCCTTTGCTCGCGAATGAAGCCGCGAGATCGCGGGTCCTCTGGAATTATCGGATACTCGATACTCCTCCAGAGGATCGTTTCGACGATCTTGTCCGCGTGGCCACCTATATCTGCGGCACACCTGTCGGGCTCGTCGGCCTCGTCGACGCCAGCAGGGAATGGTTCAAGTCAAGAGTTGGGTGGGACGCGGGCGAGATGCCGCGGGAAATCTCTTTCGGTGCCCACACCATCACGCAATCCGATGTACTCATCGTTCCGGACACCCTGAAAGACATCCGTTTCGCCACGAACCAGCTGGCCACGCAGGCGGGAATCCGTTTCTACGCCGGCGCCCCTTTGCTGACGCCCGAGGGATACGCGCTGGGAACGCTAGCAGTGATGGATTATGTTCCGCGCGCGCTGACCGAAGAGCAGACGCGCATTCTAGGAGCCCTGGCGCGGCAGGTGATGGCGCATCTGGAAGATCAGCGCGACTTGGGATCGAATCCCGGAAGGGAGTCGTATGAGCGCTACCAGCGGTTCTTCGAATCAAGCATAGTTGGATTTTACCGAACGACGCTGGATGGCCAGGTGCTCGACTGCAATCCGGCCTTTGTGCAGATCATGGGTTATGGGTCGCGGGAAGAGTTGCTCGCCTGCCATGCCCTGGAGTTCTACTTTTCGCCCACCGACCGGCAAGACTTCCTTGAACACTGCCGCAGTGTCGGGTCCCTCACCAATTTCGTTTCGCGGTTGCGGCGCAAGGACGGCAGTTCGGTGTGGGTGTTGGAGAACGTCGCACCCGTGCTGGGTCATGACGGAGGACCGGCCATGATCGAAGGCACCATGGTAGACATCTCGCAGCAGAAGTTCGCCGAAGCGGCACACGATCAAGCGCAAAAGGCGCTGGGAGACTCCGAGACTCGGTACCGGCGGCTCTTTGAAACCGCCAAAGATGGGATATTGATTCTCGATTTCAAGACGGGGCAGATCGTCGATGTGAACCCTTTTTTGATTGAGATGTTGGGCTATACACATGCCGAATTTGTGGGGAAGAGACTGTGGGAAATCGGCCCGTTTAAGGATGTTCCCGCCTCCCGGTCCGCTTTTAGTGAACTCCAAACCAGGGGGATTATCCGCTACGAAGATTTGCCGCTGGAAACCAAAGATGGGCGGCGAATTAACGTAGAGTTTGTCAGCAACGTCTACGCGGTGGATGGAACCCAGGTGGTGCAGTGCAATATCCGTGACATCACCGAGCGCGTTCAGGCCGAGGCAGCGCTGAAGATATCGGAAACTCACCACCGGTCGGTGTTCGAAGGCGCAGTCCACGGCATCTACCGAGGCACGCTGGACGGTCGCTTCCTGGATGTGAATCCTGCCCTGGTGGCCATGCTGGGTTACAGCTCCGCGGAGGAAGTTCTGAAACTGAGCATAGCCCAGGATGTTTTCATCGAACCGGAAGAAGGGCTGCGTTTATTGCGCAAATGGCAGCTGACCGCGGAGATTGAAGAAGAAGTGCAGTGGAAGCGGCGGGATCAGCGTTTGATCACGGTACGCCTGAGCGGCCGGGTATTACGCACCGAGAACCAGCGGGCCGCTGGGCTCGAGGTGATCGCCGAGGACGTCACCGAGCGGCGGGCGCTGGAAGAGCAGTTGCGTCAAGCGCAGAAAATTGAAGCGGTGGGGCAATTGGCCGGCGGGATGGCCCACGAGTTCAACAATTATCTAGGCATCATCCTGGGGTACAGCGAACTGTTGTTGGAAGAAGCCAGTACCCCTGCAGGCCTGCGCCGGAACGTGGCTGAGATCAAGGCGGCTACTCAGAGGGCCGCTTCCGTGACGCGACAACTGCTGGCCCTGAGCCGACGGCAGGTACTCGAGCCCAAGGTTCTGGACGTCAATCTGGTGGTGTGGGAGACACACAAGCTCCTGCGCCGACTCATCCCCGGGAACATCGACCTGGTTCCGGTTCTGGAGCCGAACCTGCAACCGGTCAAAGTGGACCCCGCACAGATCCAGCAAATTCTCATCAACCTGGTGGTGAACGCTCGCGACGCCATGCCGCAGGGCGGCAAAGTGGTGATTGAAACGGCCAACGTGGAATTGGATGAGGAATACGCCGATCGCCACATCGAGGTGCAGCCCGGACCCTACGTGATGCTGGCGGTGAGCGACAACGGTTCGGGCATCGATGCACCCACCCAGGCCCGAATCTTCGAGCCCTTCTTTACCACGAAACAGGAGGGCAAAGGGACGGGACTGGGGCTGTCGACGGTTTACGGCATCGTGCGCCAGAGCGGGGGGCACATCACCGTAGAGAGCGCCTTGCAAGAGGGCACCAGGTTCCGCATCTACCTGCGTCCGACGGCAGTGACTGAAGTGAAGGCAGAAGATGAGACGCCGCCGATGCAAGTCGAGTTTCTCTCCGGCACCGAGACCGTGCTGGTGGTCGAGGACGAACCAGCCCTGCGCAGATTGATTTCCGTGTCTCTGGAGAAACGCGGCTACACCGTACGTACGGCGGGGGACGGAAGTGACGCGATCCGGATTTTGGAGAAAAATCCCAGCGCGATTGACCTCGTGGTCAGCGATATCATGATGCCGAAGCTGAACGGACTCGAGTTGAGGCAAAAAGCAATCTTGCTGCGGCCAGAAATAAGGTTTTTGTTCATCTCGGGCTATGCGGAAGACATCGTCGGCCGGGCAGCGCACTTCCCGCAAGATGCTTGCTACTTGGAAAAGCCATTTCTTCCCATTGAATTGGCGCGCAAGGTACGCACGCTGTTGAACGAGAGTGGCGCGGGGAGAGTGAGTGCCGGCAAGACCGCGTAGAGAACTCGGTCCTGGAATGGGCCATCGGATTCCTCTTGCGAAATCGGCTGTAGGATTAATGGGCGCTCTCGCATCCCGTAACGGGGGCGGGATGTTGGCATCGAAGAATGCTGGGGCCTAGATCGCGATGATTGGGTGGTGGGCGCCCCGTATGACCTGCCCCCTGTTTCCGGTTATCTCATCAGCCCGGAACTGAACTCCAATCCCTATCGTCCCCTAGTCTCTTCCACAACTTTCTTCCGCAACTCACAGCTTTTGCACAGTTTCTGGTGCAGAATCGCTTTTTATTCGCGTTACTTTCATGTTATTAACGCGATAGAGCGAAGTCACGTCAGGATCGTAGGAGGGGTGCAATCATGCCCGAGTCAGAAAAAACCAAGAAGGAACCGAAGCGGCGGACGAAGTCAAACGGCGAGGGTAAGAAGCTGCCTTGGACCTTCCCCAAGAACACACTCGAAGATGCCATCCGGATTGCTAAGGTTATTGAGGAAAAGAATGCCGGGAACCCCATGCCCGCCCAGGAAGTCGCGGTAGCGGTCGGTTTTCGCCAAGCGCAAGACTGGCGGTTTCAAGACCTTCTTCGATCGGCCAACCTGTATGGCTTAGTAACCGGATCTGGTCCCAAAGCCCAGATCAGTATCGCGAAACTGGGCCAGGACATCGTTGCGCCAAGCACGCCAATCCAGCGAGCGGACGGACTTTTGGCAGCGTTCCGAACTGTAAAAGACTTTGAGAATGTTGAGAAGTTCTACGGCGGGAAGCGGATTCCCGAGGACGAATTTTTCTTAAATACAGTAATCCGCGAATTCAACATTCCACGGGATCGCGTGGATTCATTTGCCAAGGTCTTTCGTGACAATCTGAACTTTCTTCGTTCATTCTCCAGCTCGAACGCAGCAGCCGAGCCGAGCGCCACCCTGGAGACATCCGCACAGGGAATCCCCGCTGAAAGGGGGCCTAGTCAGCCAGCCGCAAAAGAGCCTCGCATTCGGGAGTTTCTTGATACTTGTTTCGTGATGATGCCGTTTGGGTCGTGGTTCGACCGCTACTATCAGGAAATCTATGTGCCAGCGATCAAGGAGGCTGGGTTTGAGCCTGTGCGTGCGGACGAACTGTTTACCACAGGGAGTGTCGTTGAGCAGATATGGGAACAAATCGAGAAAGCAGCTCTCCTGCTGGCGGACCTTTCTGGCAAGAACCCTAACGTATTCTACGAACTGGGCTTGGCGCACGCCGCCAGAAAACCCGTCGTCTTTGCTGCTGCTCAGGTTGAAGACGTTCCGTTCGATCTTCGGCACCTCCGCGTGATCATTTATGACGTGCGAGAACCCGAGTGGGCTGTCAGCCTAGGAAAGAGCGTCACCGACTACCTCCGCAATGCGACCAAGGACCCTGGAAAATCAATTCCTCACCCGTTTCGGACGTTTGTTGAGGAGAGTGAACGGACGACGAACACCAAGGCCTCACGCCGTGGCTGATAGTCCAATCTCTGGGGGTGGCCCTCTTGTGGTTTTTGCCAGCACTGCTCCCGGCGCTGGCGCCGCATGGCGGGAACCACCTGCCAGGAACAACCACGGTGTATCCGCAGCCTTGCCACCCACCTTTGCAAAAAACGCAAGAGTGAACCATTCGTCGCGCAATGGCAGGATCACGACATGATTATTTTGGGAGGGTTACGTGTCTGCGCTGAAGGCGTTTATAGACGATAGCGGAAGCGGAGGAGATTCGCCTTGGTATGTTCTTGCCGGGTACGTGGGAACGACTCAATCTTGGGCTGCCTTCGATGAACCGTGGCGGGCCATCCTCGACTGGCGACCAAAGCTGGACTATTTCAAAGCCAGTGAAGCGGAGAGTCTGAGGTCAGACGGGAAATGGGCTGGAGTCTCCGAGGATGACAGGAACGAGCGGATCAACGCTTTCATCGAGGTGATCGGAAAGCACGCGCTGCGGTCACTATACGTGCGGCTGAAGCAACAGGATTACAACGAAGTAATAAAGCCATATGTCCCAGAGCAATGGGACAATGCTTACTACTTTCTGTTTACTGGCATCATTGCGGCGGGAACAAGCGTAGAAAAGTACTTCGGCCCCAGCAGGCCTATAGAGTTCGTTTTTGACAATGCGAATGAGTTGGAAAAGCCTTCACACAAGCTCTACAACCAAGTCGCCGGAGCGCCGCAGTTCGGAAAAAGGGTTATCAAGGTTCGCTACGAGGATGAGCAGCAGTTCTTGCCACTTCAGGCTGCTGATTTATTGGCTTGGCAAGTGCGGCGGCGGTTCAGTATCGAGGAGTCGCCGAGGCCTCAATTTGAAGCAGCGCTAAGTTGCCCGCCAGAGCCGTACTTTTCACACACCATTACCAGAAGCGAACTTGAAAAACTTGGTCAGACCATGGATGACCATTGGAAGCTGGAGTGGGCGATCAAAGGGCTGCCGGAACGCTCAAGGCCATATCGCCGGTCAGGAATATGAACTACGGAGATTTTGAGGAGACAAGCCAATGCTTAAGACTACCTTCACCCTTGCTGTTTGCGCGATGCTCTGGGTTTCGATTGCTGCGGGACAACAGGCTCCAGCAACTACCCAATCTTACTACTGCAACGCGTCGGTAGAACCAAAGTCCGACACGTACTACTTCAGTGCCAGCTTCATGGGCCCGAATTTTATGGACGGAAATCTCGTGGGGAAAGACTTC